>NZ_FNSW01000001.1:327750-655500 GCF_900104695.1 Paenibacillus sp. GP183
GTTGATTCCTTGCCAGCTACATCAACGGCAGTTACATAATAACTATTCACGGTCGAAGGTGGAACCTGATCCGTGAATTTAGGTTCCGCTCCGGCAAGCACCACATTGCCCCCGACCAAATGGAAACCTGAGTTATTGTCAGAACGATATAGGCGGTATCCAACGACATCCTCATTTGTACTTGGTTGAAAAGTAATGATAGCCGTATTGCCCGACTTGGATGCAACCATCGTGGATGGAGAGTTAGGGGCTTTTCCATCCTCCACCCGCGGATCTGTTTCGGACGGCGCATCATTGTCATAGTCGAGGGGCTTGTAGCTATCCAGCGGTTTCCGTTTGTCTTCCGGAAGCTTTTTCAAGAGAACATCCAATTCCTTCAGTAGATCCCCAATGGGTTTTTCCCTCTTTATGACCATTTTTTGCTGAACAAATTCCGTCGGAGTTCCAGGCTGAGCAATGTAGTTCAAGCCATTGTATGAGATGATGCCCATATTTACCATGACATCGTCTTGCTGCGTAGGCAGATATTTTTTGTTGAAAATATCGGTTACGGCGTGACCGCTTTGAGTTGTCATTTCACTTGGCAGCTTTCCGGATAAATCGGATACGGTTGCTTCCACGATCCCGTCCGGTTTTTTAAATGCTTTATTTGGAAACAGCTCCGGCTTTTTCTCGACAGCCATATTCATCACTAATGCCCAGATGTCTTTGGCATGCTGCGTTTGCTTCAGCTTCGAGCTGAGCTTGTTAATCGGTTGATCATAGCCGACCCAAACGCCAACGGTTATATCGGGTGTGTAGCCCATAAACCAAGCGTCAGCATCATCCTGGGTTGAGCCTGTTTTGCCTGAAATTTGGATCTTGCCATAGGATTTGAACTTTTTCATCAGGTCTGTCGCTGTTCCTTGGCTGCTGTCGCTGATCACGGTTTTCATCATGTCTGTAATCAGATAGGCCGTTTGCTCGGAAAAGACCGTAGACGGTTTTTGCTCGTGCTCATAAATGATTTTTCCGTTGCTGTCGGTTATTTTGCGGATCATATACGATTTGTTAAAAACGCCTTGATTTGGAATCGTCGCATAGGCATTGGTCAATTCCTTCACGGAAGTCCCGTATTTTAATCCTCCAATAACTCCGGTTTGCGCGTAATAGTCTTCTTTTTGAATCGAGGTAATGCCTAGTTTTTTGGCAAAACTCCAAGCTTCATCAATGCCCACTTTGTCCAGAAAGAGCTTGATGGCCGGAATGTTGTAAGATTGATTGAGTGCTCTTCTTGCTGTAACCAAGCCATGGTACTTGCTGTCCCAGTTCTCCGGAATATGAAAGCCTTTTGAGCCATCCTTCAAAATAACGGGCACATCATCGATAACGCTTGCTGGTTGAATAGCTCCTTTATCCAAGGCGGGTATATATGCCGCGATGGGTTTCATGGTAGAACCAGGCTGCCTGTACGCCTGAGTCGCATGATTGAGCTGCTCTTTGAAAAAATCGCGGCCTTCAATCATCCCGAGAATGGCACCTGTCTTATTATCAAGCATAATGGCTCCAGTTTGTTCCATTCCTTTTTTGGGATCATCCGGAGCAAAGTTCTTGGGTTCCTCGGCAATGTCATGCATGGAATCATATAAGGTTTTATCAATGGTTGTATACACCTGATATCCACCGCGAAGAAGCTGGTTTTGTACGGCTTTTAAAGCCTCTTTATAAGCGGCTGCATTTTTTAGGGGATCTACATTTGGATATTGCTGTTTCAGTATAATCTCCGCCGCCTGTTGTTCCACTTCGACCATCAGGTAGGGATAAGTGGTATAAGCTTTTTGGGATGGAGCAGGCATCGATGCCTTCAAATCAAATTTTAAAGCGGCTTGATACTGATCCTGAGTAATTTTTTGCTCTTCGAGCATGCGCTTGAGAACAAGCTGCTGTCTTGTAACGGCTTTGCCGAAGCCTTCCGGATCAAACTCCGGTTTGCTGGTAAAAGCTGAATAATTGGATGGCTGCTGAGGCAAACCCGCTAAATATGCAGCTTGGGCAATATTTAATTGTTTTAAATCATCGATGTTAAATAGTCCTTTGGCCGCAGCTTTAATCCCGTACAGATTGTAGCCGCTAGAGCCGCTTCCATAAGGGATTTTGTTTAAGTAGGCCAGCATAATTTCATCTTTGGACATCACGCGCTCTATGCGCAGTGCGAGCAGAAGCTCCCGTGCCTTGCGGCCGTCATCGCGGTCCAGCGTTAAAAAAACCCGCCTGGCCAACTGCTGGGTAATGGTGCTTCCCCCGGTTTGCACATCTTCGTTTCGCACCTTTTGAGTGACGGCTCTGACGATACCTCGGAGATCTACTCCGTAATGATTGTAAAAATCCTTGTCTTCAATCGCTAATACAGCATCCAGCATAACCTGCGGTATATCCGACAGCCCAACAAGTCGCCGGTCTTCCTCCGTTCGAAGCTGGCCGATCACACTGTCGTCTTTAAAATAGGCAAAGCCAGTGACTGCGTTTTCCTGCATGGTTTGACGTATGTAGTCATTGCTGCGAATCGGGTCATTCTTAACCAGAGCACTCACATAACCAAATGCTGCCGACCCTCCAAGGATCGCAGCCAGTAGAATTGCGACAGAAGTCCATTTAATAGTATGATAAAAAATTTTAAATGATATCCTTACCCAAGGTTGATTCATCTTTGCGAGTAATTTGCGCATAGTTATCATAATCCTCCTTACTCGGTACATTATACCATACAGGAGGAGAAATTTAGAAACTCCGCGCAGAAAATCATGCAATTATCGTTTGACATTCAACGCTATTTCGTGATATAAAATTTAAAACAATATTCAAATGCAATGAAGGATCAGCAGTAGCTTGGATGTGGATGCTTTCAGAGAGCCGATGGGTGGTGCGAATCGGTACCTGCATGTGAGTGAATTACGGTCCGGAGCAGCAGAAGGGAACTCATGAGGTTACGCTCATGAAAGTAGCTTTTGGCCCGGGAATCCCCGGTTATCCAAGTTCGAGTGAAAACGGCAGGCATTTGCCCGCATTTGGCTTTTTTTACAGCTTGATGTGCAGCCGTTTTAATTAGGGTGGTACCGCGAGTCAAGTCTTCTCGTCCCTTTGTGGATAAGAAGGCTTTTTATTTTGCCAAAAAAGGAGCATTGGAACATGAACATTTTGGAGGATTTGGAGTTTAGAGGGTTGCTTTATCAAACGACCAATCGCGAAGGGCTTCAGAAGAAGCTGGATTCGGAACCGGTTGTGCTTTATGCAGGATTTGATCCAACCGCGGACAGCTTGCATATCGGGAGTTTGCTTCCGATTTTGATCCTGAAGAGATTCCAGCTGGCCGGGCATATCCCTCTGGCCTTGGTGGGTGGCGGAACAGGCCTCATTGGCGATCCGAGCGGAAAAGCGGCTGAAAGGACACTCAACACTACAGACACCGTAAGCGCTTGGTCTCAGCGATTGAAAGATCAGCTTTCCCGGTTTCTGGATTTCTCGGACAGGCTCCCCAATCCTGCAGAATTAGTGAACAATTACGATTGGCTTGGCAGCTTGAATGTGATTGAGTTTTTGCGCGATATCGGCAAGAATTTTACGGTCAACTATATGCTGGCCAAGGACTCGGTCGATTCAAGAATAACGAAGGGGATTTCCTTCACGGAATTCAGCTACATGATCCTGCAAGCTTATGACTTCCTGCAGCTGAATCAGACGAAGAACTGCTCTTTGCAGGTTGGCGGGAGCGATCAATGGGGGAATATCACCGCAGGACTCGAGTTGATCGGCAAGACAACCGATAACAGAGCCTACGGGATCACCATGCCGTTGGTTATGAAGAGTGATGGGCAAAAGTTCGGCAAGACAGAGGGCGGCGCCATATGGCTGGACCCTGCTAAAACTTCTCCATACCAGTTCTACCAGTTTTGGGTGAACACGGACGATCAAGATGTGATTCGTTTTATAAAATACTTTACTTTTCTTAGTAAGGAAGAAATTGGCCGATTGGAGCAAGAAGTGAAGCTGCAGCCGGAGAAGAGGGAGGCTCAGCGGGTTCTTGCCTCCGAGGTGACGAAGCTTGTTCATGGAGATGAGGCTTTGCGAAGTGCGATGAACATAACACAGGCTCTCTTTAGCGGCAATATTCAAGAGCTTACCCAAGCTGAAATTGAAGAGGCGTTTAAAGATGTGCCTTCCACTACCTTGGAAAATGATGAGCTCAGCGTGATTGATTTGCTGGTTGCTGCCGGAGCAGCCTCTTCCAAGACCCAAGCTCGCAAGGATATCGAAAGCGGAGCTGTTACCATCAACGGAAACCGCTTGAATGATTTAGAGAATAGAGCAGCCGATCTGGGACGAATTGGCGGAGCTTATTTAATCATTCGGCGCGGGAAGAAAAATTATTACTTGATTCAATTCAACAATTAAAAAGCTGACAAAGAAAAAACCCTCAAGGGAGTTCGGATCCTTGAGGGTTTTAAGTAAGTTGATTAAGTATAAGTTTTCTAAACTTATCCTGCTTCGCATCAACCTTGACAAACGCGCTCGTCTTTTAGAACGGCGCAGCCGTTTATCCTTGTTAACGGCTGTAGAACTCGACGATTTGCTTCTCGTCAATTTCTTGCGGAAGCTCCAAACGCTCAGGAAGACGAGTATACTTGCCTTCCAATGCGGAATCATTATATTCCAGGTAAGCTGGCAGGTAATTGCGGTTAGCCAGAGCTTCTTTAATGGAAGAAAGATTTTTGCTTCTTTCACGCAGGCCAAGAGTGTCGCCTGTAGAAACGATATAAGAAGGGATATCTACTTTCTTGCCATTTACTAATACGTGACCGTGTGCTACCAATTGGCGAGCGCCTGCACGACTGTTGGCAAATCCCAGACGGTAAATCAGATTGTCCAAGCGGCTTTCAAGCAATACCATGAAGTTCTCGCCTGAAATCCCTTGAAGCTTGGAAGCTTTGTCGAACAGGTTGCGGAATTGCTTCTCGCCCAAACCGTACATATGGCGAAGTTTTTGTTTTTCTTGCAATTGAACACCGTAGCCGCTCAATTTTTTGCGTTGACCGGGACCATGCTGGCCTGGAGGGAAAGGACGTTTCAATTCTTTGCCGGAACCGCCAAGGGAAATGCCAAGACGACGGCTTAGTTTAAATTTTGGACCTGTATAGCGTGCCATGTTAGGAAAAACTCCTTCTTTGTCTCATATAGTTGATTGAGTTGGTTGGTTATGTGAATGCATGTGTCTGGTTTTGCTTACGAATCCTCTGGATTCCCTGACAAGAGAGTTCAGCCGCTGTCTTGGCAGGAGCAAAATCAGTGAGGGTGAACACATGTGATTTCACTATGAATCATGTTGGTACTCGACTACTAATTTTATAAAAAACCTTTTGGATTGTCAAGTGCTTGGAAGAGCTGAAAAGGAGAGAGGAATGGGGATAATCCTCTCAGATTATTTGACTAATAGCCAGCTAAGTTCTAAACTGGTGGGAAGTCAACCGTGCGTTTTTACTCGATTGAAAGGTAACCAAAAGAGTAAGCGTTGGAGAAGGCAGGTCGAATGGTTTTGAAAAATCTATTAAACAAGCGTGTTCTTTCCTGGACCATCCTGCTCGTCCTATTGACGGGTTTAATCTATTTTTTATTTTTTACAAGAGTCGGCGTGATGCTGACTCACAGCAATATGCATCAATTATCCGAAAATGTAAAATCACTGGGCATTTATGGTCAAATCATTGGGGTTCTCATGGTATTCCTGCAGACATTTTTCCCATTTATCCCGTTCGTCGTCGTCGCAGGAACGAATGTCGCGATTTTCGGATTCAAAGATGGATTTATCGTCAATTATATAACGTCCGTTCTCAGTGCAGTCAGTTTTTTCTATGCTGCCCGATATTACGGGCATGCCTGGGTGACTCGCAAGCTGCAGCGCTTTCCTTTTTTAATTCCGTTTAGCAAGCGGATGGAGACCCATGGTTTTTTGTATGTGCTTTTGGGTCGGTTCATTCCCGTTCTCCCTTCATCGGCAATTAATCTGGCTGCTGGCGTTACAGGTACACGCTTTGGAGCATTTTTAGCGGCGACCGTCATCGGCAAGCTTCCTATTATTTATTTGGAATCGCTGATCGCTCATGATCTTTTTCATTTCCGCAAATATAAGGATCGGTTGCTGCTGCTTCTGCTCATTTTTGCACTGCTGATTTTTCTCGGCCATTGGTTCCAAAAGAAGCTCTCGTCCAAATCTGAAGACGATAAAAAATGAGCGTTTTACTCTGTTTTGCAGGAATTTTATGTTGGACTTTTATTTACCTGCAAGTTATCATAAGAGATGTAAAATGATGACTATTGAAAATGGAGGAATACAAGATGCCAAGTGCCAATAACGCTGCAATTGTAGACATTTCCCAAACCGCTAACAAGTTCAGATCTTCCATCGTATTGCAATATGAAAATAAGTATATCGATGTGAAAAGCATTCTCGGGTTATTCACTACCCTGCTCAGCTCGAGCACCTATGATCTTCACGTACACGGGCCCGATGCAGATGAAGCCAAGAAAGCTATGAGTGAAGTGTTTGCCAAGTATAACCTGGGCGTCAATGTAATAGAAGATTAACCATCTATCAGGAGGTATTTCCGGAGCTGACCGGGAATACCTTCTCTTGTATATTGCTTTGATTTCGCTTAATATAGAGCATAGAAGGACGGATGACTTAGCGCACGGGGGGATATGGATGTCTTCAACTGATCTATTGCTTCATTTAAATCATAAAGCCCATTATCTTCTTCAAGAAGATGCAGATAAAATTGAGAAGCTCATAGAAGTTCAGATGGAAAATTTGACAACTCGTCAATGTCCGCTGTACGAAGAAGTGCTGGACACCCAGATGTACGGCTTATCGCGTGAAATCGATTTTGCCATTCGTGCAGGTCTGATTACTGTGGTGGCCGGCAAGGAAATTATGAGCAAGCTTGAACGCAATTTGGCTCAGCTGTATGAGGCTTTAAACGCAAAAAAATAACCCCTCAGGGGTATTTTTTTTGTCCGTTGATATGAAAGTATAAGTTATTCTAATCTTATCTTGCTTCGCATCAACCTTGACAAACGCGATCGTCATTTAGGACGCCGTAGTCGTTTATCCTCGGGACTTGCTTTAAACCAGGAAGAACACGACTCCCAAAACACCATATACAATCATGAGCAGCAGTCCTTCGTACCAATTAGTGGACCCATCCTGAATGATCGATTGGGTGATGATGACGGCTACCGCGATAGCAACCAGCTCATAGGTAGTGAAAACGATATCCATGGTGTTGCCCATGAAGAAACTGGCCAAAATAAGGACAGGAGCGACAAATAAGGCAATCTGCAAGGAACTGCCGATGGCAATTTCAACGGCTGCGCCTACCTTGTTTTTCATAGCCATCATGACGGCTGCGCTATGCTCGGCAGCATTGCCTATAATGGCAATCAAGAAGGCTCCAACAAACAATTCGGACAGTCCGAATTTATGGGTGACTTCCTCCAAGGTGCCAACGAGCCATTCGCTGGTGAAACCGACCATGGCTGTAGAAAGCACCAGAAACAGGATCGAAGTCCGTTTGGACCAAGCCGGCTCGCCATGCTCGACAACCTCATCGGCAAGGACACTTTTGTGGGTAACCATTGAAAATAACAGCCACAGCAGATAAGCGGCAATGAGCACGCAGGCCACGATTAAACTGGTAGTAGTTATTTCAATTCTTGTCAGGCTTCGGGCAAAAATTGCAGGAATGAACAGGGCAATGATAGCGAGCAGCATCAGTGAAGCGTTATGGGAAGCAAGCTTCTTATTGAAATGCTGTTCTTTAAATTTCAGTCCTCCCGCGAACAAGCTTAAACCTAGCACCAACAGCAGGTTTCCGATAATGGCACCGGTTAGGCTGGCTTTGACAATCTCGAATAAACCGTCTTTGACCAGGAAAATCGCGATGATCAGCTCCGCCGCATTGCCGAATGTGGCATTCAAGAACCCTCCCATTCGCTCTCCGGCATAATGAGCCACGCTCTCCGTAGCTTTCCCAAGAAAACCGGCCACAAAAACAATCGCTATGCAAGAAATCGCAAATTGAAGAGTAGTGCTTAGATGTGTGTAATGCGCCAGGCCACTGAGAATAAAGCTGGTGACTAAACCGATATTAAACAATTTCCCTCTCAACGATGGACCCTCCGAAAGAACAGCAATTTCACAAGCTTTTTAAACTTATTTCAATATACATATAATTAACCGCAATGTAAATTCTGAATCCTTGTATCGATTTTAGCTTAATATCCTTCGGTGTTCCTCCAGCTCGTTATGAGATTTTTTATAAAAATTTTCGATGTCCCGAAGACGGTTGTTTCATCGTTTAGCTTTTGGATCAGCTTATTCGCAGTCACATAGGGCAGTCCGGCATTGATCCGTTTGATCAGCTTGGTTCCAGGTGAATTCAACCCGTCAATTCCAGTAAAGAAATATTGAATTCCCACTTCGTTGCCCAGAGTGATCAGGTTTTGGTTATAACGGCCATGAGGAAAGCATAATAAGTTTTCTTGAGGTCCCAGCTTGCTTTGAATCATTTGGTTTGCTTTTGAGAGATCGGCTTTAACCCTTTGCGCATATTCATCTGGAGTTTCTAGCCGTTTCTTTTCCTCAATGTAAATCGGGTCTGTCAGAAGACCGACCTGCTTGCCATTGGCGCCTGCTGCGGTATCATGTGAATTAAAGGAGTGTGAATAGAAGCTGAAGCCTTGTTTGTTCATTTCTTCAATTTGATTCCATGCTAAAAAAGCAATCCCCGGATTCGTCTCCAAAGCATTGACGATCATGAAATTCGTGGCTGTCATATGAAGCTCTTTCAGTATGGGATAGGCGTAATGATAAAAAGATTCATAGCCATCGTCAAAAGTAAGGACAACCGCATCCGGCGGAACGGCTTTGCGACCCTTTAGGAATTCGATAAAATCCGGCATGGTGATCACTTTATAATGATTGGCTTGCAAAGCTTGCATTTGCTGTTTAAAAGCTTCCGGAGTGATCGTATATTCGGACGCTTCAGGATCGATGTGGTGGTATTCCAGGACGGCTACATGGTTATTGAAATGATATCCTTCGCTATGTTTTACTTTATCATTCATGACGGCATAGATGAAAATGATGAAAACCATGAATGAGGTCAGCAATTTTACAAAGATTCTTTTATTCAAGTTATGACTCCGTTCTTTGCTGATATTTGAGAGAGATGCTATTAGCATCATATCATTTTTAATCATCTATGAATATTTTTATCATTGGCCCTGTGTTGCTTTAACTAGAATAACTAATTACAATATACCTATACTGTTAGGGGAGTGATCCTTGTGTCCGAAGACATTCAAAACGGACTTATCCGAATTTCCGATGATGTGGTTTCCACCATTGCGGGACTTGCAGCGCTTGAAACTCCCGGTATTGCAGCGATGTCAGGCGGCATTTCCGAAGGATTAGCCAAAAGACTGAGCGGCAAAAACGTACAAAGAGGCGTTTCTGTAGAAGTCGGCCAAGTGCAGGCTGCAATCGATCTCAGGGTGATTGTGAATTATGGATCACGAATTCAGGTTGTGTGCCGAGAGCTTCAGGAAAATGTAAAGGAAGCTGTAGAAAACATGACGGGATTAACCGTTGTCGAAGTGAATGTGAAAGTTGAAGGTGTAGCCTTTCGGGAAGATGAGATTGAAGATCCGCATCGGGTAAAATAAACCTACATACTTTGCAAAGAACCTAATCTCTCCAGATTAGGTTTTTTTGCCGGTTTTTTCAACATGACGGTTCTGTTCTCGTGAGATTCCGAGGAGAATGCCCATACTGATCAAGGTGACCATCATGGATGAGCCTCCGTAGCTGATAAAGGGAAGGGTGACACCTGTAAGAGGAATCGCACTCGTAACTCCACCGATATTGATCAATGCCTGAAAACCTATCATCCCCGTGATGCCAACACCCAATAAGGTGCCGAAGGTATCATTACACCGAACAGAAATTAAAATGCCTCGCCAGATAAGCAGCAAGTAAATGAATATCAATAAGGAAATGCCGATAAAACCCAGCTCTTCTCCTATTATGGCAAATATAAAATCGGTTTGGGCTTCAGGCAAGTAATGAAGCTTCTGGATACCTTGTCCAAACCCTGCTCCTGCGATGCCGCCATGTCCAAACGCAAACAAAGATTGCACGACCTGATAGCCTTCATCAAGGCGAGAGTCCATCGGATGCATAAAACTGGTAAGACGCTGGACTCGATAATAGCCGGCATCACCAGGTTTGACAGTAGCCAGAAACAAGCTTATTCCCAGTGTGGCAATAACCCCGAGGCCTGTCCCGAGAAAGAAGAGGTGCTTCAGGTTAGAGCCGCCTGCCAAGATTACGGTTGCTGCACAAAACAATACAATCATGCAGGACCCTAGATCCGGCTGAAGCATGATCAGCATGGCAACCATGCCTACCACACTAAGAGCGGGCAGCAGCCCTTTTTTGAAATTCCGAAACTTCTCGTCTTTATTGCTGATCAAAGACGCCAGGTACAACAAGATTCCAAGCTTGGCAAATTCCGCGGGTTGAAGGGATAGGGGTCCAAGACGGAACCAGCTTCTTGCACCATTCATTTTGAACCCGATAAAGGGCACAAGGATCAACAGGATCAGGATGACCAAAAAAAACGGAATGACCCATTTTTTCAGCAGCGAGTAATGTATGTTCATGCAAAACAGCATGCAAACCATTCCGATCAGCACGGAGACCACTTGTCTCTTTGTAAAGTACCAGGGGTCTCCGCCGGTAATTGCGCTGGTTGCGCTTGTCATCGAGCTGGCGCTGAAGACCATAGCCAGGCCAAAGCACACCAGCAGAAACGTCAAGAATAGGAGCAGGAAGTCCGGCGTTCCTTTGCGGGCGGACGTCATCGCTTACCCATTACTCGGACAATAATTGATGCAGCTGGGCTATTTTTTGATCAGCTATTTTGCGGATAGCTTCAGGAATCGGAGATTCGTAATCAAGACCGTGCGGAAAAGTGGCTACTCCAATATAGGCATCTTCCAGGTATAGGACGGCGTAAGGGGACTCCAGCTTGCCGGACTCCACTCTTGCGTTTATACGAAGAAAATAATCGGCCTGGTTTGCTGTATCTTCAATTTTCAAGTCATATGTAGCGCGGTAGTATTCCCACTGCCAGCGCACGAAGCCAAGCTGTGTTGTCACTTCATCAAGATGAGCGAGATCGCTTTTTAAGCCTTTTAAGCTGCTGGTTTCAATAATCACGGATTAACGCCTCCAATATACATATACATTCTTCATTCATGATAGTATGTTTATGGACACAGCGCAAGTCGATTGCAAGCTGTAATTTCTAATATTTGATGGCACTTTTAGATGATAGAAGCGGTGATATTTGTTAAAATAAGCTTTAAAGACAATAAGGAATGGCATACAAATCGGAGGAATGAGCCTAATGAGGCAATGGGGAACGGAATTGGACGAGATTTTTGAGGAAATGGTCGGCTGGAGAAGATACCTGCATCAGCATCCTGAGCTTTCCTTCCAAGAGGAGCGAACGGCCGCGTTCATTGCGGACCATTTAACAAGCTGGGGCATTGAAGTAAGAACGAATGTTGGCGGCCATGGTCTGGTCGGATATCTTAAAGGAAACCATCCTGGACCAGTTGTAGCGCTTCGGGCAGATATAGACGCTTTACCGATTCAAGATGAAAAGCTGTGCGAATATACGTCGAAGAAAGCGGGAGTCATGCATGCATGCGGACATGATGCCCATACGTCAACACTGCTTGGGATCGCCAAGATTGCCGGCAAGCATCGGGATACGATAAACGGCAGCCTGGTCTTCTTATTTCAACACGCTGAAGAGATCTCACCGGGCGGCGCGAAGTCGATGATCGCTGATGGAGCGTTAGACGGGGTCGACGCGGTTTACGGCGTGCATTTGTGGACTCCATTCCCGGTAGGCCACGTTTATTGCAAGGAAGGCCCCGTTATGGCGGCCCCTGACGAATTCGTCATTCGGATAAAAGGGAAAGGCGGACATGGCGGCTTGCCTCATCAGACGGTAGACAGTGTAACGGTCGGAGCGCACCTTGTCGTGAATTTACAATCGATTGTGAGTCGACAAGTGGATCCGACTGAACCCTGTGTGGTCAGTGTGGGCTCCATTCACGCGGGCAACGCGTTCAATGTAATTGCAGAAACATGCGAACTGAGCGGGACTGTACGCACATTCGATCCCTTGCTGCAGCAAGATGTTAAAAAGCGAATTGAGCAAATCACGGCTTCAACCTGTGAAATGTTTGGCGCTGAGTGTGAACTGCAATATAAGTTCGGCTATCCCCCGGTAATTAATGACGTTAATGAAGCAAAGCGATTTCAGAGGGTAGCAGCGGCTGTTTTCGGTGAAGCACATGTTCATACGTCTCCGCTGCTTATGGCTGGTGAGGATTTCTCCTATTACTTGCAGCATAAACCCGGTTGTTTCATGTTTGTCGGCGCAGGCAATGCAGAAGCCGGAATTGTTTTTCCGCACCATCATCCCCGTTTCGATATCGATGAGAGATCGATGCTGCAAGCTGGGAAGCTCCTTCTGTCGATGGCAGCAGATTTCATGGGATGAATATTTATTTCCTTCTCGGAGAATATAAGATTGGAGCAAATCGACTGCATTTCAAGGATTTGTTTATTTCTTACTTTGAAGGAGGCAATGAGCAATGGCAGGTAAAACCGTCAGTGAGATCATGGAAAAAGATTGCGTCACCGTAACCTTGCAAGACAATGTATATGAAATCGCGATCAAAATGAAGGAGCATGATATAGGTTTCATACCGGTTGTGGAAGGTAAGAAGCTGATCGGAGTCGTTACCGATAGAGATTTGGTTATTCGCGGCTTGGCGGAAAAAAGAGAAGGATCTGCAGCAGTCAAGCAAGTGATGTCGGACGAGGTTCAATCGATTGATGGGAGCACAACAATTGATGAAGCTGCAAAATTGATGGCTAAGCAGCAGATTCGACGGCTTCCTGTAGTGGAAAAAGGGGAATTGGTAGGCATTGTGGCCATCGGCGATCTGGCTGTCAGAGATAAATTTGAAGACGAGGCAGGACAAGCTCTAAGTCAAATTTCTGAAGATCGTCCGGCCTCTCAGCTTCATTAATGCAGTTAAATATGTAACGATCCGATTCCTTGGGGAATCGGATTTTTTGTGGTCAATAATTGCAAGAAAAGTGTCAATCCACACCAAGATGTTGTAAATTTGATTTGTTATACTAGTACTTATATTAAACATCAGCCTAATAGATGGAGGGGACTATGGACAAGATACGTATCGGCATTATTGGTCTTGGCAATATGGGAACAGCCCATGCCAGGTACTTGATCAATCAGGAAGTGAAAGGAGCAGAGTTAACCGCTATTTGCGAGAACCGTCCGGAACGCCTGGAATGGGCTAAAAATAATCTTGGTGGGGGAGTCGCACTTTTCGAGCAATTTGAAGATTTTTTTTCCTCTGGCTTGATCGACGGAGTCATAATCGCAACTCCTCACTATAATCACCCTGAACTTGCCATGATGGCATTCCGGCATGGACTTCATGTTCTTAGTGAGAAACCGGCGGGAGTTTACACCAAGCAGGTCCGACTCATGAACGAGGCAGCTGCCGAGTCAGGAAAAGCGTTCAGTATGATGTATAATCAAAGGACCAATCCGCTTTATCGCAAGCTCAAGGATCTGGTTGCCTCGGGCGAGCTTGGAGAGATCCGCAGAACCAACTGGATTATTACGAATTGGTACCGCTCCCAGAGCTATTACGATTCGGGCGGCTGGCGGGCGACCTGGGCAGGAGAAGGCGGGGGTGTTCTGATCAATCAGGATCCCCATCAGCTGGATCTTTGGCAGTGGACAACCGAGATGATGCCGAAGCGTATCCGCGCGTTTTGTTATTTTGGCAAGCATCGGAACATTGAGGTTGAGGATGATGTGACCGCCTTTGCCGAGTATGAGAACGGGGCGACCGGTCTATTCGTCACGACCACGGGTGAAGCGCCGGGAACGAATCGGTTTGAGCTGGCCGGGGATCGCGGCAAAATCGTCATCGAGGATGGGAAGCTGACCTTCTGGCGGCTTCGTGTGTCGGAAAGCGAGTTTAATCGCACCTTCAAAGGCGGCTTTGGCGAACCGGAATCCTGGAAATGCGACATTCCCGTTGTCGGTCAAGAGCAAGGCCACAAAGGCATTACCCAAAATTGGGTCGATCATATTTTGCGCCAAGTTCCGCTTGTAGCTCCTGGTGATGAGGGGATTAAAGGCTTGATGCTCTCAAACGCAATGCTGCTGTCCACGTGGACAGACAATTGGGTGGATTTGCCGATTGACGAGGATTTATTTTATCATCACCTGCAAGAACGCATCAAACAATCGAACTCGGAGAAACATGCAGGCGAGTATCTCACGCTGGATGTTAAAAACACGCACTAATCGCATTCATGCAGAGAGGGAGATATTATATGTCGAAAGCAGATGGAATGAATTATGCGCCAAAGGGAAAGCCCAATCCTGTGGTTGATAAAGGTGGATTTACCTTTGCTGCAATCGCATTGGACCACGGCCATATTTATGGCATGTGCAATGGACTTCGGGAAGCCGGGGCTGACTTGAAATGGGTATATGACCCTGACCCGGCAAAGATAGAAGCGTTTTGCCGAGCGTATCCAACGGTTCGGGCTGCTTCTTCGGAAGAGGAAATTTTACGCGATCCGGAGGTTCGACTCATTGCAGGGGCGGCTATTCCTTCGGAGCGCTTCAGCCTTGGGATGAGAGCCATGGACCATGGTAAAGATTATTTTACAGACAAAGCGCCGTTCACAACTTTGGAGCAGCTTGCTCAGGCTAAAGAAAAAACGGCGCAAACCGGACAGAAATATTCGGTCTATTACAGCGAGCGGCTTCATGTGGAAAGCGCAGTGTTTGCCGGAGAGCTTATTGAGGAAAATGCGATTGGCCGGGTTGTACAAGTAATCGGCCTGGGACCTCATAGGCTGAATGCCGCTTCGCGTCCCGATTGGTTTTTCAAATTTGATCAGTATGGCGGCATACTTTGCGATATCGGCAGCCATCAAATTGAGCAATTTCTTTATTTCGCAGGCTGTAAGGATGCCCGCGTTATCAGCAGCAAGGTAGCCAATTATAACAATAAGACGTACCCTGAACTTGAAGACTTTGGGGATGTAACCTTAGTTGGAGATAATGGGGCGACCGGATATTCCCGTGTGGATTGGCTGACCCCCAGCGGTCTTGGAACCTGGGGCGATGGGAGGACTCTTATTCTTGGGACGGAAGGATATATTGAGCTGCGCAAATATATCGATATTGCCCGGGATGGACAAGGAGACCAGCTGTACCTGGTGAATGGACAGGGAGAACAGCATTTCAGCCTGGCGGGTAAAGTCGGTTTCCCATTCTTTGGCAAGCTGATTCTGGACTGCTTGAACCGGACTGAGCATGCCATGACGCAGGAGCATGCGTTTAAAGCGGCAGAGCTCTGTTTGGTTGCTCAGAAGCAGGCGCTTCGATTGGAATAGATGTTGCCCATCATATTAACAAAAAGGAGCAGCCCCTAAGGTCTTACAGACCTTAGGGGCTGCTCCTTTTTATGATCTCCAGCTTGAACGCATATTGGCTTCTCTTCATGTCGATGTTTAAATCATTGGCTTTATTTTCATACTAAGTGAATAGCCACAACGACAAAGATTATTCTTACGAAGTCAGTTTTGCTAAAGCAAAATCTAAGATTATGCTTACGAAGTCAGTTTTGCTAAAAAAAACTCTAAGGAGGAGCTCCAGTGACGATAGATTCGAACCGGCCTCTGATTGTACAAAGCGATTTCACTTTGCTGCTTGAGGCACATCATCCCGAATTTGAGCAAGTGCGCTCCGTCTTGTCGCGCTTTGCGGAATTGATCAAAAGCCCGGAGCCTCTCCATATGTATCGCATCACGCCGCTATCCTTGTGGAATGCTGCTTACTCGGGAATGAGGATAGAAGAAATCAATTCTTTTCTCGGGAGCAACGCTAAATTTGGACTTCCATTTGCTGTACAAAGCGGTATTCGCAAGTATATGAAGCGGTTTGGTTTGCTCAGGCTGCACAAAGTAGGCGAAGAACTAATTCTCGTGAGCGAAGACACCGTGGTATTGAAAGAATTGATAGAGCTAGAAACCGTGCACGGCTACCTGGGCCAAACGAGAGGTGAACGTGCAGTTTCTGTACCGCTTGCATACAGGGGTTTGCTCAAACAAGAGCTCATGAAATTAGGCTTTCCGGTGGATGACAGGGCAGGGTACCGGCCATGCGAGCATTTGGCCATAGACCCTCTATTTAAACTTCGTGATTATCAAGCCGAAGCTGTGGACGCGTTTGATCTTGGCGAGGAAGGCGGAAGCGGGGTAGTTGTGCTGCCTTGCGGGTCAGGAAAAACGATCGTTGGCATCGCAGCCATGGTGAAATTACAGTGCGCAACCTTGATTCTTACGACGAATGTTACATCCATACGGCAATGGAAGCGGGAGCTATTGGAGAAAACTTCTTTAACCGAAGAAAATGTCGGGGAATATAACGGCACACGCAAACAGGTTTCCCCCGTGACGATAGCCACTTATCAAATATTGACTCACCGTTCAAGCAAGGGCGGAGCGTTTACTCATATGCATCTTTTTGGGGAAAGGGATTGGGGCTTGTTAATCTATGACGAGGTTCATCTGCTTCCCGCTCCCGTATTCAGGATGACAGCGGAAATTCAAGCTACAAGGCGTTTAGGTCTAACGGCCACATTAATTCGTGAAGACGGTCATGAGGAAGACGTATTCTCGCTAATCGGGCCTAAACGATTTGAGATTCCTTGGAAGGATCTTGAGGGGAAAGGCTGGCTGGCTGAAGTGTCTTGCAAAGAAATCCGCGTCCCATTGAGATCTGCTCTTCGAGAGGAGTACGGCTTTGCCGACAGCAAGCACAAATTCAGAATTGCCGGGGAAAATCCTTACAAGCTTGATGTGATTGACGAGCTTGTAAAGTGCCATAGGCATGAACAAATCTTAATTATCGGCCAATATTTGGACCAGTTGCGTCTGATATCCACTCAAACAGGAGCTCCCATGATCAGTGGTGAAATGTCGCAAAATGAGCGTGAGCATTGGTTCAACTTGTTTAGAATGCGGGAAATCCCCCTGCTTATCGTATCCAAGGTAGCTAACTTTGCCGTGGACCTTCCCGATGCTGCGGTCGCGATTCAAGTTTCCGGCAGCTATGGATCAAGGCAAGAAGAGGCGCAGCGTCTTGGACGCATTCTGAGGCCGAAGGCTGGGACGAATCAAGCTGTCTTTTATTCGATCACCAGCCAGGATACCAAGGAACAGGAATTTGCTGTAAAACGACAGCTTTTTCTTGTGGAACAGGGGTATAAGTACGAGGTTATAGACTGGGAAAGTTTTTTGCAGGAAGCAGGTGAACATCACGAACATCATGAACTACAAGCAGGCATTCTCTAAAATGTCCGAATCCATGAGACATCACTTTGATAAGCAAACCTGGCTCCCGACATCCCAGGAGGGCGGGGACTACGCAGATCTTTTGACTTCCAGGGAAGCCATGGCCAGACTGCGCCTCATGCTCAGCGAGCGGGAATGCTGGATTTTACAGCTGATTGTGAGAAGGCTGGGCTGTTCGATGTTCACGCTTGAGATGCTGGAGAAGCATGCGGCGTCTTCAAGATCAGGAGCCGATGTCAAGGTCGCTCTGGCAGGCATCCGCAAATACGGAATCATTTTGACTTTTCGCAAATCATGGGGAGAGCTTCTGTTTGCTTTACCGTTTGAAGGCTTTGCGATTTGGCAAAGGCTGCTGCTTGAAGAGCCGGATCACAAGCCCGAAGATCAGGTGCCGTCATTGGCTGCGTTTGAAGCCAGCTCGGCAGGTTCAAGAGGAGCTGCTCAAGATCTGTTTGCATTAGTCACCTATGCAGCCTTCCATGATCTCCAATTGACTGCAAAAGGGAATCTGCCAAAGAATCTTATGCAAAAGCTAAAAACGCTCCTTCATTTACTGGACAGCCCATGGAACCTGACTAACTTCGCAAACATAAAGTCCGGATCTTCGGAATTCGGCTTGGAGCTGTTGTTGGATTTTGCATTACGTCTTGGTTTATTGCGCAATAATGCCGATTGTCTTGTGGTTCATACCGACAACTGGCGGCAATGGCTAGAGCTCACCTTTGAACAGCAGCAGTCCAAACTTTATGATTTTTGGAAGGATCTGCATATCGCGGCTCCGCTATGGCTGCAGCATAGTACGGCTGTGCTTGAAGGTATGCCAAAAGAGAGATGGTATACGCTGAAGGAAATTTCTCGTTGGTATGATCGACATGTCGTCCTGGAATCTGCTTGGTCATTTGCGAAACATGAAGAAGATTTGCTGCGGCAATGGCTTTTGCCCTTACATGCTTTTCGCTGGCTCGAGGCCGGGGTGGATGAGCAAGGAGTCGTGTGGTTTCATTGGCTTATCGATCACTGGTTGTCTGCTGAGACCTATGAACCTGAGCAGCATCAGAATGCCGATGACTTTTATGTGCAGCCGGATTTCGAGCTGCTGCTTCCCCCAACCGTATCGACTCTTGTGGAATGGGAGGTTTCACTGTTCGCGGATCCCGTTAGATCGACGGATATGCGTATCTACCGAATTACGAGGGAAACCTTCTACAGAGGTTTGGAATCGGGAAAGAGTGGTCAGGAAATCGTTCAGTTTCTTGCCTCGCATGCAACCGGCCAAATACCTTCCGGCTTGGAACAGGCACTTATGGAATGGGATAAGCAGTTTGGCAAGCTGCATTTTGTCGAAGTGACACTGCTTCGTGTAAGCACGCTTGAGATAGCAGATGTCATCCATACCAGCGAGTCCTGCCATCCATATATCCTCTCACGAATTGGGGAATTGGATTTTATCGTGAAGAAAGAATTGTCATCGCAATTTCACAAGCATCTGCAGCAATTGGGTTATTATCCCCAATTGTTCAATCCTCCCCAATTTGGCTCTCATGTTCCTCCCGACCCGGAGTCAGGCCAAAGAAAAGGGTGGTTTCCCCTCGATCCCTTGACTCCCGTATATGAGCTGGCGCCAAGCTTCGCGGACATGGATCCCATGTATCCCCATTTGCAGGATATTCCGCCGCTTTGGCTCAAGGAATTCAGAGAATATCATGGTTCTACACGAAAGGATATGATTCGTAAAGCGATTGAGTGGAAGAGCTATCTGAAGCTTCGCAAGGAAGGCGAAGAACGCCAAATCATGCCGCAGGGCATAAGAGAAGACAGTAACGGATGGATGCTGCTAGGGATGGAGAATGCTCAGGATATCCTGCTCCGATCCGATGATTGGAAGGAAATGAAATTGATCTTGCCTGGGATTAATGATCCGTGAGAAATGTGAGATTTGTTTCACTATTTATGATATGATAAAAAGAGCATTCAAAAAATGATTTTTTATAAAAGGTAGGGATCTAAGCAATGAGTATTCTCGAAGCTGATATGCTGGACATGTCTGCCGTTCTGATGCACGCCTATGATATGGGTGACATGATCAAATCCTCTGCCGAAGTGGCGGATTATTTATATTGGAAGACAGCCGTGGAAAGCAGCGCGGAAGTTAAGGAGCTGCAAGCTCTGTTTATGAAAAAGAAGGAATTGTTCGAGGAATGTGAACGCTTCGGACATTACCATCCGAGTTATCACGAGGCAATGGCACAGGTGAATGAAGTGCAGGGGAGACTGGAACAAATAGAGGCTGTCCGCAAGTTTAAAGAAGCGGAAGACCGTCTGGATGATTTGTTGTTTACCATATCGACCACAATCGCCCATGCGGTGTCCGATACGATTAAAGTGCCAAGCAATAATCCGCTGCCTGGCGGAGGAAGCTGCGGCTCCGGCGGCAGCTGCGCCAAGTGCGGTTAAGCGTTGACGAGCTGGAAACCGTGGCGTATCATTCAGGGCCTCGGCTTCCGGCCCGCTCCATTCAAGAAGAAATGGAAAAGAGGGTTCATGCATGATTGTGGATAGAAGCGGCATTATTGTATGGGTAAACGACATAAAGGCAGCTAGAAACCTGGAGCGCTTTGGATCGGTACATTATATTTCCAAGAAAATGCACTATGTAGCCATGTATGTCTATTCCAGCAAGGTGGATGAAACAATACGAAATATACAGAAGCTTCCCTATGTAAAAAAAGTGGAGCCATCCTACCGCAATGAGATAAAAACGGAATACAGCAGCAACGGTCCGGACAAAAATAAATCTTTCACTCTTTAATTTGGGATGCAATGAAGAAGCTTCGGAAGAAGCTTTTTTTTCTACGACAGCATAATTAACTAACCGTTCAATAAATTCCATTTATGCTCTAAGTCGTTGAGGTAGCCTTCGGTATTGCGATTAAACTTTTTACGTAATATGACACAGGTTAAACGCTGGTCCCACTGTGCTTTCCGTGCTTTATAACGACTAAAGGAAACGGAACGCAGTCGTGAAATCACATGCTCTTGACGAAGCGCATCGTTCACCAATACGATCATTTCACCATTGCGTACGATGTAGCTGTTCCAGTTACGAAGTCCTGTAATTCGGCGGTGACTAGCCTTCGTCTGTCGAAAGAATTGCTCCAAGTCATTATTCGTTCTTGGAATGTAATAATGATCATAACAAGTGAATAGACCTCTCCAAAACCCTTTGGAAAAGTTGAGTAAATTGTTAACCATGAGTTCGTCACTCTCAAGCGTGTAGGTTTGTTTCACCCAATCCAGTAACATTGATAGCTCCCATTCAACCGTCTCGCTAGTTTTATCTTCACCAGGGCTAAGGATAGTGGCGATATAATCCATCGGTTTCATTAGCCGCGATACGGCTTCATAAACAGGATTCATTTCATCTATTTTGTTGAATATTCTGATAATATTTCGAAGCAAACTAGGCTCTTTTTTTACTCAAGCATCTTTGTAAAGAAGCCTGAATCGCTTGTGCACGTTCATAAATCATTAATCCAGGAAGCTCCAATGGTGGATCTCCGTCTTCTAGGAGCAAGGATCGAACAGCTGCCACATATCCCTTGGCAATCTGCGCTTCGGTAATTTCAGCAGTTTCCGAATCTGGCTGTTCCGTTTTCTCCGTCTCGGATGCTTGGATCTCAGCCTGTTCTATTTTTCGTTCGATGTCCCGAATCCCGCGCATGCTTTTTTTGAGTTCCATTTTTAACTTGCGATCGGCGTCGACAATGGGTTTGGCTATGTCCTTCAGATAGTGGTACTGACAGTATTGGTAAGGCACATCCGGTAACAAGGTCTCAAATGCCAGCCGAATGGATTTTTGCCCGTCACTTACAATACCTACAATTGGATAGCCCAGCTTCAGGATGGGTTCAATGAGTGTCTTCAGTTCTTCTGCCGTTCCGCTCTTCATGTTTTGTGCAGCGAGTACCGTGCCGCTGAATACTTCGCGTAGGACATATAGAGTTTCATTCCCTTTCTCAGGCTGAACGCCATCCATCGATAAGATGACGCCGCCATTTTGTTCGGTAGTCTCTGCAAGCACTTTGTTTACATGATCATCCAAACTCGCCGAAAGCAACGTCTGATAGCGTTCGTACAAATTTTGAGCATGCCTTTCACTCGTTGGAATACCTCGTTCATTCAACGCATCAGCAACTTCTTTAACTGTTCGATGCTGCTTAAAGCGCAGTTCTCCAACGAGAGCAAGCACATCATATCCATATGAGGAATGCTTCATGCTAAGCATCTCAGCTTCAGCAGATTTATACGCAACTCCTGTATGTGTACAATCTAGATTTTTGCAAGCATAAGCCATACTCCATGCATGGATGATTCCGTTTGTTGTGACAATCTTTTTCTCCCATGCTGTATGGGTTCTCCGCAATTTTGACTCACAGTGCGGACATTTTTTAAACTCAGGTCTGAAGTAAACTCTGGGCGCAGCACCCAATCTATTTTTCTCAAGCATTAAGGTCATCTCCTACAATAAATTCTAACCTTTATACTTTCGATAAAAGATTGGAAATTCCTGCTAGTCAATCTTGCTGTCGTAGTTTTTTTTGTTCGATTAAGGTCATATTTAAATGAATATCAGAATAACCAAATAATATGAAGAAATTATTTTTTTAACATAGAAATTTTTTGTGATATCTAGTAAAATAAATATGACAGAGTCATTTTATATAGGTACATAGTAGCATTTTCATAGGAAGGGGGTTGTTAATCATGAAGGATAAGATTATGGGCAGATGGAGTACTTACGAACCTTTCTTTGTGACTCTTGGCGATAAAAGAGTAGCAGATATTGTGATTACCAATCACGCTCGGATCCGTTGGGCGGATCGAATTTCCAGCGAGACATCCTCTTTCGAAGAAATTTGCGGCTTTCTCTGGGATAAATTAAAAAATGATAACATGAAACCTTACTATAGAAATGAACAGGATGTCTATTTGGTTGATGAGGATTTAGTGGTAGTCGCGGAATTCGCCAATTTGGAAAATGAAACGGACATTGTCGGCAACCCGCTGCACAAGATGATTATTGTCACCTTTTTAGGCAAAATGTCGGAAACGATTGAACTCCGTGATCTGAAGTCCTACTATTCATGGCTGCGCCATTCACGAAGGATGACCTTGATCAAGAACAGCCGTAAACGAAGATAAACGAGAATACCGAGCATGCGGGCTAAAGCCTTGCTGCTCTTTATTTTTGCCTCGAATGGACTAGGGCGCTGCTTTTTCATATAATGGATGCATTGAGGTTGCAGGGGCAAACCACTCGGAAAGGCAGGGTACCATGGCGCTTAACTTTCACCAGTTACATATTTTCTACACCGTTGCGGAAAAAGGAAGCTTTTCTCTTGCTGCCGCATCGCTCCACATGACCCAGCCGGCGGTAACCATGCAGGTTCAAGCCTTGGAGGACTACTTTGGGGTCAAGCTGTTTCATCGCAGCACGAAAAAAATCGAGCTCTCCGAAGCCGGGCGTACCTTGATCCCTTTTGCCAAAAAAAGCATTGACCTGATCCGTGAGACGGATGTGGCCATGTCCAAGTTTACGCGCATGATCGAAGGCCGGCTTCAGCTTGGAGCAAGCCTGACCATGGGAGAGTATATACTGCCTCGGCTGCTTGGCCCTTTTAGCAAGGCATACCCGAATATCTCCGTCTCGATGAAGGTGATGAACACGTCACAGATTCTGGAAGAGGTTCTTGGGCATCAATTGAATTTTGGGCTTGTGGAAGCACCGATCCATCATCCTGATGTACATACGGAGCCTGTATTAAGCGATGAGCTTAAGCTCATCGTGCCTGCGGATCATCCGCTCGCGGCTAAAGACCAGGTTCTGATGGAGGAAGTGCTTCCTTATCCGTTTGTTCTTCGCGAGCAGGGCTCGGGAACCCGCAGAGTGATGGAGGAAGAGCTTGATCGCAGCGGGATCAATTACAAAGACATGAATATTGTGATGGAGCTGGGAAGCACCGGAGCGATTAAATCAGCAGTTGAGGCAGGTCTTGGCATCTCGATTTTATCGGAGTCATCCGTTAAACATGAAGTAACGCTTGGCTTATTTAAAGTAATCACCTTGACCAATATCTCATTCAAGAGAAGCTTCTATGCTATTTATTTAAGCTCGACTTTACTGCCAATCTCAGCAGTAAGCTTCATGACCTTTTTAAGGCAAGAGGATTTAAACCGTCTGCTTTAACGCGAGAGAGGGGATTTCGATTTGTCCATATTCGAAGCTGATTTACATACACATACACTTGCATCTGACGGAACCCAGACCCCTGCTGCCAATGTGAGAATGGCTAAGGAGGCAGGACTTAGTGCGATTGCCATTACCGATCATGACACCGTATCCGGTATTGCCGAGGCGATTGCTGAAGGATCCAGGCTGGGCATTGAAATTGTTCCAGGCGTTGAAATTAGCACGGTTGCTGGAAGTCAGGATATTCATGTTTTGGGTTATTATATCGATATAAGGGATTTGCGGTTTTTGAAGCGGCTGGAATCCTTAAGGGAAACACGCAATCAGCGCAATGAAATGATGCTGGAGCGACTAAGGGAGCTCGGCTTGGACATTAGCATGGAGGAGGTGCTTCGAGAAGTCGAAGCAACCAAATCTGAAGGCGATACCATAGGAAGACCGCATATGGCTTCAATTCTTATGAAAAAGGGCTATGTCGCTTCCATCAGCGAAGCTTTTGAACGCTTTCTGGGCAAGGGCGGCCAAGCTTATGTGAATCCCCCGCGGATTGAACCGGCTGCAGCTGCGGCCTGGATTCGTGAAGCGGGCGGTTCCGCAGTACTGGCACATCCCGGCATCTATCACGATGATGCACTAGTTGAACAGATCATCCGCGGCGGAATGGACGGGATCGAGGTTTATCATTCCGACCACTCACCGGCGGACGAAGCTAGATATCTCGCTCTGGCCGAGCGGCATGGGCTGCTCATTACGGCGGGCTCCGATTTTCATGGAGAACGTGGGGGCGTAGTATTTCATGCTCCAATCGGTGCGCGCAGGGTGAGCACTGATGTATTGAAGAGATTGCAGACAAAGAGAGGAGAGTTTCAATGAAACCAATACGTAAAGCAATTATTCCGGCTGCCGGTCTAGGAACTCGATTTCTTCCGGCGACTAAAGCCCAGCCTAAGGAAATGCTGCCCATTGTCGATAAGCCAGCAATTCAATATATCGTTGAAGAAGCTATCGATTCCGGGATTGAGGATATCATTATCGTGACAGGCCGAAATAAACGGGCCATTGAGGATCATTTTGACAAATCAGTTGAACTGGAAATGATGCTGGAGGAGAAGGGCAGTCTGGAGCTATTGGAGATCGTAAAATCCGTTTCCAATCTGGCGGACGTTCACTACATTCGTCAAAAGCAGCCATTGGGGCTGGGGCATGCGATATTATGCGCCCGCAAATTTATTGGCGACGAACCCTTTGCGGTTCTGCTGGGCGATGATATTTTACAATCGACTCCTCCGGGACTAAAGCAAATGATGAATATATATGATCAAACTCAGACATCCATCATAGCGGTTCAAGAAGTGGCCTGGGAAGATGTGAGTAAATATGGTATCGTTTCACCTGCACACAGTCTCGATGCGTTTAAATTTATTGCAGACCTGGTGGAGAAGCCCGAGCGCGAACTTGCTCCATCAAACCTTGCAGTAATCGGCAGATATATCATCGAGCCGGAAATTTTTTCGATTCTGGAGAAGCTTGAGCCTGGCCGGGGCGGAGAGCTTCAATTGACAGACGCGCTGCGCATCTTGAACAGACGTCATCAAATGGTGGCCTATCCCGTTCAAGCCAAGCGCTATGATGTGGGAGATAAACTCGGATATATAGAAGCAACCATCGAGCTTGCTCTAGAGCGGCCAGATTTGCAGAATCAAGTAAAAGCATACATTCAAGCCCTGGTGCGTCGTTGGGATAACCCGTAGAGCCATGCTGGCAGGGTTAGATCAAGGATTGATCATTTCATCGTAACCTGCATTTGCTTAATCCGCTGTTCGTCAGGTGTGACGAACAGCGTTTTTTGATTCACATAAATCACGAAACCGGGCTTGGCCCCGCTTGGTTTGTGCACATGCTTGATCAAGGTATAGTCCACCGGAACTTGGCTGGATGCTTTGGCTTGGCTGAAATAAGCAGCGAGCTGCGCCGCTTCAAGCAGTGTCTCATCCGAAAAATGGTCGCTGCGAATGACAACATGGGATCCGGGAATATCCTTTGTGTGCAGCCAGGTATCGCCCGATGAGGCCACACGATGGGTCAGATATTCATTTTGCGTGTTGTTCTTTCCCACATAAATAGGAGTGCCGTCACTCGATGTGAAGCAGGATAGCGCTGGCTTGTCCTGCTTTTTCTTTTTGCGCTGTTTCTTGCTCCGATCCTTCAAATAGCCTTGCTCGGCAAGCTCGTCGCGAATTTCTTGAATATCCTGAAGCGATGCTGTTCCGAGCTGCTGAAGAAGTCCCCCCAGATAAACAATTTCCTGGCGCGTTTGCTCCATTTGCTCTTCGACGATGGCCAGGCTGTTCTTCATTTTTGTATATTTTTTAAAATAACGCTGTGCATTCTCTGAGGGGGTTAACAAAGGATCCAGGGCAATTCGGATCAGTGCCTGATTGTCATCATAATAATTGACAGTTTCCAGCTCTTTATCGCCTTTGCTGATTGCATGCATGGAGGCTGTCAACAATTCTCCCAAAATACGGGTTTGATCCGCTTCCTTCGCATCCTTCAAAGTTTCCTGCAGCTTTTCCAGCTTTTTTACATTTTTGTTTCTTTCATTTTGCAAAAAGCGGAGCAGGTCGGAAACTCGCTGCTTCACTGTATCCCGCTCTGCTTTATCCCCATAAAAGCTCTCCAGGCATTCGCTTGCCGAAGAATACGAGACGGCCGCTCCTTCTATATGTGTTAATGCGAACATGGCAAAAAACATTTTCCCGCTGTGGAATTCCTCTACGATGACAGGCTCATATTGATGCCCTCGAATCTGCCCCATCACCAGGGAGAATGCCTCCCAAAGCGTTGATAAATTTGCCTCGCTAGCCAAGACATCGCCTGGCTGCCCGCTCCGATAAACGATTTCTCGTGCTGCCAAAGGACTGAGCCCGTTAAATCTCCCCACAAGGAGCTGCTCCAGCTTTTCAGGCGGCTGGCTCTTCGGCGGCGCAAGTGAAGCTTCAATTTCCTCCTCCAAAGAAAGCTTGGGTTCAGCTGTTAAAATCTCTTGAAACTGCTCGCCATTTTCCACCACGAGAGGGTTCATCTTATGCTGAGTGGGAGGAGCGGTATAGCTGCTGCCCGGCATAATAACCCGAAAGGAGCTAATGGCCGGCGTAACATGATGAATACCGTCCAGAATCGTGCCGCTGGCTGAGTCCATCAGGATGATATTGCTGTGACGGCCCATAATTTCAATGATGATCGTCTTGGTGCTGACATCTCCCAGCTCATCCCTTTGACGAATGTGAATGTGAACCATACGCTCCAAGCCGATTTGTTCCACGCGCTCGATGACACCATTTTCACAATGTTTGCGAAGCAGCATACAGAACATGGGCGCTTCCATCGGATTCAAAAATTGCTGCTCGGTCAAGTGAATTCGCGGGTACGTGGGATTAGCCGAAAGCAGCAGCTTCACATTTTTGCCCTGGGCTCTAAGAAGCAGCAATATATCATTCTCACTGTGTTGATGAATTTTATTAATACGCCCCCCGATGCAAGCTTGAAGCTCATGCACAATCGCATGAAGGACGAGTCCGTCAAAAGCCATGCCCAAACAACTCCATTCTATCCATGAAACGGTGTGGAAGTCTCCCGCTCCAATTTTCACTATTCTCTATAATGACATACTTCGGACAAAAACTTAAGCACGGAGTTCCGCCAAAAGGATTCCAGGGATATTTTCCAGCTTGTCTGAATACATTTAGCTTGAGTGAGGGGTGGGTGTTTGTCCGACGTATGAGGCTAACCGGAGTACAAACTCCCCGGATTAAAAGGATGATGGAAGGGAGTAGGGCAGATGAGTCAGAGTGAATGGTACCAAATGTCGCCGGAGGAGGTTTTGCGATCCCAACAGGTGAACAAGCAGCAGGGATTGACCTGGGAGGAAGCCCTGAACCGCCAAAAACAAACAGGACTAAATGAGCTTACCGAAGGGAAGCGCGTCTCCCCGATTGCGATCTTTTTGAACCAATTTAAAGATTTCATGGTGCTGGTTCTGCTTGGAGCCACCCTTATTTCAGGATTATTGGGTGAATATCTCGATGCCATAACGATCATTGCCATTATTGTCATGAACGGCATCCTTGGTTTTATGCAGGAGTTTCGGGCTGAACGCTCGCTTCGAGCGCTTAGAGAGCTATCTGCGCCCCATGCCAAGGTGCTCAGAGATGGTGGAGTCCATCAGCTGCCGGCCAAAAATTTGGTGGCAGGCGACATCGTTTATTTGGAAAGCGGGGACCGAATTCCGGCGGATTTAAGGCTGCTGGAAGCTAATGGGGTGTATGTGGAGGAATCGGCCCTTACCGGTGAATCCATTCCAGTTGCCAAAAAGATTGAAGTCTTGTCGCCCGCTGAGCTTCCGCTCGGTGATCAATCCAATCTCGGTTTTATGGGAACCATGATCGTCAGAGGAACTGCAAAAGCGGTCGTCGTTCGAACTGGAATGAATACGGAGATGGGAAAAATCGCCGATTTGATCGAGCAAACGGAATCGATGGAGACTCCGCTGCAGCATCGGCTTGAGCAGCTGGGCAAAATATTGATCATTGTGGCCATCGCGCTCACGGTTCTTGTTGTGATTGCGGGAATCCTCCATGGGCAGCCGCCTTATGCCATGTTCCTTGCCGGAGTCAGCTTAGCCGTAGCCGCGATCCCGGAGGGATTGCCCGCTATTGTTACGATCGCGCTGGCTCTCGGAGTTCAGAGGATGATTAAACGAAAAGCGATTGTGCGCAAGCTCCCATCGGTAGAGACACTTGGCTGCGCATCTGTCATTTGCTCGGACAAGACGGGCACATTGACGCAAAATAAAATGACCGTTACCCATCTTTGGGTAGGCGGCGAGCTGATGGAGGTATCCGGTGACGGCTATGAGCCGTTCGGCGAAATCAAGCAAGAAGGCTTGAACGTCGATACCCGCAAAAATTCGATGCTAAGCAAGCTGCTGGAGGTTTCTGTGCTTTGCAACAATGCCACGCTGCAGGAAGAGAAGCAGGAAACCAAGCGAAAAAAGAACAAAGATGAGGAAGCTGAAGCGGTCTGGACGATAAAAGGAGACCCGACCGAGGGCGCATTAGTCGTGCTTGCCGCTAAAATGGGAATGACAGCAGATTCTTTATCCAATCAGTATAAACGCGTTAAGGAATTTCCGTTTGATTCGGAACGCAAGCGGATGTCCGTGCTGATCTCTCATCCCGGCGGCCGGATGCTTTGTACGAAAGGCGCGCCGGATGTACTTCTCCAGCACTGCAGCTATATGCTATGGGACGGCAAGGTCATTCCCTTCACGCCAACTCTGAAACACAAGGTGATGGCTGCGAATGAAGGCATGGCGAAGAATGCGCTTCGTGTATTGGGGCTGGCTTACCGTGAGATCAAGTCAACTGATCGTCTGGACGACGATGCGGATGTCGAGCATGGACTCGTGTTTGTTGGCCTCACCGGCATGATTGACCCGCCGCGCAAAGAGGTTCGTGAAGCCATAAGCAAGTGCCGCAAAGCAGGCATCAAAACCGTCATGATCACGGGGGATCATCAGACAACGGCAGAAGCGATCGCCAAACAGCTCGGCATGATCCCCGGAAACGGAATCAGCTTAAGCGGGCAGCAGCTATCCCTGATTACGGACGATGAGCTGGATGCCAAGGTTGACGAAACCTATGTATTTGCACGCGTATCCCCTGAGCATAAGCTGAGGATCGTGAAATCCCTGCAGCGAAAAGGGCATGTTGTAGCGATGACCGGGGACGGCGTCAATGATGCTCCCGCGATTAAAGCAGCAGATATTGGCATCGCGATGGGGATAACCGGAACCGATGTGACCAAAGAAGCATCTTCGCTGATTCTCAGCGATGATAATTTTGCCACCATCGTCGCTGCCATCGAAGAAGGGCGAGGGATTTACGAAAACATTCGTAAATTTATCCGCTATTTGCTCGCTTCCAATGTGGGAGAGATCCTGACCATGTTCATTGCCATGATGGCTGGACTCCCGCTCCCGCTTGTACCGATTCAAATTCTGTGGGTCAATTTGGTCACGGACGGCTTACCTGCAATGGCGCTTGGGGTTGATCAGGCTGAGAAGGATTTGATGCAGCATCGCCCCCGCTCGGCGAAAGAAAATATTTTTGCCCGGCGTCTGGGCTGGAAAATTATCAGCCGCGGTATCCTCATCGGTATATGCACATTAGGCGCCTTTTGGCTGATTCTCCGTTTGAATCCGAGCGATGCGGACCAATTATTGAAGGCGCAAAGCGTTGCTTTTGCCACACTCGTCATGGCCCAGCTCATTCATGTGTTTGATTGCCGCAGCTCACGCTCCATTTTCCACCGCAATCCTGTGCAAAATAAGTATCTTGTTCTGGCCGTGCTCTCGTCTCTGGTGCTCATGCTTGGCGTCATGTATGTCGAGCAGCTTCAACCGATCTTCAAAACAGTTCCGCTGGGCTGGCAGGAATGGATCCTGGTTCTGATCGCAGCCGGCATCCCCACTTTCCTGATGGGCATCGGCAGTGTGCTTCAGAAGCCGTCCAAGGGAAGAGCCGCTCGGTACAGTTCAAGGACAGTTGCCAGATAATAGAGCAAGGGAACAAAACGGAATCGTTCGCCTTAAGCAGGCGCAGGATTGACATGACCGGACGCTGGAAGGATGAAAAACATCTTTCCAGCGCCGGTTTTCTTTTTCTCGTTTACTGGAAGAATGAAAATCATTCATCCAGAGGTAAAAAGTGGCACATTGTGCCATGAACGGACGCTGGAAGGATGAAAAACATCTTTCCAGCGTCGGCTTTCTTTTTCTTGTTAATTGGAAGAATGAAAAACATTCTTCCAATTAAACTCGAAATGCTTTTAAACAAATTTTGAGACTCTCTTTGAGTATCGGCGTCCATTTTAAACAGCTGCTTCTTTTTTTACTACTCTTTCTCTTGTTTATGCGTTATGATAATGGGTAAAGCCATTTTTAGATAAGGAGATTAAGGAACTTATGAATTTCACAAAAATGCATGGATTAGGCAATGATTTTATTATTGTAAGCGGAGAAACAACGCTGCCTGCGGGAGTTGATCAAACAGCCATCGAGCTGTGCAACCGATATTTCGGGATTGGCGCAGACGGTTTGGTGTTCATTCTTCCTTCCGAGCAAGCGGATTATATGATGCGCATCATCAATTCGGACGGGTCCGAAGCCGAGCAATGCGGCAATGCGATTCGCTGTGTTTCCAAATACGTATATGATCACGGCATGATTGATAAAACAGAAATCACGATCGAAACCATAGGTGCGGGAGTGCAAAAAGTACAACTGCATATTCAGGACGGCAAAGTGGCAACCGTGCGTGTTGATATGGGAGAGCCTGTTCTTCAAGGACTGCAGGTCCCTACCACGATTGACCGCAACCCGGTCATTGATTATCCGATCGAAGTCGATGGGCAGCAATTCCGTTTTACCGCTGTCTCCATGGGGAATCCCCACTGTGTGATTTATGTGGAGGATGCCGTGAATTTTGACCTGGCCGCCTGGGGGCCCAAACTGGAAAATCATCCCATGTTTCCGAAAAAAATCAACGTGGAATTCGTCACCGTCAAAAGCCGTGACTTCACGGATATGCGGGTATGGGAAAGAGGAGCGGGACCTACGCTGGCTTGCGGTACTGGAGCTTGCGCCACGCTCGTTTCGTCGGTTTTGAACGGCTATACGGAGCGTAAAGCCACTGTTTCTCTCAAGGGCGGCGACCTTTTCATAGAATGGAACGAAGCCGACAACCATGTCTATATGACGGGTCCGGCAGCTGAGGTTTTCAAAGGAAGCTTGTAAATATAGATGTAGGTGGGGAAACACATGAAAATGGATCTTCGCGCAGCGCTGAAACAGACCATTTTGACCGGAGACGGCGCGATGGGGACTTATTTGTATCAGATGGGATTTCCCGTGAGCATATCATTTGAAGAATTAAATTTGATTCATGCCGAAACCGTAGAAGGGGTGCACCGTCGTTACTTTGAGGCGGGCGCCCGTTTGATTGAGACCAATACCTTCTCCGCAAACCGCGAGAAGCTGTCCAAATACGGGCTTGAAGGTGAAGTAGAAGCCATAAACCGGGCAGGTGTGGCACTCGCCCGCAAAGCGGTGGGCGAAGAAGCCTATGTTGTCGGCGCAATTGGCTCCATACGTGCAGGCAAGCGTAAAAATGTACGCACTTCTGAAGTGGAAAGTGCCCTGACAGAACAGATCGGCTTCTTGCTGGACTCACCGGTGGACGGCTTGCTGCTGGAAACCTTTTATGATCTGGAAGAGCTGCAGCTCGCACTGAAAATCATTCGCAGCCTCAGCCAGCTTCCTGTGATTTGCCAGTTTGCCACCGAGGGAACCGGTGTTACCCAAGACGGCGTGCCGCTGCAGGATGCTTTCGCCCGGCTGGCGCAGGATGGAGCCGATGTCATCGGCTTCAACTGCCGCGTCGGCCCGAACGGCATTCTCCGCACGATGGAGAAGCTCACCCCGCTGCCGGACGTGCCGTTCTCCGTCTTCCCCAACGCCGGGCTGCCCGACTACGTCGACGGGCACTACTCGTACGCGGCCACGCCCGCGTACTTCGCCGAGAGCGCGCTGCGCTTCGCCGACCTCGGCGCGCGCATTATCGGCGGCTGCTGTGGCACGACGCCGGAACACATAGCCGCTATCGCGCAGGCGCTCAGCGGCTATGTCCCAGCGGCGACTCCGCTCGCGGGCGCCGCCTCACCAGAGGCGCACGAGCCTGTCGTCGTGCGCACACCGATGGAGGCCGCCCCTGCAGCGTCGGCCGCAAGCCCGTCGCTGCTCGACCTCGTCGGGCAGCGCAAGGTCGTGATTGTCGAGCTGGATCCCCCACGGGATCTCGACATCGACAAATTCATGCAGGGCTCGAAGGCCCTGCAGGAGGCTCATGTCGACGCCATTACGATGGCCGACAATTCGCTGGCGGTGACGCGCATGAGCAACCTGGCCCTCGGGCACCTCGTCAAGGAGAAGCTGGGCGCGCGTCCGCTGATTCATATCGCGTGCCGCGACCGCAACATGATCGGGACGCAGTCCCATCTGATGGGCCTGCACGCGCTCGGCATCGATCACGTGCTGGCCGTTACCGGCGATCCCGCCAAATTCGGCGATCTCCCGGGCTCCAGCTCGGTGTATGATCTCACTTCCTTTGAGATCATCCGCATGATCAAGCAGCTCAACGATGGCATTGCCTTCTCGGGGAAGCCGCTGAAGAAAAAAGCGAGCTTTGTCGTGGGAGCCGCCTTCAATCCGAACGTCAAGCATCTGGACAAGGCGGTTCAGCGGCTGGAGCGCAAAATCCAGGCGGGAGCCGACTATATCATGACGCAGCCAGTCTATGATCCTAAACGGATTGAGCAAATCTATGAAACAACCAAGCATTTGAATATTCCGATGTTTATTGGTGTGATGCCGCTGGCCAGCGGAAGAAACGCGGAATACCTGCATAATGAAGTTCCCGGCATTCAATTATCCGACGAGGTCAGAGCCAGGATGGATGGACTGGATGGAGAGGCCGGACGCAAAATGGGGTTAGAGATCGCCAAAGAGCTGATTGATACTATCATGGTCTATTTTAACGGGATTTATTTGATGACCCCTTTCCTGCTCTATGAAATGAGCGTGCAGCTGACAAACTATGTTTGGGAAAAGTCGAATCGAATTGATTTCCACTTGTACCCACTTTCAAAATGAATTAAAATAGGTTAATGGATGTGATCTAGTTGATTACGAGCATGACCGGATTCGGACAAGCGAACCGTTCCTTCGGTGGATTCAAGGTGTTTATCGAGGTCAAATCGGTGAATCACCGCTACGCCGAAATAGCCATTCGGATGCCCAAGGAATGGGTGCGGTACGAGGATTCCTTGAAAAAAACACTGCTGCAGACGGTCAAACGGGGACGTGTAGAAGTTTATGTCACCGCAGAACGGGAAGCTGGAACGCTCCAAGCCATTTCCGTCGATTGGACCTTGGCAGATGGGTATATGAATGCAGCAGAGCAAATAAAAGCACGATATGGGTTTACAGAGCGCTTGTCGCTTACAGATATGCTTGGATTGCCCGATTTGATTCATCGCCATGAAGAACGTTCAGAGCTTGATGAATCATTCGAGCATGAATTATGCGGTTGTTTGGATGAAGCCGCTCGGGAACTTATCCAAATGCGCCAGAAGGAAGGCAGCTTCCTTAAGCAGGACCTGACAGAGCGCCTGCAGGAGTTGATAAGACTGCATGCAGAACTTCAGCGTTTTACACCTCTGGTCGTTAAGGAATATGCAGGCAAGCTGCGGTACCGCATTGGAGAGCTGCTCCAGGACCAAACTCCAGTGGATGAGCAGCGGCTCGCCGCAGAAATTGCGATTTTTGCAGACCGTTCGAATGTGGACGAGGAATTAACCAGGCTGCAAAGTCATTTTGGCCAGTTTAACCAGCTGCTTGGGTCTGCTGAACCTGTAGGCAGGAAACTCGATTTTCTGATTCAGGAAATGAACCGAGAAGTGAATACCATAGGGTCCAAAGCGAATTTTACGGAGCTTACTGCGAAAGTGATTGACATGAAGGCCGAATTAGAGAAAATGAGAGAACAAATTCAGAATATCGAGTGATGCCGATATGCGGCTTTCATGAGGAGGAAGTATGATGGCTATCAAATTAATCAACATCGGGTTCGGCAACATCGTATCGGCTAACCGTATTATCTCGATCGTGAGCCCGGAATCTGCCCCGATTAAACGAATTATTCAAGAAGCGCGTGACCGTCACATGCTGATTGACGCTACATACGGCAGAAGAACACGGGCTGTTATTATTACGGACAGCGACCATGTGATTTTGTCGGCCGTTCAGCCGGAGACGGTTGCGCACCGGCTTTCCAACAAGGACGATGATCATGACGAGTAATACAAACACTCTGGATCGGGATCGAGGCATCCTGATTGTATTATCCGGCCCTTCGGGTGTAGGCAAGGGGACGGTATGCGCCGCTCTTCGCAAGTCGTCGCCAGATCTGGTATATTCCGTTTCAGCGACGACTCGGGATCCTCGTCAAGGGGAAATTGAGGGTGTGAATTATTTTTTTAAAACAAGGGACCAGTTTCAGCATATGATCGACAATGATGAAGTGCTGGAATGGGCACAGTATGTCGATAATTTTTACGGAACACCCAAGCGTTTTGTAGAAGATACACTTCGCTCCGGAAAAGATGTTATACTGGAGATAGAAGTTCAAGGTGCGCTTAAAGTGAAGCAGAAATTTCCGGAAGGCGTTTTTATCTTCCTTCTGCCGCCTTCTCTGAATGAACTTCAAAACCGGATCGTTACGAGAGGCACGGAATCCGACGAATCGATTCGCAGCCGCATGACGGTAGCTGTTGATGAAATTCGCCTGATGGATCACTATGACTACGCAATCGTGAATGATCGTGTAGAGACAGCATGCTCCAAGATTCAATCGATTCTCATAGCGGAACATTGCAAGCGTGAACGCATGTATCCCAAAATCGTTCAATGGATAAATGAGGTGAAATAAAACATGTTATATCCATCTATAGACAAGCTATTGGACAAAGTAGACAGCAAATATTCATTGGTTGTCGCTGCAGCGAAGAGAGCAAGAATGATCCGCGATGGATCGAAGACCGAAATGAAAAGTTACAAAGCTCATAAAAACGTAGGTATCGCTCTGGAAGAGCTCTATGGCGACCATATTGCTTATGAGAAAGTAGAGCATACAGAGTTAGTGAAAAGATAAAACTATCTGACAACCCTAGCGGTTGTTATTTTTTTCTGGAGAGAAAGGGGGATTCTCGCATGTCTAGCCTGCAGGGCAAAACGATTGTTTTGGGAGTCACTGGAGGGATAGCCGCTTATAAAGCCGCCGACCTTACGAGCAAGCTCACTCAAGCCGGCGCCAAGGTGCATGTGATCATGACGGAATCGGCTGTTAAATTCGTGGCTCCGCTCACGTTTCAAACCTTGTCCCGGCATCATGTGTTTGTGGACACGTTCGAGGAGAGGAATGCTTCTGTCGTCTCTCACATAGACCTGGCGGACAGTGCCGACTTATTCGTGATTGCTCCGGCTACGGCTAATGTGATTGCAAAGCTGGCGCTAGGATTGGGTGACGATATGCTGAGTACAACGTTACTTGCGACGATGGCCCCTATTCTTATAGCGCCTGCGATGAATGTGCATATGTATGGCAATCCGGCTGTTCAGCAAAATATACAGACCCTTCGGAGCCGTGGCATTCATTTCATAGAGCCCGGCGAAGGTCAGCTTGCTTGCGGCTATGTAGGTAAAGGCAGACTTGCAGAACCCCTGGAGATTGTTGCCAGTATTGAAGGGCATTTTGCTAATGGACAACCATGGCGGGGAAGACGAGTTCTCGTCACAGCAGGAGGCACTGTGGAGCGAATCGATCCCGTTCGCTATATCACCAATGATTCATCCGGAAAAATGGGCTTTTCAATTGCAGAAGAAGCCAAGCGTCTTGGCGCTAAAGTAACACTTATTTCTGCACCAACCGCATTGCCGGCTCCCGATGGCGTTGAAATGGTTCGTGTCCATTCCGCTCAGGATATGCTTGAAGCTGTATTGTCGCGTCTGGAACAAACCGATGTGATTTTTAAAGCAGCCGCAGTTGCCGATTACCGGCCTGCTCTGAAAGCCGAGCAAAAAATCAAAAAAAGTGCCGAAACGCTTACTCTGGAATTGGTTAAAAATCCGGATATTCTGAAGGAAATCGGCACCCGCAAACAAACACAATTCGTAGTTGGTTTTGCCGCCGAAACAGATAAGCTGGATGAATATGCGCTCGATAAACTAAAGCGCAAGAACTGCGATTTGCTGGTAGCTAACGATGTTTCCCAGGAAGGTGCCGGCTTCGGCACGGATACAAATATTGTGAAAATATTTGATTCGCGCGGCCTGGTTGAATCACTTCCTATGATGAGCAAGGTCGAAATTGCCCGGAAGCTGCTGAAGCTGGTAGCCGAGCGTCTGCCTGCTGCCGGAAAGGATTCCTGATGTTCGCCAAAGTAATAGTCGATATACCCGCGAAGCAAACGAATCGCGCATTTGATTATGTGGTACCCCAGACTCTGAGTGAGTGGGTAGAAGTTGGAAGCCGCGTCAGTGTTCCATTCGGACCGAGAGTTGTGCAGGGCTTTGTGGTGGAGCTTGAACCGAATTCTTCGGTTGAGGAGAAGAAGCTGAAACCGATCCAGGATGTTCTGGATTTGGTTCCGCCGCTTACAGCAGAGCTTGCAGGATTGGCCCGCTGGATGAGCCAAACTTACTTGTGCCACGAAATATTAGCGCTTCAGGCCATGCTGCCCGGAGCGTTAAAAGTAAAGTATGAACGGAGTCTGCAAGCAGCAGATGACATGGAGTCTCAGATTTCTCTGGAGCTGCCTTCCCGCAAAAAGATACTCGATTTTGTTCGGGACAAGGGCGGCGTCACCATGGAAGCTTTGATGGAACGATTTCCTGATGAAGGCCCTGCGGTCAAGGATATGCTGATTAGCGGAGCCCTGCTGGAAACGCAGATGATGAAAGATCGCATGAGCTCGAAAAAAGCATTGATGGTGATTCCTCCAGAATCCATTCAATTATTGCTGGAAGCTGCCGAAGTTTTGCCTGAAAAAGCACATAAGCAAAAAGAAGCTTTGCTGTATCTAAGTCAGCACCCGAATCCAATTCGTCTGACAGAATTGATGGAGAGAGTTCATGTTGGCGCAAGTACCGTGAAGAGCCTTGCGGAACGAGGCTTAATAGAGCTTCGGGAGATTGAGGTTCTGAGGGATCCGTATGCGGGGCGCACTTTTGCAAGAACACAGCCCATGCCCTTAACTGAGGAGCAGAGCATTGTTTTTGCCGATATCCGCAGCGCCGTTGCGGAAGGAAAGCCGGAAGTATTCCTGCTTCATGGCGTTACCGGAAGCGGTAAAACCGAGGTTTATCTGCAATCCATTCAAGTGTGCCTGGATCAGGGAAAAGAAGCTGTCGTGCTGGTGCCGGAAATATCGCTGACCCCGCAAATGGTAGAGCGTTTTAAAGGACGTTTTGGCGATAAAGTCGCGGTGCTGCACAGCCGTCTGTCAGCCGGGGAACGGTATGACGAATGGCGTAAAATCATGCGCAAGCAGGTGCAGGTCGTGATCGGCGCCCGTTCCGCGATATTTGCTCCTTTTACCCGAATCGGATTGATCATTATCGATGAAGAGCATGAATCCTCTTATAAACAGGAAGAAAGCCCGAAATATCATGCAAGGGAAATCGCCGTACACCGGGCTATGAGCCATGGCGCTGCTGTTGTGCTTGGCTCCGCCACTCCTTCGCTGGAAAGTATGCATCGGACAACCTCCCAGCATGACCCTAAACTGGATGATTCACCTTCCTATAAACTGTTAACGATGAAATCGCGTGTAGAAGGAAGACCGCTTCCCGAGGTATTTATTGTGGATATGCGGGAAGAATTGAAGAGCGGAAACAGGTCGATGTTCAGCGGAGCCTTGTATAGGGCAGTAGAGCAGAGGCTGCAAAAAAAGGAACAGATGGTCCTGCTGCTGAATCGCCGCGGGTATGCGACATTCGTGATGTGCCGAACCTGCGGATTCGTATCCACTTGCCCTCATTGCGATATATCGCTTACTTACCATCAAAGCTCACACACGCTTCGCTGTCATTATTGCGGCTATGCCGAGCGCGAGGTTAAGCTGTGTCCAAGCTGCAATTCAGAGCATATTCGACATTTCGGGACAGGAACGCAGCGTGTAGAAGAGGAGCTCGGCAAGCTGTTTCCCGGTATCCGCGTGATCCGCATGGATGTGGATACGACCACGGAAAAGGGCTCCCATGAAAAATGGCTTGCGATGTTCCGCGATAAGAAAGCGGATGTACTGCTGGGTACGCAGATGGTCGCCAAGGGTCTGGACTTCCCGGATGTAACGCTAGTCGGAGTGATAGCGGCTGACACGAGCTTAAATATTCCGGATTTTCGAGCTGCAGAGCGCACCTTTCAGTTATTGACCCAAGTCGCGGGAAGAGCTGGCAGGCATCAAAAGCTGGGTGAAGTTTATGTCCAGACCTATACGCCCGATCATTACAGCGTGCAATGCGCAAGCCGCCATGATTATTATTCTTTTGTCACTGAAGAGCTTATTCATAGGGGAAAGCTTGGATATCCGCCTCTGCATCGACTCATTCTGGTTACGCTGTCTCATGAGCAGGTGGCGTTTCTGGTCAGGACTGCTGAAGCATTTGCAACAAGGCTGAAGGAGCTGGCCAAATTTGCGGAAAGGCAGGCTGGAACCGAATTTTACCTGGACGTTTTAGGTCCTGTTGCTTCGCCTGTTTCCAGAATCAAGGATAGATATCGATTTCAATGCGTGGTAAAATATCGGGGAGATGTAAGGGCTGCAGAGCTTGTGGGTAAAGCTGCCGCCCATTTTGAAGAGCAGTCCGCCAAGGAAAAGCTGCAAATCAGTATTGACGTAGACCCGCAATATTTGATGTAATTTAATTTATTGAAGAAGATAGAGGTGGATGCTACCCATGGGTATTCGAATTATTGTCAAAGATCCTGATCCGGTGCTGCGCGAGCATGCGAAACCGGTGACCAAATTTAATTCCAATCTGCACAAGCTGCTTGATGATATGGCAGCCACGATGTACGATGCTCCGGGAGTTGGCCTTGCCGCTCCGCAAGTTGGCATTCTTAAACGGGTTATTGTAATGGACGTCGGGGATGAGCAAGGATTGATCGAAATGGTGAATCCCGAGGTTGTGTCCACGGATGGTGAGCAGTTGGGACCGGAAGGCTGTCTGAGTATTCCTGGTCTGCGCGGAGATGTTGCCAGACCCTTACATGTAAAGGCAAAGGGACAGGACCGTAATGGCAATGAAATTACCATTGAGGGCTCCGAGCTGCTTGCCCGTTGTATATGTCATGAAATTGATCATTTGAATGGGGTTCTTTTCACGGATTTGGCACTTAAAGTGTATATCGATGAAGAGGAAGATACCGAGTGAAAATAATTTTCATGGGTACGCCGGAATTTGCTGTACCATCGCTGCGCGTTTTGCTGGAACTGGGCTACGAGATTATCGCTGTAGTTACTCAGCCTGATCGGCCGAAGGGACGTAAGCGTCTATTGACGCCAACTCCTGTAAAAGCTGAGGCTGAGCGTCATGGCATCCCAGTCCTGCAGCCGGAAAAGCTGCGTCATCCGGATTCGGTAGAAGCTCTTCGTGAGCTGAAGCCGGATTTGATCGTTACAGCAGCTTACGGGCAGATTCTGCCTAAATCCGTGCTGGAGCTGCCGGCACACGGATGCATTAATGTTCATGCATCGCTGCTCCCTAAATACAGGGGAGGTGCGCCGATTCATTATGCAGTTATGCGAGGAGATTCTATCACCGGTGTGACCATCATGTATATGGCCGCGGGCATGGATACCGGTGACATGATTACGCGGATCGAGGTTCCGATCGAGGATACGGATACAACAGGCACGATGTTTGAGAAGCTAAGTCTGGCCGGAGCGGACTTATTAAAGCGAACGCTTCCGGACCTACTGGAAGGCCGTTTGACGGCGACTCCACAGAACGAGGAAGAGGCTACTTATTCGCCGAATATCAAGCGCGAGGATGAGTGGATTGATTGGTCACGCGATTCGCTTGCGATTTTTAATCAAATTCGCGGGCTCAATCCATTCCCAGGGGCTTATACGACCTGGAATGGGGAGAATATGAAATTGTGGGCCAGCAAGAAGCCGAAGACTGGCCAATTGTCCGAATCGCGGAATGTTCCTCCCGGCACGGTGCTGCAAAGCAGCACGGAAGGCATTGAGGTTCGCACAGGAAACGGATCTCTTTGGCTGACAAGCATTCAACCAGCCGGTAAAAAAGCAATGGATGCTGCCGAGTTCCTAAGAGGCTCCGCCATTGAGAATGGGACTCTGCTGGGCGCTGAAGCTCCTCACTGATGCATCTTCTGGTGCATTTCTGCACCTTATTCCACAAATTCATGGTGCTGGATATGGTGCATTACTGCACCTCATTTTGTTTAATTTGCTCCGAATTCTTGGCTATGGTGCATTTCTGCACCTAATTCGTTTCATCCGAAGAGGTGCCCCGACTGTGAAGCATACTGAAAACACGAAGTCTAAACGATCAGCGCGTGAGGCAGCTCTTGATGTGCTTGTCCGTGTCGAGGAGAACCAATCGTACAGCAATCTGCTGCTAAACCAGACGCTGCAAAAGCATGCGTTGGAACGGGCAGATGCCGCTCTTGCAACGGAACTGGTCTATGGAACCATCGGCAGGTTGAATACGTTGGATTTCTTTTTGGAGCGTTTTGTCTCAAAGGGCCTGAACAAGCTGGAGCCCTGGGTCAAATGCTTGCTGCGGCTGAGCTTGTACCAGCTGATTTATCTGGAACGCGTTCCCGATCATGCTGCTGTGAGCGAAGCCGTTAATATTGCCAAGCGCAGAGGCCATCAAGGGATTTCAGGGATGGTTAACGGTGTGCTCAGAAATGTGCTGCGAAACAAGGAGCAGCTCGTGCTTCCGCCGCAGCTTGGAGATAAGAAGCGGATCGCCCTCAGCCATTCCCACCCGGAATGGTTAGTCGCCCGCTGGATCAAGCAATTCGGGGCTGAGCTGACTGAGCAAATTTGTGCTGCCAACAATGAAGCGCCTCACGTGAGCATTCGCACGAATACGATGCGCCACAGCCGCAAAGAGCTGCTAGAGCTACTGCAGTCAAGCGGGATTCAAGCGGAAGCATCGGTCCTGGCTCCGGCGGGCATTCTGGTCCGCGGAGCAGGCAATATGGCCATGGATCCGCGCTTTCAACAAGGAGCTTTCTCGATCCAGGACGAGAGCTCTATGCTTGTAGCGGAGGCTGTAGATCCTAAGCCGGGCATGAAGGTATTGGATTGCTGCGCAGCCCCAGGCGGAAAGACGACGCATATTGCGGAGAAAATGAACGACAAGGGCAGCATCCGTGCTTGCGATCTTCACGATCACAAGCAAAAGCTGATCGATGATCAAGCCAAGCGGCTTGGTCTTGATTCGATTCATACACTGGTTGCGGATGCGACGAAACTGGACGAGTATTTTGCTGATGAATCGTTCGATCGGATTCTGCTCGATGCACCCTGCTCAGGACTCGGTGTCATCCGGCGTAAACCGGATCTCAAATGGGCGAAGCAAGAAAGTGAGATTGAAGCTGTTAGCAAGCTGCAGAGCAGCATTCTTGAGCATGTTCACAGGCTGCTTAAACCGGGAGGCATTCTGGTTTACAGCACATGCACGCTGGAGTACGAGGAGAATGAGGGTCAGGTGCGGGGCTTCCTTGCGGAACATAAGGATTTTCGCCTGGATCCTTTCCCTTCAGAAGCTTTCGCAGGCTCAGGAATTCCTGGAGATGATTTGGCTTCCGGACTGTTGCAAATCTATCCACACCAGTTCCATTCCGATGGATTTTTTATCGCGCGGCTCAAGAAACATAGTGTTTAAATACCAAGAGCGATGTGTTCGACTCTTATTTATGTTAAAATAGATAAGATAGGCTAAAAATAGCAGTAAAAACAGATCAGGTTGTGATAAATGTGAAACCCTTTGTGTATGATTTAACCTTGGAAGAATGGCAGGAATGGATAAAGGAAAACGGCGAATCCTCCTTTCGTGCCGGACAAATTTTTGATTGGCTGTATGTAAAACGTGTGCTTTCCTTTGAGGAAATGTCGAATTTGCCAAAAGGATTAAGGGATAAGCTTGCGGCCCAATTTGAATTCGTCACACTTAGCGAAATTGCCAAGTACGAGTCGAAGGACGGTACTGTGAAGTTTTTATTTGAGCTTTCCGATAAGAATGCCATCGAAACCGTGATCATGAAGCACAGCTACGGGAACAGCATATGTGTAACCACTCAGGTTGGCTGCCGGGTTGGCTGCACGTTTTGCGCCTCGACGCTGGGCGGTCTTAAGCGCGACCTGAGACCTGGAGAGATCGTGGCCCAAGTCGTGATTGCGCAAAAAATGCTGGACGAGAGCCAAGAGCGGATCAGCTCTATTGTTATTATGGGTATTGGCGAGCCGTTCGAGAATTATGAAGCCACGATGAACTTCCTCCGCATCATGATTCATCCGAAGGGACTCCATATCGGGCAAAGACATATCACGGTATCAACCAGCGGCATCGTGCCGAATATTTATAAATTTGCTGATGAGAACCTGCAGGTCAATCTGGCTATTTCCATTCATGCACCCAATGATAAGCTGCGTTCCAAGCTGATGCCGGTGAATCGGAGGTTTCCTTTTGCCGATCTGGTTGAAGCTTGTCAATATTATATTGCCAAAACCGGCCGCCGTATCACGTTTGAATATGCGCTTATGGGTGAAGTGAACGATCAGCCCGAGCATGCCGAGGAACTCGCCCAGGTGCTCAAGGGCATGCCGCTAAGCCATGTTAATTTGATTCCTGTCAATTTTGTGGCTGAGCGCGATTTCAAAAGAACGCCGCGGGACGATATCTTCACGTTCCAACGGATTCTCGAGCGCAATAAAATTAACGCGACCATACGCCGCGAGCAAGGTAGCGATATCGCCGCAGCCTGCGGACAACTGCGCGCCAAGCATATGGAGAACAAGTAACGAGGTGAAACCGTAATGTTGATGGTAAGCCAAACCGACATCGGACGAGTCCGTCTGGTGAATGAGGATCGAGCCGCAGTTCAATCGGAGCTGAACGGTTTATCCTTGGCCATTGTGGCGGATGGAATGGGTGGTCATCAAGCTGGGGATGTGGCAAGTACCATGGCCATAGAGAGGATTCAAGAGGGTCTTCAATACATTCACAGCGGGATGTCTATCGATGAATGTAAACAAAAGCTGCGCCAAGCCATAGAGAAGGCGAATGAAAGCATCTATGATTTTGCTTCTCAACGAGAGAATTATTATGGCATGGGAACTACAGTAGTCGTAACGGTGGCTTCCCAAGACCTGCTGCTTATCGGTCATGTAGGTGACAGCCGTGCTTACAAAATCGACAGAGAATCGATAGTTCAGTTGACCGAAGACCACTCATTGGTCAATGAACTTGTAAAAAGCGGCCAAATCACCCCTGAGGAAGCAAGTCAGCATCCCAGAAGGAATTGGGTGCTGCGAGCTCTTGGAACTGAACCGGAGATAGAAGTAGATATATATGAATACCCTTGGAAGCAAGGAGAAATAGTCCTTTTATGCACGGACGGTCTCAGCGGTCTTCTTGAAGATCATACGATCTGGAATCATGTGAAGGAAGAAACGAGTCTTGAAGCAGCTGCACGGAAGCTGATACATAGCGCACTGGATGCGGGTGGGGATGATAATGTCACGGTTATTTTGATGGGACATGATCAGGAAACGGAAATAGAAACGGAAAATGAAAAGGGGTGATGAGGATTGATCGGTAAAAAGCTCGGAGGACGTTATGAAATTCTGGAACAAATCGGCGGCGGCGGCATGGCACTCGTTTACAAAGGCCTGGATATGCTGCTTCATCGCTATGTGGCAGTGAAGGTACTGCGCCACCAATATGTGCATGATGAGGAATTTATTCGTCGTTTTCGCCGTGAAGCTCAGTCGGCCGCCTCGCTCTCTCATCCCAATGTAGTCAGTATTTATGATGTAGGGCAAGAAGGCGAAACTCATTACATCGTCATGGAATATATCGAAGGCACTACTCTCAACGATATTATCAAGGAGAAGGCTCCGCTTCAGGTGGAGGAAGCTGTGCATTATGCAAGCCAAATTGCAGATGCGCTTGATCACGCTCATCATAACGAAATCATTCATCGCGATATAAAACCTCATAATATTTTGATAGGCAAGAATGGAAGGGTCAAAGTAACTGACTTCGGGATCGCTCGAGCTGCGACTTCTTCGACCATTACACAGACGGGTTCCGTTATCGGCTCTGTCCATTATTTCTCTCCGGAGCATGCTAAAGGTACAAATACCGGTGAAAAATCCGATTTATATTCTCTGGGCATTGTCATGTATCAGATGCTGACGGGTAAGCTTCCTTTTATAGGAGAAAGCCCAATTAGCGTAGCCCTTAAGCACTTGCAGGAAGATGTGGAGGAACCGCGCAAGGTAAATCAATTAATTCCGCAAAGCGTGGAAAATATCATCCTTAAAGCGATGCGCAAAAAAACAGATGAACGGTACCAGTCTGCCAGCCAGATGCATAAAGACCTGGAAACTTGCCTGCTGCCGGAACGGCGCAACGAAGCTAAGGTGATTTTCTGGGAATCAGAAGGCATGGATGAAGAGCGAACACTCGTCATGCCGGCGATCCGCGCAAATCAATTTGGCAATCCATTTGAGGCAGAACCGGCTGTGGCCAGAGGGGTTGAGCCTGAAATGACTAAGAAAAACGGTTGGATAAAACCGCTGGTATGGATTGTCATTCTTTTGCTGCTATTGGGTGTAATGTGGTATTTGGTCGGCTATGTGAAAGGTAAGCTTGCCATCGCGAATACGGATATCATGGTGCCAAACGTAGAGAGTATGCTGCTGCCCAAAGCAGAAGAAAAATTGAAGGCGGCAAATTTGGATAACATCACGATTGAGAGACAGGCTAGTGATGCAGCCAAAGATATCGTCATTCGTCAAGACCCTAAAGATATGAAGGTAAAATTCGGAGCCAAAATTGCTTTAATCGTAAGCAGCGGCCCCACTAAGCCCAAGATGGGCAGCTTTGTCGGCCAACCGTTGAAGGAAGCCAAGCTGCAGCTAGCCGTTCAAGGTGTCAAAAACGACGCCCAATTCGCAGTAACACCAACGTTCAGTAATGAAGCCGTGGATACGGTTCTTGAGCAATTTCCTACTCCGGGCGAAGAATTTGATGCAGCCACGGTCGTGATTAAATTAAGCGTCAGCAAGGGCCCTGAAACGTTCAAAATGCCGGATTTGGTCGGAAAGACAGAGGCGGACGCCAAAAAACAAATCAGTGATCTCGGTTTAAAGCTGCCAGCAGACGGCATCACGCGTGATAAGAGCTATAAGCAGCCTAAAGGGAAGGTCATCATGCAATATCCTTTTGATTTCAACCAGGACGTAGCTCCAGGATCGCAGATCAAGCTTGTCATCAGTGACGGGCTGCCTGCAGATGCGGGTCCGATTGATGTGAAGGTTCCGGTTAAGCCTGCGGTCGATGGCAAATCCTCCGTTTACAGCATTGTGGTCAGTGACGCCCAGTACGATAATTTTGATTACAAAACCGATACGATTACCAAAGAAACCACGATCAATGTGAAAATCGTCGTTTCACCAGACAGTAAGGCCGTGCTTTTGGTCAAAATTGACGGCAAGCTGGTCAACTCGATCACACGCACCTATCAAGACTATTTGGATCAGAAAAACGGCGTATCTCCTTCGCCTGGTTCTTCGTCTACGGCAAGCCCTAGTCCATCACCATCTGTAAGCCCGTCGGCTTCACCGAAAAATGGCGCAACAGGTGCATCGCTGAGACCAAACGGATCGGCTAATTCTGCCGGTCCATCCCCAAAGGGAGGCTTGAATTAATGCCGCAAGGATGGATTGTCAAGGCTTTAAGCGGCTATTATTACGTGCTTCCGGAACAATCCGATCTGAAACAGCAGCGATCAACGGTTCAATGCAGGGCAAGAGGGGTATTTAAAAAAAGAGGAATTTCCCCGCTGGTTGGGGACCAGGTCATCTATGAGCTCACGGAAAATGGGGAAGGAACCGTAACGGAAATTCTTCCTCGCTCCTCTGAGCTTATTCGACCACCTATCGCCAACGTGAAGCTGGCCGTATTGGTTTTTTCCGTAACCGAACCGGCTCTCAATCTTCAACTGCTGGACAAATTCCTTGTACATATCGAGCACTCCGGACTAGACTGTGTGCTTTGTTTTACCAAGTATGACCTGCTGGGCGACTCTACAGTGAAGGAATCGGCACTAAACACAGAGCTGCACCGTATTTTCCAGCTGTATGAAAGTATTGGGTACCGAATCGTGGTCACCAGTGCCAAGCAAAAGCAAGGCCTGGACGACTTGATCGGGCTGCTCACGGGCACCATCAGTGTGTTTTCCGGACAGTCGGGTGTGGGCAAATCTTCCCTGCTCAATGCGCTTATCCGTGATCTGACGCTTGAAACCAATGCCATCAGCCAAAAGCTGGGCAGGGGAAAGCATACGACACGCCATGTGGAGCTGCTGCCGCTCGACGGGGGTGGATTCGTAGCGGATACTCCCGGATTCAGCCAGCTTGATTTTATGGAGCTTGAGGCCGAGGATTTAGGCCCCTGCTTTAAAGAGTTTGCGGAGCTGGCAGAAGGCTGCAGATTCAGAGGCTGCATCCATCTCCATGAACCCGGCTGCAAGGTTCGGGAAGCATCGGAGGAAGGGCTTATTGCCTCTTCCCGTTATGAGAGTTACCTTACATTTCTGAACGAAATCAAAGATAGGAAAAGGAGGTATTAATCATGGTTACTATTGCTCCTTCTATTTTATCAGCGGATTTTTCAAGGATTGGGAGCGAAATCGAGGAAGTGGAGAAGGGCGGAGCGGACTGGATTCATGTGGATGTGATGGATGGTCACTTTGTACCGAATATTACGATAGGACCTCTTGTCGTTGAGGCTATCAGGCCCCATACGAAGCTTCCGCTTGATGTGCACCTGATGATTGAGCGGCCGGAGCGCTATGTGGTTGATTTCATTCGGGCAGGCGCCGATTCCGTTTCTGTCCATGTCGAAGCCTGCACCCACCTCCACCGGACGCTTCATCTGATCAAGGAGAATGGGGCCAAGGCCGCAGTCGTCCTGAATCCGGCAACTCCGCTTAGCAGCATCGAATATGTGCTCAATGCAGACCTGGATATGGTGCTGGTTATGACCGTAAATCCAGGTTTCGGTGGCCAAAAATTCATTCCGGAGATGCTGAAGAAAATTCGTTTGCTGCGCGAGAAAGCGACCAAGCTCGGACTCGATGGACTGCTTATCGAGGTGGATGGCGGCATCAACGAAATGACAGCCAGGCAAGTCGTGGAAGCAGGAGCAAATATCCTTGTAGCGGGAAATGCTGTGTTCGGCCAGTCCAACCGGGCTGAAGCCATCACACGAATTCGCGGTTAAGGGGAATAACTGAATCAGTTTGGCATACATATGGTTACAGGAGCTTTTTGTTCTTGTAGCTTTTTGTTTTCTCAAAGCACTTTTTTCCGGTTCGGGCATATAATGTGCTGAACTTCCAAGCGGATACTTACGATGCAAGTTTTCTAACGAAAACTCAAGTGAATGCTTACGATGCAAGTTTTCTAACGAAAACTCTAAGGAGGGGTAGAGGATGAAATTCTACACAATCAAGCTACCAAGATTTCTGGGTGGATTTGTCAAAGCCATACTGAATACGTTCAGCAAAAACTAAACTTCTCGGCTGAGTCCTCTCCCAGAACGCAAAAAAAGCACCTCCGCAGGTGCTTTTTGTCTATCCAGGAAATTGTTATACGCGAGTTAATTTACCGGATTTAAGAACACGAGTACTTACATAGACACGTTTCGGTTTACCGTCTACAAGAATACGAACCTTTTGGACGTTAACGCCCCAAGTACGTTTGTTTTTATTATTCGCGTGAGACACGTGGTTACCCGTGCCTGGACCTTTACCGGAAATAAAGCATTTGCGGGACATATTTGACACCTCCTTCGGCAGTATACAAAGCAGCCTGGGCGGCAAGCCTAAGCTTGACATGACAGCTTTCGTCAATTTCACTGAACATTTCATGGTAATCATCATATCTTTAAGAAAACACACTTAAATATAATAGCACAGGCCGAAGACTAGAGTCAATGAAATCACGGAATGGAATGTCATTTATTTATTCGAACTATTATAGTACAATGTAAAGTAGTCCATAGACTAGCATAAGGAGATGTAGATCTGTGCCCATAGAGCTTTCAACAGAAAACGGCAAAATAATTGTAACTGACGAGGTGATAGCTGTACTCGCAGGATCGGCAGCTTTGGAATGTTATGGACTTGTCGGCATGGCTTCTCGTAAACAGCTTAAGGACGGTATTGCCGAGCTTCTGGGCCGTGAGAACTTGAGCCGGGGGGTAGAGGTTCGCCGGGAAAATGACCGCCTTGATATCGATTTGCACATCATCGTCAGCTATGGCACCAAAATATCGGTGGTTGCGAATAATGTACAAACTAAAGTTAAGTATATTTTGAACGATGTTGTAGGTCTTCACGTAGACGATGTCCATATATTTGTGCAGGGTGTGCGTGTAGCCCGTTAGCCAGGAAGGAGCATATAGCTTTGAGTAAGCGCTTTATAATCATGAATGGAAATGATTTCACCCATATGATCCTCGGGGGAGCGGAGAATCTTCGTCAAAATGTCGACAGAGTGAACGGGCTTAACGTATTCCCTGTTCCCGACGGAGATACAGGTACAAATATGAATTTAACACTAACCTTCGGTGTGGAGGAATTAAAAAGAAAGCCGTCGTCCCATATCGGTAAAGCAGCCGAGACGTTGTCCAAGGGCCTGCTGATGGGCGCCAGAGGGAACTCGGGGGTCATTTTGTCCCAGCTGTTTCGCGGCTTTGCGAAGAATGTTCATGATCTAGAGGAAGTCAATGCCCAGCAATTCGCGGCAGCATTGCAGCAGGGCGTAGAAACGGCATATAAGGCGGTCGTTAAACCGGTAGAGGGCACGATTCTGACTGTGTCCAAAGAAGCGGCCAAGCATGCGGTACAGTATCGGCGCGGCGAGGATATTCTGGAGCTGATGCGGGAGGTTTTGCGCAGTGCGGGCGAAGCTCTTGCCAGAACACCGGACCAGCTTCCGATTTTGAAGCAGGTCGGCGTCGTTGATGCAGGCGGCCAAGGTCTGGTCTGCATTTATGAAGGCTTTATTACGGCTATGCAGGGAGGGGCTGCAGGTGCCGGAGCACCCTTAAGTTCAGCGGCAGCAGCCGTTACTGCGATGAATGTTACGCAGGCGGCGCATCAGATGATGAGTTATCGTCCTGCGCAATCTCATATGGCGACCGAGGATATAGAATTCGGATATTGCACCGAATTTATGCTCACGGTGGTGCCGGACAAAGTGAAAGGACTGTCCTTTACGGAAGGGCAGTTTCGCGATGAGCTCAGCAAGCTGGGAGATTCACTTCTCGTCGTATCGGATGAGGAACTGGTCAAGATTCACATTCACGCCGAATATCCGGGTGAGGTGATGAACTTGGCGATGAAATACGGTGATCTCAGCCGGATTAAAATTGAAAATATGCGCGACCAGCATAGTAACATTGTTGAGGGCGCCGAAAATAGATACAGCTCTATGCATTCGACTGCACTAGCAGTGAATCAGACGGAAGCCAAGCCATATGGATTTGTTGCAGTTGCCATGGGGAGCGGGATTACTGAAATTTTAACAAGTGTCGGCGTGGATATTGTACTTTCCGGCGGGCAAACGATGAATCCCAGCACTGAAGATTTAGTTAATGCCGTTAATCGAATCCATGCAAAGACCGTATATATCTTACCCAACAACTCGAATATCATATTGGCGGCCCAGCAGGCTAAGGAGCTTGTAGAAGGCAAGCAGTTGATCGTCATTCCAACCAAATCGATTCCACAGGGGCTTTCCGCTATTCTGGCTTTTCAAGAACAAGCAGAACCTGATGAAAATACCAAAGAAATGACAGCAGCGATTCAGCGTGTGAAAAGCGGTCAGGTAACCTACGCGGTACGCGATACGAATATGGACGGCATGGAAATCAAGCAAGGTCACTTCATCGGTATCGATAACGGAAAAATCGTCAGCTCGGAGCCGGGATTGATGGCCGCAAGCAAGAAGCTGTTGGAGGAAATGATTGAGGAAAGCTCCGAAATCGTGACCATACTTAGCGGAGAAGATGCCAAAGAAGAAGATATCGACGAACTCGAGGCTTTTATCCGAGAGATGTATCCAGAGGTCGAAATTGAACTGCATCCGGGCGGACAACCGCTTTACCCCTATATTTTTTCGGTGGAATAATAATCTGATTGGTGAGGTGAGCCTTTTAAGTGAGCAATATTCGAATCGTCACCGACAGCACGGCGGACATCCCGTTATCCGTAAGGAAGGAACTTGGCATTGAAATGGTACCGCTGAAAATCCATTTTGGCAGTGAAACCTTTCTTGATGCAGTAACCCTTCAGTCGGAGGAATTCTACGGAAAGCTGGCTGCCGCATCTACGCTGCCTACAACCTCCCAGCCTTCGCCGGTCGAGTTTTTGGAGGTTTATAAAAAGCTGACTGAAGAGCCGGATACGGAAATCATTTCGATTCATCTGGCCGCTTCCCTTAGCGGAACTTATCAGTCTGCTGTGATTGCACGCTCGATGATGGAGGAAGAGCAGAGCCATGTACATCTCTTTGATTCTCGGTCTGCCTCTTACGGAATTGGTGTGTTGGCTGTAGCCGCTGCGAAAGCTGCCAAGGAAGGACAAAGTGTTGAGCAGATCATGGAGCTGGTTCAGAGGATCAGGGAAAAGTTCAAAATTTATTTTTTAGTAGATACATTGACTTATCTGCAAAAAGGCGGGCGCATCGGCAAAGCTTCTGCATTGATTGGTTCCTTGCTCAATATTAAACCGATTCTCTCATTGGATGATAATGGACAGGTTGTGCCCATCGACAAGGTGCGCGGTCAGAAGAAGGCCATGGCTCGCATCATTGAAATGATGAGCGGGGATATCACCGGCAAATCCATCCACCTTCATGTCGCTCACGCAAACAGTATGGAAACCGCTGTCCAGCTGCGCGAAATGATAGAAGCTCAATTTGAAGTGCTGAGCTTTGGCTACATTGACTTGAGCCCGGTGGTCGGCACCCATGCCGGTCCTGGAACCGTAGCCGCGTTCGTGCTTCCGGATTAATGATGATGGATTTGCAACGACGGATTCCTGTTAAAGAGGTCCATGGAGTCGGCGCCCAGAAGGCAGAAGAGCTGAACTCCATGGGCATTTTTACTGTCGCGGAGCTATTGGAATATGTGCCGTTTCGTTATGAGGATTATACCCTTCGTGACCTCGCCGGCGTCAAAGATGGGGATCGCATCACCATTCAAGGAACGATCCTGGGAGAACCCGTGCTTCAGCGATACGGTGGAAAGTCCAGGCTGTCCTGCAAGGTGATGGCGGAACCCTTCCTGATAACAGCTGTTTGGTTTAATCGGCCATTCTTGAAGGATAAGCTGCAGGTACAGCAGGAGATTCTGCTTACCGGCAAGTGGGACGGAAGACGAATGCAGCTCACCGTGTCAGACTCGGAATTTCCGGGTCCCGGGGCTGTAAAGACGGGCACCGTACAGCCGGTTTATTCGGTGGCAGGCTCGATCACGCAAAAATGGCTGCGTAAAGTGATCAAACAGGCGCTGACGCAGTACGGGGCCATGATTCATGAATTGCTGCCGGAAGCGCTAATTCATAAGTATGGGTTGATGTCCAGAGGAAAAGCCTTATCGATTATCCACTTGCCGGGCGATGTGGCGGAGGGCCAGAAAGCCCGGCGCCGCATGGTATATGAAGAGCTGTTCCTGTTCCAGCTCAAGCTGCAGGCTTACCGGGCACTCACCCGCAGCCGTGCGGACGGACTGGCGCAGCGCGTCGATCTCCCGGCTGTCCGTGAATTCGTGCGGTCGCTGCCTTTTCGGCTGACCGAATCGCAAAAGAAGGTCATCGCCGAGATTTTGCACGACATGCAAGAGCCCTACTGCATGAATCGGCTGCTGCAAGGCGATGTTGGCTCGGGTAAAACGGTCGTAGCGGCGGTCGCGCTTTACGCTGCAGTCAAGGCCGGCAACCAGGGGTCGCTGATGGTGCCCACGGAAATTCTGGCTGAGCAGCATAAGCGCTCGCTCGACAAGCTGTTCGAGCCTTACGGCGTGCAGGTTGCCCTGCTAACCGGCAGCTCGACAGACCGCCAGAGGCGGGACATTCTGGCTTCGCTGCAGATGGGCCTCATCGACCTGATCGTCGGCACCCATGCCTTGATTCAGGAGGATGTGTACTTCCGCCAGCTCGGACTCGTCGTGACGGATGAGCAGCATCGCTTCGGGGTGAACCAGCGCAGCATTTTGCGGCGCAAGGGCATGAATCCCGACGTGCTGACGATGACGGCCACGCCGATTCCGCGCACGCTGGCGATCACCGCCTTCGGCGATATGGACGTCTCCACGCTGCGCGAGATGCCCAAAGGGCGCAAGCCGGTCCAGACGTTCTGGGTTCGGCATTCTATGCTGGAGCGCGTGCTCGGCTTCATCCGCAAGGAAGTGGACGGCGGCGGCCAGGCTTACGTCATTTGTCCGCTGATTGAGGAGTCGGAGAAGCTCGACGTGCAGAACGCGATCGACGTGCACATCCAGCTGCAGCAGCACTTCCCGCAGATGCGGGTGGGGCTCCTGCACGGGCGCATGACCGCACAGGAGAAGGACGCGGTCATGCAAGGCTTTAAGGAAGGCAGCGTCGAGACGCTCGTGTCGACCACGGTCATTGAGGTCGGCGTAGACGTGCCGAATGCATCGCTGATGGTCGTGTACGACGCCGACCGGTTTGGGCTTTCGCAGCTGCACCAGCTGCGAGGCCGGGTCGGCCGCGGTGAGCAGCAGTCTTTCTGCGTGCTCATCGCCGACCCGAAGACCGAGGTCGGCAAGGAGCGCATGAAAGCGATGGTCGAGACGACCGACGGGTTTGAGATCGCGAGGCGCGATCTCGAGCTGCGCGGGCCGGGCGACTTCTTCGGGACGAAGCAGAGCGGCCTGCCGGACTTCCGCATCGCGGACATGATGGTCGATTTTGAGACCATGGAGGAAGCCCGCGACGATGCGGCGGAGCTTGTGGCTGACCCGGCCTTCTGGACGGGGGCTGGGTTTGGGGCGCTGCGGCAATATTTGCAGCGCGAGCAGGTGTTTGACAGCGACGTGCTGGATTAGCGCGTCGCCAGCCATGGGGGCTGCATGGCCGGGACGGGGACGGATGGGGGCTGCTTAGCATAAACTTAAGACGCTTAGCATTAAGCCGTATTTTGCGGCTTATAGCGGTCAAAAAAGCTGAGCCGCAGTTTTTAACCCGCATTTTACGGCTTATTTGGTGCTCTCGAAAGGGAAGCCGAGGAAAACCAGCGCTGCAAGCCGCATTTTACATCCTAATCCATACAGCCTTGATATCGCCTCAGTTAAGAATTAGATTGCGTCCTCTAGTCATTCCCTCCCTAATGACCGTCTCAAAAGTCTGAAAAGGCAGGGAAGCGGTTCATTTTCGTTTAATAGAAGAATTCAACTTTTGAGCAACCTTGGTTTCAATGTTATTATGGGATTGAACATTCCGAAGATTGAGGTGCTTAGCAATGGACATATACGCAGATCCCTTTATCCGCAATGAAGAAGATCAACATCTGGTCGATATGGCTGCCGCATTGGCGGATGAGTTTGCAAAGCGGGCCGCGCAGCAGGACCGGGAAGGGGAATTTTCTACGCTCAATATCGAGCGTCTTCACGAAGCAGGTTATTTAAAGCTGACGGTGCCCGAGGCATATGGCGGACAGGGCATTTCCCTATACCAATTGATGCTTGTTCAGGAACGGTTGGCGGAAGGTGATGCTTCTACTGCTTTGGCTATTGGATGGCATATGGGTGTGATCATGAGTTTAGCCATAACGCGTCCCTGGACGGATTCTTTGCTGGAACATGTTTTTCACAGTGTGGTTCAATCCGGCGCAACGATCAATAGCTGTCTCACCGAACCGCAAAGCGGCAGCCCAAGCCGGGGCGGAAAGCCGAAAACGAGCGCAAAACGATGCGCTGACGGCTCCTGGGAGATCAATGGACATAAGACGTGGACGACCATGTCGCCGGTTTTGGAGTGGTTTCATGTGACGGCTTCGATTGAGAATGAAGAGGGTACCGGTTTTTTCCTGATTCCCCGCGGAACCCCCGGCCTCTCCGTGAAAGAAACCTGGGACAGTCTTGGGATGCGTGCTACAGGCAGCCATGATCTGCTGCTTGAGCAGGTAAAAGTACCAGCAGAGTCGCTGGCCGAACACGTGAAGCCCGGTGAAAAATCGTTACGGAACTCCAATAGCAGTGGTTGGTTGCTGCATATCCCCGCTTGTTACTTGGGCATTGCCAATGCGGCCAGCCGGTTTGCGGTTCGTTATGCTGCGTCCTTTCAGCCCGATTCACTGCCCGGACCTATAGCGGAGCTGCCGCTTATCCAGGATCAAATCGGAAGAATGGAGCTGGATTTGTTTACTGCGCGCACGCTGCTCTACCATGTCGCCGAGAGATGGGATGCCCATATGCAAAAGGGGCTTCCAACCCAAAAGCTGGCCCCTCAGCTGGCTGCAGCGAAAACGCTTGCCACCAATTCCGCTATTCAGATTGTCGATCGCGCGATGCGTATCGTCGGAGGCAGTTCGCTTTTTCGTTCTCTGCCGCTTGAACGGTATTATAGGGATGTTAGAGCGGGGCTTCATAATCCGCCTATGGACGATGTCACCTATAGGTTGCTGGCTCAGCAGGCGTTATCTTTTACTTAAGCATCCTCACGGATCAGTCTCGTCTCTTGCCTATGGAGGAATTTTTCGTCAAGCTTTCGGGATACGGTTCATAGACTAAACTATGACGTGCCTGGAGGTGCAGGATGAAGGTTTATGAAAAATACGGCATAGATCCCGTATGGGTGGAGCGCGTGAAGATCAAAATGAAAAACAAGCAGACCAAGGAACGAGTCAAATTGCTGGTACATGACGTTACAGCCGGAGATTTGCAGAACAGGGCGGAGGCTATCCGATTGGTGGGGAAAGTATCCCATGCACTTGGCGAAAAGCTGACAGCTGCCCAAGCTGAAACGATTGTCGACTTCGTGATTTCGCAGCACATCGATCCAGCCAATCCGTTTCATAAAATCAAGCTGTGGAACATGTTCCGTTAACGTTAACGGCCAAAAGAAGTTGTCAAATAGAAACGCCGTTTCCTCGGGGTATATGACTCCGGGACACGGCGTTTTTGCTCATAGGGGTACTACTAGCTAGAATTACGTGGCTTTGATCTCAAGCAGTTCATATTTAATGATTCCCATCGGTGCGTCGACACTGATGATGGTGCCTACTTTTTTTCCTATGAGTTCCTTGCCTAATGGGCTCTCATAGGATATTTTATTTTCTGACACATTCGCTTCGGAAGGACCGACAATTTGATACTCCAATTTATCGGAAAATTCAATATCATTCAGGATGACACTGGAACCAATATTAACGATGGAAGGATCCAAACTCTCAGAATCGACGACTTTTGCTTTATTTAAAAGTTTTTCCAGGATGATAATTCTGGTTTCCATGAAGGACTGATCGTTTTTGGCCGAATGGTATTCACTGTTTTCCTTTAAATCCCCATAGCTGATGGCTAATTTAATGCGAGCGGCTAATTCTTTGCGCTTCACATATTTCAGATCATCCAGCTCGGCTTCTAGTTGAGCTAACCCCTCTTTGGTTACAATAACTTCATCTTTTGACATATTTATAGCTCCTATTCGGTCGGTTTCTTTATTTCTATGCTAGTTCAAGCCGCCCGTGACCCGGTGGGGGACATAGGGATCCTCGAGACGCGTTATTTCCTCGGGCGTCAGCTTGATGGAAAGAGCGGCTGCGGCATCCTCCAGGTGATGCGGCTTGGTTGCGCCGACGATCGGTGCGGTGACCGGTTTCTTCTGCAGCACCCAGGCCAGCGCAATCTGCGCACGAGGTACGCCTCGCTCAGCCGCTACCGCTGCCACCTGATCGACCACCTTGCGGTCCGCAGCAGCGGTTGAATCATAGAGCTGCTTGCCGAATGAGTCGGTTTCCGAACGGGACGTAGCTTCGTCCCAGTCACGGGTCAGCCGTCCGCGCGCAAGGGGGCTCCACGGGATCATCCCAATCTTCTCCGCTTCGCAAAGCGGCAGCATCTCGCGCTCTTCCTCCCGGTACAGCAGGTTCAAATAATTCTGCATGGACACGAACCGCGTCCATCCATGACGCTCCGCCGTATGCAGCGCCTTGAGGAACTGCCAGGCGTACATGGAGGAAGCTCCTATGTAACGAGCCTTGCCGGCCTTGACGACGTCATGCAGCGCCTCCATCGTCTCTTCGATCGGCGTATCATTGTCCCAGCGATGGATCTGATACAGATCCACATAATCGGTGCCCAGCCGCTTCAGGCTGTGATCAATCTCGCTCATAATCACCTTGCGTGAGAGTCCCGCGCCATTAGGACCGGGCCGCATGCGGCCGTGGACCTTGGTTGCTATGACTACTTCATCCCGCTTGGCGAAATCCTTCAGAGCGCGGCCGACAATCTCCTCGCTGGTACCGTCGGAGTAAACGTTCGCTGTATCGAAGAAGTTAATGCCGAGATCAAGAGCTTTTTGAATGAAGGGGCGGCTCTGCTCTTCGTTTAGTGACCAAGGGTGAGCACCTCGCTCCGGAATTCCATAGCTCATGCAACCCAGGCAAAGCCGGGAAACATCCAGACCGGTAGAGCCGAGTTTGGTATAATCCATCTTTGTACGCCTTCTTTCCAATAGTTTTATCCTTCCATCATAGCGCAAGTTCCGGCTAAACTAAAGCTTTGCCCATGGCGAAATCATCCCACAATCATTCCCAGAAAAATTCACTTGCATAAAGAATACGTCTTCGTTGTATAATATAAAATACGAATACACGTTCGTATTTTTATTGTGGTGGTGGAGATTATGAGTGTTAATCCAAGGATCGAAACAGAAGAGGATATTCAAATCGTCAAGGAATACACGTTGCTGCCCATTTTACTGGATATGCTGGCTAGAGATATTGATGAATTGCAAATAAATCAGGACAAGATTGTGTTTAATCATGTCATTTTTTATTTGAGGGAAGTGGAGAGATCGATTTATCCGGAATTGCAAGGACTTAAGAGCAAGATGAAGACCTATGACATTCGAGTGCTGAAGACGGAAATGAATGCGCTCGGGATTGAGGTTGAGTACAAGGTTCGCGGCTACATCCACCATTTCAATATGCTCAGGAGCTTGGTCAAGGCAGAGTTAATGACGATGCTGATGAACTTGCGGAGGCGGTTAGGATGAGCGAAACCGGCGAAAAGGTTATATTTTTGGCGGACTGCCAGAGCTTCTATGCAAGTGTGGAGAAGGCCGAGCATCCCGGATGCAAGAACAAGCCTGTAGCTGTGGCCGGTGATCCGAGGCGCCGTTCAGGCATTATTTTAGCCGCGTGCCCGATTGCCAAAAGATTTGGAGTGACCACGGCCGAACGGCTCGGCGAAGCCTTGATCAAGTGCCCCGAGCTGGTGATCATGCGTCCCCGCATGCAGCATTATATTAATGTTTCGCTTATGATCACGCAAATCTACAAGGAGTTCACCGACCTTGTCGAGATATTTTCGATCGACGAGCAGTTTCTCGATGTAACCGGAAGTCTGTCCTTCTATGGCGACCCGGTTACGATTGCGGCCGCTATTCAGCGAAAGGTTCTTCAGCAAACGGGAGTGTGGGTGAGAGTCGGCATCAGCTCCAATAAAATTCTGGCCAAAATCGCAACGGACATCTGGGCGAAAAAGAATAAAAGCGGGATTTTTACATTGCCCAAATCCGATGTGGAATCTACCCTGTGGGAGCAGCCGGTGAATAAAATGTTCGGGGTCGGATCGCGGATGACGGCTCATTTTGCGCGGCTCGGCATGTATACGATCGGGGATATTGCGAGGACGCCGCTGCCGCGGTTGAAGGAAAGATTTCGGGCGCGTTTCGGGAAGCAAAGCGATATTCATGCCGAGGTGATGTGGAGGACGGCGAACGGCCTGGATGACTCTCCCGTCACTCCGGGGACGTTCAATGCAGCGCCCAAGTCGATCGGCCATATGATGACCCTGCCGAGGGATTACACGGAAAACAGTGAGGTCGAGACGATTTTGCTGGAGCTCACCGAGGAGGTTTGCCGAGACTGCCGCCGCAAGGGGTACATGGGCTGGGTGGTTTCCATCAGCTGCATGTGCAGTCCTTATGAGGCGCCAACGGGGTTTTCGCGGCAAATGAAGATGCCTGATCCGACCAACAACACGAACGCTGTCTTTGAAGCGGCCAAAATGCTGTTTTACCGATACTGGGATAAAATGCCGGTGCGCCGCATAGGGGTAACGATCAGCAATCTGGTGGATGATCTGGGCTATCAATTGACGCTGTTCGAGGATCAGGTGAAGTCCAGGGCTTTGGATAAGGCTACGGACCTCATCAAGGATCGTTACGGCAGCGGGGCTATCGTCAGAGCTTCATCGGCAACGGCTTCAGGGCAGGCCCAGGAGAGGGCACAGAAGATCGGAGGGCATTATAAATGACCAAGAAACTCGAAGGCAACGGGCTGTGGGAGTCCAGCCGCATGATGCTTCCGCAGCATAAAGAGCAATCGATGCCGATTCAGAACAACACATGGGCCCGGGCTGCCGAGCCTGTAACGAAACAAGAAATCGAGATGATGCGGGACTCTATCATTCTGCCCATGGCCCTGAGCATTGTTGAAAAGAACAGCAGGGAAGTGGCTATGTCGTCCTTAACACTGAAGGTATTGTTTTCCAGCGCCGCCAAAATACTGGCTAAACAAATACGAGCGGATGCGCAAAAATCCAAAAAAGTGCTCGTCGAAAGAGATATTCAGGTGATGGAGGAGTCCAAGGATGATACAGAGCTCATCTATCGCTATGTGTGTCGCGGGCATGAGGCCCGGTTTGTCATGACCAAGGAGTTCATGCGCGCCGAGATCGGCGTGCGGATTGGAAGGTATGCGAAAAGCCTCGTCGACGTTCTTCAGGAGGCGGGGAAGGCTTAGGCGGCCAAATGCTTTCGGCGGGTTTGTAGGAAATCGGCAAAGACTTGTCGAACATGTAATCAACTTAAATAAAAATGATAAAGGAGATCGGACATGGGAAAATCTTTTCCGGCTATTCTACCCGAACATGAAGCGTTCATAAAAAAGCAGCACATCTTTTTCGTTGGCTCAGCGCCTCTAAATGCGGAGGGCCATATCAACATTTCACCGAAGGGGCACGATGTGCTGCGGATTTTTTCGCCGACAGAAGTCGCTTATCTGGACTTGACGGGCAGTGGGAATGAAACGAGTGCGCACATCGAGGATAATGGCAGAATTACAATCATGTTCATGGCATTGGAAGGTCCTCCCGAGATTTTACGTCTCTATGGGACTGGGCGTGTCATCCTGCCCGACATGGCGGAGTGGGATGAATTGGCTCAGCATTTTGATCTGCTTCCAGGCGCCAGGCAAATTATTTTCATTCATGTCCACGAGGTGAAAACATCCTGCGGGTATAGCGTGCCTTTCTACTCCTACACGGGCGAACGCGATACGCTTCAGAAGTGGGCTGCACAGAAGGGCGAGCAGGGTCTGATCGATTATCGTCAGCAGAAAAATTCCACAAGCATGGATGGCATAGTGACTCCCCTTGGCAAGAGATTCTCCGGGGCGAAAGAGGCAGGCCACTCATGAAACTCCGCTGCGCTGTACTCGATGACTATCAACAAGTCGCCCTGACCATAGCCGACTGGTCTTCTATCTCTGATCAGGTGGAGATCGAATCCTTTAACCGGCATTTTATGGATGAGGATGAATTGATTAGCAAGCTCAGCCATTTTGAAATCATTGTGATCATGCGCGAACGCACTCCTTTTCGTGCAGCACTGTTCGCACGCTTACCCCGTTTGAAACTGCTGGTTACGACGGGCATGTGGAACGCATCTATCGATCTCGAAGCGGCAGCTTTGCACGGTGTGACCGTTTGCGGCACATCTGGTAACTCGGAGCCTACAGTAGAGTTGACTTGGGCCTTAATTCTAGGACTTGCACGCAATTTGGTGCAGGAGAACAACGCACTCCGAAATAATGGCCCTTGGCAATCTACCCTCGGGACGGATCTCCATGGCAAACGGCTTGGGCTGCTGGGACTCGGCAAGATCGGCAGCCGAGTGGCTCGTGTCGGCTTGGCGTTCGGTATGGAAGTGATGGCGTGGAGCCAGAATTTAACCAAGGATCGGACGGATCAGGCAGGCGTACAATTGGCAGCGTCGAAAGAGGAGCTGCTGAAAAGCTCGGATTTTGTCTCCATCCACCTTGTGCTCAGCGAACGGACGAGGGGGCTCATAGGCACCTCAGAGCTCCAACAGATGCGCCCATCCGCGTATCTCATCAACACATCTCGTGCTCCGATTGTCAATCAAGCCGCCTTCATTGAAGCTCTGCAAAAAGGTTGGATCGCTGGGGCCGGTATCGATGTATATGACATGGAGCCTCTGCCGGAAGATGATATTCTTCGCTCTTTGCAGAATGTTCTGACCACACCGCATCTTGGTTATGTATCGAAAGGGAATTATCATACTTTTTATCAAGGCGCAGTCGAAGACATACAAGCTTTCTTGTCCGGGGCGCCGATTCGAAAGCTGTCTTGATGCCAAATTATGGAGGGGATAGAGCATGTGCGGGCGTTATACGATCATCGTAACTTTGGACGAGCTCTTACGGCGCTATGATGTTTCCGGTTCGATCATGCCTTCTCATATGCCCAGGTACAATGTAGCTCCGGGACAAATGGTGATGGCCGTGATCAACGACGGCGAGCGGAATCGACTCGGGGAGCTGCGCTGGGGGTTGATTCCCGAATGGGCGAGAGATGAGAGGATCGGCTACAAGATGCTGAATGCGAGGGCGGAGACACTGGCAGAGAAACCGGCATTCAGAAACTCTCTTCAGCGCAAAAGATGCCTCATTCCCGCCGACTCCTTCTACGACTGGAAACGGACAGATAAAGGGAAGCAGCCGATGCGGATCCTGCTGAGGAGCAAAGAGGTATTCAGCTTGGCTGGGCTTTACGATACCTGGACATCACCGGATGGGAGCAAGATCTCAACGTGCACGGTTATAACTACAAGATCCAATGAAATGATGGCGGAGATCCATGACCGCATGCCGGTGATTTTACGGCCGCAGGAGGAGTCCATATGGCTGGATCGCCAGGTTACCCAGACCGATTTTCTGCTTCCATTGCTGAGGCCGTATGAGGCGGATGAGATGTATGCTTATCCAGTGTCGGACAGGGTGGGCAATGTGCGTAATGATGATGAAGCTTGCGTTGAGGAGGCTGCCCTGCTCTTATAAAAAATCCCGTACCACGTTAGAGTGGACGGGATTTTTTTATAGTCATTTATTAACTTCCGATAGCGGGTCGAAATTCGGATAGACGTAAGCAGATTCGGGAGTAGGAATTTTTTCCACCTTACTGGCCTGAATCTTGAAAATTTCATTGTCGTGATAGGTTGTTTTCTGGATGGTGCCGCTAACCGTCACCCAAGTGTCTTTTGCGTAATTTTTGGCAGTGGGGAAATCGATCAATACCCCATATGGCGAGGCATCCGCTGAACAGCACTGCATGACGAATCTTCCAACGACAAATTGATTTTCCTTTAAATCGTTCTCACGGTACACAAAGCCGCTGATTTCGATTTTTTTGCCGATAAAAGGATCTTTGAACAGATCAATCGCAGATAAAACCTCCAAATAAATTTCCGGTTTAACGACAATCTTGTCCTTCTTGTAAAGCTCTTTGGCCAGGCTGGCCAGTTCTTCATCCCATTTGTCCGCAGGCTTGAACATCTTGTCTAATTCAGCTTCGGTTTTAGTGGAGGAAGAGGACTTGGCTGCTTGATCTTGAGCTAAATTGGGATCGGCAGTTGGAGAAGCGGTTGGTTTGGAGCTTTCTGCGGCACTTAGTCCGCTGTTAGGACTGGGAGAAGGACTAGAAGAAGGTATGGGAGTAGGAGCGGGTTTAGCAGCTGAGCTAACAACTCGATTGGAGCTTGAACCCGTCAGGCTCATTCCTTTTTTCTCGGCGAGCGCACTGCTCATGGCCGTGTTGGGCAGCAAAAAGCCAACGAGCAGCGGCAAAATGAACAGGCTGTAGGCAATCCCGTTTCGCATAACGGAGCGCGAGGGCGTATGCTCGCAATCGCAGACCACACGATTTCCCCAATAGGCGCGCAAAGCCATGTACCCTTGATAACACGACACTATGTACAACACGACGGCTGAAGCCTGAACATAGATCATCATACGCGGAGCGATATAATAACCAAGCGCCCCGGATTTGGACAAAAACACGATATAGCTCGAGAAGCCAAGCAGAATGAAGGTGCGGACGAAATAATGAAGACTTAAGAAGCGGTTTTCGCTCATGAGTTTGATCCCCTTCACAGTTTGCTCTTCCTTTAGGACGGTGTAGCCGTTTATCCTTGCATGAAAAATAATCGTTCAACGATCAAGGAGCCGCTTAGCACGGTAATGGCTATGAGTATCGACAGAATCAGGACGAATCGGGTTTTAAAAATCGATAAAAGCATCAGGGTGTTTTTGAAATCGAGCATCGGACCGAACACCAGAAACGTCAGCAGGGAGCCTGCGGTAAACGTATTGGTGAAAGACGAAGCCACAAAGGCATCCGACGTGGAGCACAGCGAAAGCACATAACCGAACCCCATCATGAATAGATGTGAGCTTAATGGGCCCTGACCGATGCCCACCAACAAATCTCGGGCCAGGAAGGTCTGAATGCCTGCGGTAATCAGTGAACCGAATATGAGATATTTGCCCATTTCGAAAAATTCATCGGAAGCATGAACAAAAAAGGTCGCTACTCTGCCGCCGTGTGAATGGCCATGATCATGATGCTCATGATGGTGATGGTGGCTGTGAGGTTCAATGCGGTTCGACTTATTTTGGCGCAGCGGATTCTTTTTCACATAACGATATAAAATCAATCCGATCGCAAAAGCGACAGCAAAGGCCAAACCCATCCGGGAATAGGCGATTTCCGGGCGGGAACGAAACGCAAGAAACGTGGATGCATAGACAATGGGGTTAATGATCGGGCCGGTACAGATAAAGACAATGGCGATGTAAACAGGCATGCCCTTCATAATCAGGCGCCGAACTACCGGAATCATGCCGCATTCGCACATGGGGAAAATAATGCCCATCACGCAAGCGAACAAAATGCCGAGGATTGGGTTTTTGGGAATGATGCGGCTGATCGTTTGCTCGGAAACAAACACCTGAAGCAGCGAAGAGAGGATCACACCGAGCAGGATAAAAGGGATGGCTTCGAGCAGTATGCTGATGAACATCGTTTTAAAAGAATGCAAATAGTCCGAGCTCGCGATGGAAAATTGCGGCAAACCTTTATCGACCAGGATAAAAAATACAAGCAGAAAACAAACAGCGGCTATGAAATTGAGTCCAAAACGGTATATACGAATAGGCATGAGCAGGTTCTCCCAATGGTTAATCATAACAATTATATCGTATGAATTTAGGCAGGTATATAGGACAACTTTCGTCTTTATGACTTCGGCGGAATCCTGATTTGCACAGCTCTCTCGGACTGACCGTCGTTTTCCTGGGGATAGCCAAGAGAGGCATTGACGAAGCGGCAGTCGTGATTCACATAATCCATCCGCCGATGCATATGCCCAAAGCACCAAATCTTTTTGGAGATCAATGGAAAGAATGGGGCTCCGTCAAAATAATAATAGCTCGTAGCTTTGCTCAGCTTGCCCACTTGCGGAGACCTGCTCCAATCGGGTGAGAAGTGAGTGATAATCACATCTGAATAGGGCAGTATTCGAGCGAGCTTTCTTTTTTCTTCATAGAACATCTCTTTGGTGTCGCGAGGCTTTCCGCGCGTTAATTTAGCATCATTGGAAACGGATTTCCAATGCTCATAAATCTCGGGATAATTCGAATTTAAAATTTGGATGGCATACTGAAAATCGTACCACATGCCGCAGCCGCCATAATGAGTTCCGTCAATCGTCACCACATCTCCATCCAGAAAGAGAACGTTCGGGAGATATTTGATCCTTTTTTTCATATCATCCAGCCTGTTCATGGAATTAAAACCAAACTTATATCGAATCGATGGAGTCAGCATGTAGTAATCGTGATTGCCGGCTACCAGCAGGATGTAAGTGTAATGCTCCTTAAGCGCCTTCAACAGCTTGTAATTTTGCTTGTTATCATGACCGATATCTCCAGCGATGATCAAGACGGCAGAAGGCTGGGGAGGCAGAATCTTTTGAATAAACTCTTCCAGGCTCTTCTTTTTGAAGGCATTCCAACCGGGAGTCACCCAAAAGTCAAGATGGATATCCGAAATCAGATCAAAACTGGACATGGTTCCTCCCGAATTTGTTTTTTTAAAAAAAGCGATGTCTGCTGTGTAAAATTTCTAGTTAATGGGTAATGAACGTATAAGAGACTTTGTACTGCCATTCTTGCAAAGGAGGGGAAACGGATGACTAGACCTGTTCAAGCTTATTTTAACACGGAAAGTGAAGCTGAGGATGCAAAAATTTTACTGCAAACCCTTGCAGCCGATATGCTGGAGGTTGGTGAAACGGGTGATGAACATCTAAACGGAGTACGGTTCATTGCGCCTTTTACCGTTGCACAGGGGACCTTGGGAGGGTCTGGCGCTATAAATACGGGTGCTGGAGCCGCCATCACGAATACGACACCGATCGTGGGGGATCTCGATACCAACAAGCGAGAGAACCTAAACGACTTGAGATATGTACTTTCCGGTAAAGTCCGAGACGAAGATTTCGATGAAGCCGTAACCATGATTCAACGCAACAATGGCCATGTAATGGCATTGGATTAATTTGCATGAATGTAATGACATTACATGACGATGGCGGTGTTGAGGGTGCCTTTTAACGTCCAGGATTGGGAAAGGGTAAATAGCTATACTTATCGAAACAAGAGTACCAGACTGTGCAAAAGTAAGGTGACCTTCAGTTTGGAGGAGCAGTACAAGCTGGAGATCCGCGACTTCATATTAATCAAAAGCGGAGCCCTATTGATCAAGAAACTCTTAAACCAAAAGGAATGATCAAAGACAAAAGACGCCTCATTAGAAGCGCCTTTGTTTGGTTGGAACGATTATTCACGCGGCTGATGTCCATAAGGCACATGATGGCCATGCATTGGATAATATTGATGATGATATTGCCAAGGTTGATGAAGCATCCATGGGTTGTAGCCTTGCTGCCAGGGTTGCAACCCAAAAGAATGGTATCCTGGGTGACCGCCAAATTGGCCAAATTGGCCATACTGCCCATAGTGTCCATAAGGAGTATAATGACCATACTGGCCGTGACCGTACGGGACTTGGCCATGAAAACCTGGTTGCATATGCATCGGCTGAGCAGCCCGAAACACATCAAAAGCAGTTTCTGTTTCCTCAATTGGTGGATTTTCTTGCGACATCGGTATATTTCTCCTCTCTTCTGAAAGCCTACTATAGGCTATGCATGAAGAAGAAAGAAGGGCACCTGTCTTGAGAAAATGGGCTCTAGCCTATTCGACCTTTGCTCCAAACGATCTCGCCAAAAGGACAGCTTGTGTGATGTCCAGTCGTGCGCCTTTAATGTCCAGAGCTTTAAAATCAATGCCATCAAGCAGGGCTCCGCGCAAATCCGCGCCTTGCAGCTTCACTTTGGCCATCTGCGCACGTGTGAGGTCAGAAGATCTTAAGTCTGTTTTTTCCAGGTTGCATTCATATAAGTCAGCCTCTATCAGGCGTATGCCGCGCAAATCCTGTTTTGATAAATTGGCATACCTTAGGTTGGTATAAGACCAATCTCCGCCACGGATCGTAATACCGTCCAATTGGGCTTTTGTGAAATCAGAGCCTACCATTTTACATTCGTCAAATTTGGCGACAAACAGGTTCGCCTCTTGAAATTGGCAATTGGTAAAGGCCGAACCCGTATGAATGGAAGCATTAAACATCGCTCCCGTAAAATCACATTCGATGAAGCTGCATCCCTTTGTCGTGACTTCTTCCAAGTGAGTTCCACGAAACAGGCATTTTACAAACGTACAGCCAAGCAGCTCACCATCTCTTTGATCTGCTTGGCTGAAGTCGACTTCTTCGTAGGTTTGGTCCGTGTACTGGAACACGTCTAAAATCCTATTTTATGGGAAACAGGTTTGTTTTCACTGTTTAACACAATGTTTCTAATCGAAGAAACAGGAATGATATGACTCTCGATTGAGGTTGTGTAGGTCAGGAACTTATCATCAGCCTCTTTAATCGTACCTCTGCTTACAAGTTGGCCGTCAATGAAATAAATAGTGGCTTCTTTACCATTGAGATAGCTTAACATAGATAGGATCATCCTTTCTTTGATTCAATTTCTATTGATTTCGATTATACGCACTCATTCATACGTTGTCCATCACGGGAAAAAGTGATGATTGCCGAAAAGGTTTCACGACAAATCAAACAGACTGCCGATTTCTCGACAGCCTGTTCGCTTCCAGCCTGAAAAGGCTTGTCCTATTTATTTCGTGAATTCCTGTACCCATTCGCCATTGTAATAAGCAACACCAATTTTAGCGAAATTCGGACTTAAAATGTTTTGACGATGTCCTGCGCTGTTCATCCAGGCAGTCATAACTTCCTGCGGTGTTCTTTGACCCATGGCAATATTCTCGCCAGCATAGCTATATTTAATGCCAAATGCTGTCATCATGGCAAAGGGAGAGCCGTAGGTAGGGGATGTATGGCTGAAATAATTGTTGTTGTACATATCTTTGGCTTTTGCCAAAGCCATCGACGACAATGCGCTGTCGCTAGATAAAGCACTGAGTCCTGCATTGGCACGCTCTTTGTTAACCAAGGAAACAACTTGATTCGCATATGAGGAAACAGATATGGTACTGCCCGTTGACTTCGGTGTGGTACTGCCCGTAGACTTCGGAGGGCTTGGAGGGGAATAGCTTGCTCCAGGGATGTTTAGAACCAATCCCGGCCAAATGTTATTCGGGTTGGATATCTGCGGATTAGCTTTAATAAGACTGCTTAAGCTAATTCCATTGCGATTGGCAATGAGCGACATGGTATCACTGCTTTTTACCGTATACGAGGCAGCAGAAGCGGCTCCGGCTCCGATGATCGTACTTAGTGCAAGAATACCGGTTAAAACGGACTTTCTGAAACGCATTGAATCCATCCTCTCTTTTTTGCGGCCTGCGAGGTTAGCTGACGGGTTCGGGTCAAAGAGCAATCGCCCGGCCATGGATCATGGCTTCACCCCAAACAACAATGGGTTCCCCGCGCATCATATGAAGCTTCGGCCTCTTAGTTGATATTTCTCATAGATCATGAGATTACTAATTTTAACATGGTCTGCCTATTTATGTCTTTGTACTAATTTTACCAATTTATTGGGCCAATTTGGACTGGACAACGTCAAAAAAAACTGCTCTTGTAGGTTCAAGCAGTTCTAAAGACTCTATTTTGCTATATTTTGTTGCAAAGGTGGTTATACAAATAGGTTAATATGGTTTCCAAGATGATCATGGACACTTGTTTCCATAAGCACGATTTGAGTCACGCTGTAGTATTTCCAGGATGATTTATTTTTGCTGGTTTCATCCGTATGACGATGGGATTGTTCCTTTTTATCCGAGTCGTATTTATTAACGGATTGAGGAGCAGTTACAGGTTCCACCACAGTTATGGGTTCCAATTTATAAGAATTTCTAATTTCCATAATGCTGCCTCCTCGTAATTGCAATAAATATATACTTATTATATAACCCTGTGGTTGATGTCTGAAACAGTAAACTGAAGAACGCGGCGAAAGGTATTTGGCTTTGCAATCGAGAATAAAGAATTAGAGAATGATTTAAAAATTGGAGGTTGTTTAATTGTTAAGAGACGATGATATTTATGAATACATTTCAACAAAATACGATTTACTCGTATCCAAGGAAGACTATTTAAATAACATATCTACAACAATATTTGAGATTGCTGATTTCAACAATAAAGACGTTGCCGATATCGGTGCTGGAACCGGAAGATTAACTTGTATGGTGGCTTCTCAATCTAAAAGCATGGTGGCAGTTGATTTTGCTGCAGACATGCTTAAGGTAACGGCAAACAAATTATCTCAAAGAGGATTAACCAATTGGAAAACGTCGGTTTCTGATTTAAGACAACTCCCGCTTGAAGATCAAAGTATAGACATTGTCATGGCAGGATGGAGTATTTGTTATTTGTGCAGTTCCAATCATCAAGAATGGAAAGAAAATTTACATCTCATCATGAAAGAAATCCATAGAGTTTTAAGACCGAACGGGACAATCATCATTTTAGAAACCTTAGGCACTGGAAATGAAGAACCGACACCGCCTGATTTTTTGAATCAATATTATGAGACGCTTAGAGATACATATAAATTTAACCATAAGGCAATTAGGACAGATTATCACTTTGACTCCGTCCAACAAGCCGCGGAATTATGTCGTGAATTTTTTGGAGATTGGTTAGGAGATCGGATTGTTAAAGAACAATCAAGCATTGTACCGGAGTGTACAGGTGTTTGGTGGCGGATTCAGGAAGGTGACTTATCATTAATATAGCAGAACTCAACCATATTGAGTTGTTAATGAAATCATTTAATAGACCGTGGTTTATCGCTGGCGGATGGACTATTGATTTAGCCATAGGTGAATTGACAAGAGCACATAAGGACATGGATATTTGCATTTTCAGAGAGGACCTTGATTAAGCAATTGCTTTTTTTGGGGAATGGGATATTAAAGTTGCAATCCCGGGTGAACATCGATTAGAGCCCTTCCAGACATTAAGTGATGTTGATCTGCCAAGATATTGTTTGCATTTATTCAGAGGGAACGATTTTCTGGAAATACTGGCAACCGAACAAATTGCTAACGAAGTAATATTTAGAAAGAATAGAAATATCAGAATGAACATCCATGATTTTTCAAAGGGGAAACCCTCAAGACCATATGTAAATCCGGCTTGGCAATTACTATTTAAAAGTCTTGGAACAAGAAAAGAAGATGAGCATGATTTTAAGGTGTACTTGGATCGAGTAAATGATGAACAATCAAAGAAATGGTTACTGGAAAGTATGATTGAAGTTAACGGAAATAAGAGCTGGATAGAAGCATTGAGGAGGGTTGTTCCCATGATTACTATTGATAAAGTACGGCAATATGCATTGTCCTTACCAGAATCAAAGGAAGTTGAGCATTGGGGCAAACCCTCATTTCGAATTAACAACAAGATTTTTGCTATCATTCAGGAAGATGGAATTACATTAACGATCAAGACAATTGGTGAAGATCGTATGATATTTACCACTATGGACTCCAAGACATACAGAATCCCGGATTCATTTACAAACTTAAATTACATGCATGTCAATCTAAACCATGTGGATCCGGAAGAATTAAAAGGATTAATTTTAAAAGCATGGAGAAGTTTAGCTCCTAAGCGACTAGTAAAGCAATATGGCGACCTTTAAATTAACCGGGAAAGAGGATGGAATCTATGTTCACTTTTGTGGTAAACAGTGAAATTGAATTAAGAATACTGGAAGTGCGGGATGCTGAAGAAGTTTTCAATCAAATAGACAAGAATCGTGAATATTTATCAATGTGGCTGCCTTGGGCTTACCATTCAAACTTCGAAGATACGAAAGCTTATATCCAATCTGAACTGAATCGATTTGCCAAGAACGGTGGCGTTACGAGCGGTATTTTTTATAAAAATAAATTTGTAGGATGTTTAAGCACCCACGAGATTGATTGGAATAACAAGAAAACATCGCTCGGATACTGGATTGCAGAAGAGTTTCAAGGACGAGGAATTATGACTGATTCCGTTAAAAGTATGATTAACTATCTATTCAAAGTGCTGGGATTAAACCGAATTGAAATTAGAGCTTGTACAGAGAACTTGAAAAGCAGGGCTATACCTGAAAGACTTGGATTTAAGCATGAAGGAACGATAAGACAGGCTGAGTTGAATAAAGAACGCTATTTGGATCATGAAGTATATGGACTTCTAGCTGAATAATGTAAACATACAAATATATATTTTTAGGGGAGTTTCTTTTGAAGCCTATTAAAAGATCAAAACTAAGACTAACCTTAGGGACCCTATATTATAGATGTAAAAGATACATGGAATGGTATTTTGGGCAGACCAAATTCGCAAAGGAAATTCAGAATAAACCATTAGCCTTTACGACTTTTAAGCATCAGACCCCACTGCTTAGGCAATTAAAAGAAGTAGAGATGTGGCTTCAACAAAATAAGATTAAAAACCTCAAAATAGCTGCCCAAAAAATTGATGGAATCATAATTAATCCTGGTGAAACTTTCTCCTACTGGAAATTGATCGGTTGTCCTACCAGTAAGAAAGGATATGTGGAGGGCATGGTCCTATTTTACGGTGGATTTAAACACGGAGTAGGGGGTGGCTTGTGTCAATTATCCAATCTTATCTACTGGATGACTCTGCATACGCCTTTAGAAATTACGGAAAGGCATCGTCATAGTTATGATGTTTTTCCGGATTCCAATAGAAGTCAGCCCTTCGGCAGCGGCGCAACATGTGCCTATAATTATTTGGATTTAAGAATTTATAATCCAACTGAGCAACCTTATCAGCTTAATGTCTACCTAACGGATGACCATTTGGTTGGTGAATGGAAATCCACTCTTCAACCACAGTACAGCTATGAAATCTATGAAAAAGACCATAAAATTACACAGGAATATTGGGGCGGTTATTTAAGACATAATTTCATCTATAGGCGAGTGTTCAAAGAAAATAAGGAATTAGTGGATGACCATTATGTTACAGAAAATCATGCCTTAATGATGTATCAACCTTTTTTAGAATCAGGAGTGAGCTTATAGTTCCAATGACCATCTATAAAGCTGATAATTACGAATATATTTACAATGGTTTCAAAACAATTGACAAGGACGTCTTTCATTTCTGTCTATTAGCTTCAGAGGAGACATTACAAGAACGTTTGGCTGCACGTGGAGACACACCTGGAGGATGGACATATCAACAAATAAAGAAATGTGAGAATGCTTTAAAAGATAAAAAATTTGAAGAACAAATTATTACAGATACATTGGATACAAACGATGTTATCATTAAAATTTTATCTAAGATCACCCAAAACCCGTCTTACCAGGCAGACAACCCTCACCACCCAATCGGGCTTGACTAAAGTCCTTAAGGGTGGTGAGGGTCTTTAGATTTCTCAGGCCTTAATGTTCAACTAAGTTTCTTAAAGGAACGCTTTGTTCATTCTCCGGCTGGTCAAGCGGATAGATTCTTGCCATTTCATTCTGCTCGTCCACGTGTTGAATATACACAGACATGCCTTGGTAGGTCACATTAGTCATATTCGGTGAAGAAACGATCTCTTTCGCTCGTTGTGTATTCATGTTTAACGACCTCCATTCTTTTATGTAACAATATTTTATTATCACAAAAAAGTACTTTATTATTCTGTAGGCTTATATCGTAAAATACATAAAACCTTTTTAATAAATCTTCACCAATGATATGAATGTAAGGAGCACGAAACCTTTTTAGCCAAAATGATAATTGAATCCTTCCAAAGGTACGGAATCTTTTAGAAATATATAAGTCCTAACCTAATTTTTTGCTATAATCAAAAAAAGCAAGCTGGGAGGAAAACTATGAAAACAACTCTTGAACGTCTAAATCATTGGATTACCGAAGTACCGTCAAGAATGTATACTTTTTCAGAAACGGATCTTTCAGCTCGGCCGCAGCCTCAAAAATGGTCAAGGAAATAGATACTTGGACATTTGTGTGACTCTGCGCTCAACAATCTGCAACGATTTATTCGTGCGCAGTATGAGGATCAGCCTTATAAGGTAATTAAGTACGCTCAGAATCAATGGGTACAGCTTATGGGTTATCAGAACCTCCCAGTGGAACACATCGTGAGCTTATGGGTTAACTTGAATAGACAAGTTGCGGAGGTAATCGGAGTAATTCCTGAAGACAGATTACAGAACTCTTGCGATGTAGGTGAAGAACAGACTGTCACCTTAGAATGGATCATCAATGACTACGTCGATCATATGGAGCATCATATCAAGCAGCTTCGTATATTCGAAACCTCTTGATCGCAAAAAACGTCAAAGAAAAAGCCTTGATTTGATCGAGGCCACTGAAGAACTTGTAGCTTTTGGAGCAGCTAAGAGAAATTAATAAAAAGACGACCTTAATTCCCATTTTTAGGAATCAAGGTCGTCTTTTCATTAACTAAGCAGGCCCGCGTGCTTTGTTTCTTACTTCATCAGCTTCAATATTCGCTTCAGATTGACCGTGAATATGGCCATTGCGCCTTGAAGTTCCATGCCTAATAGACCCGAGGATATGGCCACATCATACCCGTGCCTGTGTTTGAGTTCGCTGTTCTTTGCCTCAATTTTGTAGCGTTCCTTCGCTTTTTCTTTGAAGTACACGCTTTCCTGGAATGCTTTTTGTTGGGTATGCTCGTCGGACTTAATGCTCACCGAGTACGTTTTGCTTTTCGCTCCATCCTTGTAGCACCCTTCCTTGAAAGGACAACTTTTGCATTGGTTTACATTAAAATAGTATGTATCAACTTGGTTTGCCCCAACACCCTTTTTGCCTTGCCGCGCTTTTCGAATGGCCATTTGACCGGCCTTGCACACATACATGCCTGCGTCTTTATTAAACTGAAATTCTTCTTCTTTTTTACGAGCGCCCTGTGTAATCTGCGGATTTAATTTAGCGACCAATTCAATATCGTTGTCGTCACTGTACTTAATGTTCTCTCTTTCCGAGTAGGCGGTATCTCCGATTACCGTTTGAACCTCCATGCCGGCTGCCTTACTTTTTTCAATCAGTGCCTGCAGTTGCTTTCCATCATTTTTTTCGCCTGTCGTGACGATGGCTGCCGTAATAATCCGTTCCTCGGTCATGGCAAGATGCGTTTTGTAGCCGAAGAATGAGGAATCCGCGGTCTTGTGGCCTACCCGCGCGTCCTGGTCTTCCGAGATTCGCAACTGCTCCAGATCATCTGCGACCGTTTCTTTGAGCAGATTGAGCGGTTCCTTTATCTTGGGCAGTGCGCAGACGCCACCTTCTGCTTCAATTACGTCGATGAGTTTCTGGCAATAAGCAATTTCATCCTCCAATATATCGCTCGTATTTTTCGACGGGAACTTGGTTTTCAAGGATTCATCGACCTTGTAGATGGCCTTTCTCAATTTCCGGGAACGGTCCTGCAGAATCTCTCGAGGAGACTTCTGATTGAAACGGGCTTTTGTATGCGTCGCATCGACGATAATCGCTTTGCTTTGGATAATGCCCTTTTCAATTGCGATTTCTACCGTTTTGTTAATCAGCATGTCGAGCAGGTTCAGGTCCTTTAGCCGTAGCTTTCGAAACTTCGTTAACGAACTGGAATCAATGACTGGCTCTTCCGGCGCCATGTGGAGAAAATACTTGAAGGACATGTCATACCTTGATCGCTCGACAATGTCAATGTCAGACAGCTCAAAGATCGCCTTCAAGAGCAAGTATTTAAACATTCGAATCGGGTCGATTGCATTTCGGCCGTTATCCATACTGTAACGTTCTTTCAACTCTTCATAAACAAAGGAGAAGTCAACCAGTTCGTTGATCTGACGCAACATATTATCCTCATGAATAATTAAGTTATAGAGTTCTATATAAGGACTTAAAGTCATTGATTGTTGTTGTTGAAGCATCGCATCCACCTACTTGGTTTTATGCTTTATATTATACAGAAAAAAGGCACAGCCTCCTCAGTAATTTGAGTAACTGTACCTTATAGCTTTTAAGAGGGACTTTTTCAGTGGCCTCGATTTGATCAAGGCTTTTTAACGTTTACTGTAACATTAAACGGCGATCGCTTGCGCGACCGCCACATGGGAGAGGAGAAACCGGACGAAGAGCTTATGGGGAAACGTAAGCCTTCTCCGCGGTTGTCTACGACATTCTCTGATGTCGATAATTCAATGATGTACATGTTAAGGAAATAATATACATTTGAATTGGCAACATTTTTTGTATTCCCGTTTTGGAATGTGGTACGATATGGTCAGAATTGATAGCGGAAGAAAGGGTATGCACGAGGGATGAGAGTCATTTCAGGAAGTGCAAGAGGCAGAACTTTGAAAGCGGTCCCCGGAATGACTACACGTCCGACAACGGACAAGGTGAAGGAAGCGGTATTCAGCATGATCGGGCCTTATTTCGAAGGCGGACTGGTGCTGGATTTATTTGCAGGGACCGGCGGTCTTGGGATTGAAGCGCTGAGCCGCGGCATGGATAAGGGCATTTTTATCGATATCGAGAAAAAAAGTGTGGGTACGGTGCAGCATAATGTGGCAGCAGCCGGATTTACAGATAAAGCCGAGATTTATCGCAACGATGCTGGACGTGCCTTAAAGCTGCTCAGTAAAAGAGGATTGCAGTTCGATCTGGTTTTTCTGGATCCGCCCTATAAGATGAAGGTCATTGCGGAATTGATCACCGGCATGGAAGAACAAGCGCTGCTCAAGCCAAATGCATGGATCATCGTCGAGCATGATGCAGAAGATGATCTCGCGGTCACGATTGGTGCTCTTCAATTGAAAAAAAGAGCGGAATACGGAGAGACCGCCATTACGATTTATGAGCGAGTGGAATAAAACTGGAAGACATTCTAAGGAGCTGAGCTTCATGAACAACTTAAAACATGGCATTACCGTAGCCGTCTATCCCGGCAGTTTTGATCCGGTTACGAATGGGCATCTGGACATCATTCACAGAGCGGCCAAGGTGTTCGACAAACTGATCGTAGCTGTATTGAACAACACATCCAAGAATCCACTATTCTCGCTGGAAGAACGCATGGAGCTCATCAAGAAAGTAACGAGGGACCTGCCTAATGTAGAGGTGGATGGGTTTCGGGATTTGCTGATCAATTATTTAAAATCCAAAAATGTTCGTTTGGTCGTCAGAGGGTTAAGAGCGGTTTCGGATTTTGAGTATGAATTGCAAATGGCGTCGACGAATCAGAAGCTGGACGAAAATGTCGAGACTTTTTTTATGACCTCTACGCCGAAATATTCGTATTTAAGCTCCAGCATCGTAAAGGAAATCGCCAGGTTCCACGGACCTGTAACGGATTTGGTTTCTCCCGAGGTGGAAGAGGCATTGAGACTAAAGTTTCCAAAAACAATCACTTAAATGAGACTATACGATTAGGCGCGCTTCCTAAAGCCCCAAACTATCGTTGATAGAAGCAGCATAATACCAAGTGCAAGCAACCATACAGCAAGGATTGGCAGCGAATATTGCCAAGCATGCCAACTAGAGCTATTGAATGGAGCATTCGATATAGAAGAACCCATGAAATCAATCGGCAAAAAGCTGGGTTCTACCTGATTTATCAAAAGCTGCAAGGGGTTCCACAAAATAAAGGTGAGCAGGAAAGCGATGGCTGCTTGCAAACATCTGGCTAGAAAAAAGGGGAAATAGCGAATGTCCGTTTGATGGATGAAGCCACCGACTTGGGCATGTGCGGATAAGCCGCCCCAGGCGAGCAGCGCACTGATCAAAGCCATTTGTCCAAGAAGCGGTACATCCTGCAGCTGTGCCAACGAATAAGTCCCCAGATGAATTTCGAACAAGCCGCTGAGCACATGTGAAACCAGCTCCGGACCCAGGTTCAAAGCCCCGAGAAATCCTGTCGTCAGCTGCTGAAGTGCAAAAATAAGCTGGTTATTTGTAAATACATTGATCATAACCGAGTAAATCATCATATAGCCGCCAATCATCATCAATGTTTGTACGGAGGTACTTACCGCATCACCCAGCAGCTTACCGAAGGCTCGTCCATCATGGAGATAAGCTTGCTGCATCGTATGCAGGCTTCGCCTCCATAATGAATGCTCGCTTTCCAAGCTTATTCTTGTGGGTTCATGGGAAGTATTATGTTTCCTGCTCATGAGCCATCCAGTGAGAATGGCAGACAGATAATGGACAACAGCTAACAAAAGGCCTAAACGCGCTTGATGTAAAAAGCCTACACCGACGACGCTGATTACAAACAGGGGACTGCATAAATGAGTAATGCTGACAAGCCGCTGGGCTTCTTGACGGGAGAGGAGCTCTTTTTCGCGCAAAGCTGCAGTAATTTTCGCACCTATAGGAAAACCTATGATCAAGCTTGAAGCCAGAGGCCAGCCGCTTGCCCCGGGAAGACGAAACAACAGCCGCATTAATGGCTCCATTATTGTACCTGCAGCTTGTACAGCGCCAAACCCGATCAGCAGCTCGGTAAGTATCAAAAAGGGCAGAAGCGCGGGAAAGACAAGCTCCCACCAAATGGTCAAGCCCTGCAAAGAGGACTGAAAAGCCGAATCGGGAAATAAGATGATGATAATCACAAGACAAATGGCCATGGATGAAAGCGCTAATGTCTTGGATCGGCTGAGAACAGCTGATTTTTCCCGAAGCTTCATATAAAGTCACCTCATTTGATTTTGCATTGTACATGCTAAAAGTGTACGCGGTCTTAGGAAGGATTAGACCTTCGGAAGGAGAACTTAAGTTCATGAGAGACGATGGAAAGAGAGACATCCGCGAATGGTCGAATGCGAATTACCGGCATCCCAGAACTGGTCGCACAAGACGTTTTTTATTATCCGTACTGATTGGCTTGGCCATTTTATATGCCATTTTTTTCATTCAATTGCCTTATTTCATTTTTATGCCAGGTACAGCCGAAGACATCAAGCCTATGGTCTCGGTAAGCAGAGGCGCCGATCCGGAAAAAGGCGCACTCATGCTCACAACGGTGAGGGTCAGCGATACCAATATCACCAATTATCTGCTTGCATTAATAAATCCTTATGAGGAGCTGCAGCCGAAGAGCAGCATTTTCCGCAAAGGAGAAACGGAGTCAGAATACTCCTCACGCCAGCAATATGTCATGATTACCTCACAAAGCAGCGCTATTGAAGCAGCCTACAAAAAAGCAGGAGTTCCTTATCATATTAACCATGAAGGCGTCAGAGTGCTTCAGCTTTTAGCCGGGATGCCGGGAGAGAAAGTACTGAAAGCAGGCGATACCCTGCTGAAAATTGATGTTAAACAGATACTGGCTTCCACCGATTTACTGGATTATATCAAAACGAAAAAAATAGGCGATTCTGTCACCATCACATTCAGCAGGGACAAGACGGAGCAATCTGCGACGCTCCAGCTGGCACAGCTGCCTCAGACGCCAGGGAGCAAGGAAGTGCCTCGCGCAGGACTGGGGATCGTTCCGGCCGATATGCAGTCAGTCAAGCCTGATCAAGCCGATAAGCAGGTTACGATTAAAGCCGGCGAAATTGGCGGACCTTCGGCTGGTTTGATGTTCTCGCTGGAGATCTTTAACCAGCTCGTTCCCGGGGATATTACCAAAGGTCACCGCATTGCGGGAACGGGTACGATAGATGCGAATGGCCTTGTCGGGGTTATCGGAGGCATTCAGCATAAAATTGTAGCCGCGGATAAAGCCGGAGCAGAGATCTTCTTTGCGCCCAAGGACATTAAGCCGAAGGATGGCTCGCCGATCCTTAATTACACGACGGCCGTCGAACGTGCTAAGCAAATTAATTCGAAAATGAAGATAGTTGAAGTAGAGACTATGGATGATGCGCTTCGTTATTTGGAGTCACTGCCTGCAAAATCTCCTTAAAGGCTGAAAAGTGGATGTAACGGTTTACGAACGAGAAACTCTGTTGTTGACAAATGGATTCAAAAATGGATATAATAATCTTTGTTTGTTTGGGGTGAAATGGATGCAGATTCATATGAAAGAACTTACTCAGCGCGGCTCTACTCAGAACTTTAACAAGGAATTGGCGCTGAATTTGGCCTTCGAGGGACGTCCGGATATACTGGATCATAGTCCGATACATGTCGATCTTCATGCAAGGTATGAAGCTGGGGCGGTTGAAGTCAAAGGAACGTTAACCGTAGATTTGGAGTTAAGTTGTTCGCGATGTTTAACTTCGTTCAAGCAGACGATTGAGCTGCCCTTCCGGGAGCTTTTCACTCAGAAGCCGGTGGAAGCAGAAGACGGGAATCCCGATGAGCTTCCTGAAGATATACACCTGGTAACTGAAGATAAGATCGATTTGGAACCGTACGTAGTTGAGAATGTGGTCATGGGTTTGCCTTACATACCACTTTGTGAAGAAGCGTGCAAAGGCCTGTGTCCCGAGTGTGGAGAAAACCTTAATCTTGGCTCTTGCGGCTGCAAGATAGAGAAGTTAGATCCAAGGCTTGCCGGACTCGCAGATTTTTTCAAGGAGTAGTTGAATTTCGCTGAAGGAGGTGGGGAATATGGCAGTACCTCAAAGAAGAACGTCCAAAACTCGTCGCGATAAGCGCCGTACTCACTTTAAATTAGAAGTTCCGGGCATGGTGAAATGTGAGCAATGCGGAGAACTCAAGCTTGCACACCACGTATGTAAATCATGCGGTTCTTACAAAGGAAGAGAAATCGTAAAAGCATAATGAATAAACAGCGCTTCGCGGAAGTGCTGTTTTTTTTTACTTTCTTTTTAGGGCAAAATTTTATATACTTACGTTTAGTATCTGGTAATAAGATGAGCTATAAATGTGATTCCACATGATAAGGTGGTGTCGGATATCGAACGCCTTCCTAAACGGGAGAGGCTGGATGAGCTACTGAAAGCTATTGAAGCCAATCCTTTTATGACCGATGAAGAACTGATGCGCCGCTTTCAGGTCAGCATTCAGACCGTTCGTCTCGATCGGCTGGAGCTGGGAATACCGGAGCTCAGAGAACGAATGAAACATATGGCCGTCCAAACGTACGATCAGGTACGTTCTCTCCCCATGGATGAAATTATTGGTGAAGTCATCGATCTCCAGCTGAACCAAAGCGGGATTTCGATGTTTGAAATTCGCGAGGAGCATGTTTTCTCAAGAACAAAGATTGCCAGGGGTCATCATGTATTCTCGCAGGCAAACTCACTGGCTGTTGCTGTTATCAATGATCCTATTGCTTTAACCGCTTCAGCGGATATTCGCTTTCTCCGACCCATCAAGCTGGGCGAGAAATGCATCGCCAAAGCTTATGTTCGCTCCATTTCTAAGGGAAAAGCCAAAGTGGAAGCTGTTACTTATGTAAGCGAAGAGATTGTATTTAGAGGAAATTTCGTCATCTTTCACTCCAAAAAGGAACAGCACGCAGAGGGAGGCAGCGCACATGCGGATAGCGATTGATGCAATGGGCGGAGATCACGCGCCAAAGGTAGTGGTGGAAGGCGCACTCGAAGCGGCGAGAGAATGGAAAGATGTTGAAATTATTTTGGTTGGAGATGCTGCAGCCATAGAGGTTTATCTGTCGAATAGGCCTGATAATATCAAAATTGTGCATGCAGCAGAAGTCATTGAACCGGATGATGAGCCTGTAAAAGCGGTGCGCCGCAAAAAAGATGCATCCATGGTGGTTGCTGGAAGGCTGGTGCATGAGAAGCAAGCCGACGCGATGATCTCTGCCGGCAATACGGGAGCACTCATGACAACGGGGCTGCTCATTGTTGGCCGAATTAACGGGATTGAACGCCCCGCACTGGCTCCCATGATCCCCACTATGGATGGTAACGGCGTGCTTTGTTTGGATATGGGCGCAAATATGGACGCTACAGCCGAGCAATTATCCCAATATGCCATTATGGGCAGCATTTATCGCACGAAGGTGGACGGCATCGCAAAACCGAGGGTTGGTTTGCTGAATGTAGGTACAGAAGCGATGAAGGGCAACGAATTGACGAAAGCCGCTTATCCGCTGCTGGAGCAAGCACCTATTCATTTTATAGGAAATGTAGAATCTCGTGAAATTCTTCGTGCCAAGTGCGATGTCATCGTCTGCGACGGTTTTGCCGGCAATATTATGCTGAAATCCATAGAAGGCGCAGCATCGGCTATTTTTTCCGCTTTGCGAGAGGAATTTACAAGTTCTGTGCTGAATAAGCTTGCTGCCGCGATATTAAGACCGGGAATCACCAAATTTCGTAAAAAAATGGATTATAACGAGACTGGCGCCGGTCCGCTGCTTGGCATTGATGGATTAGTGCTTAAAAGTCACGGCTCCTCCAATGCTACTGCCATTAAGAATGCAGTACGCCAAGCCCGAATTGCTATACAAAACGATCTGGTTGGCGCGATTTCAATGGAAATTAATGACGGGAAATGAGTGGAATATATGAAATTAATACCAGTAGGCGTGCTGGGAGCAGGAAAATATGTGCCTGATCGCATATTAACGAATAAAGAATTGGAAACGATGGTCGACACGAACGACGAATGGATCGTATCCCGTACGGGAATCAAGGAAAGAAGAATCGCCGCGGACCATCAAGCGACTTCCGATCTTTGTTTGGAGGCGGCTCAAATTGCTCTGACTAACGCGGGCATCACCGCCGACCAGTTGGATCTGATCATTGTGGCCACAGTAACACCGGACATGCCATTCCCTTCAACGGCTTGTATTTTGCAGGAAAAAATGGGCGCGAAAAAAGCAGCAGCTTTTGACTTATCCGCGGCATGCTCAGGCTTTATATATGGCTTGGCCAATGCTTCGAATTTCATTGCAACGGGCACTTATCAATATGCATTGGTTATTGGAGCGGATTGCCTCTCGAGAATTACAGATTATACGGACCGCAACACCTGTATTTTATTCGGTGACGGCGCAGGAGCGGTCGTTATTGGCGCCGTACCTGAAGGTCGAGGCTTCCGTTCCTTCGAGCTTGGAGCGGATGGTACCGGGGGGCCGCTGCTCAAGCTGGAAGGCGGGGGATCGCGCAATCCTGCGTCACCGGCAACCTTGGACAGCAGGCTGCATTATATCTACATGGCTGGAGCCGAGGTATTCAAGTTTGCCGTTCGCATCATGGGCAACGCGGCGGATGAAGCGCTCCGTAAGGCGGGGATGGAGAAAGAGGATATCGATCTTTTGATTCCGCATCAAGCTAATATCCGCATTATCCAATCCTCTTTAAGCAAGCTTCATCTGAATGAAGACAAATGCATGATCAATCTCGACAAATACGGCAATATGTCGGCTGCTTCCATTCCGGTTGCCCTAGCCGAAGCTGCAGAGCAAGGAAGAGTGAAGGAAGGCGACAAGCTCGTTCTTGTTGGCTTCGGCGGCGGCTTGACCTGGGGCGCATCTGTTTTGGTTTGGTAATGGATTAGATTGATGAAGGAGAATCGCTTTAATATGGGGAAAATTGCTTTTGTATTTCCAGGACAAGGCTCGCAGACGGTAGGGATGGGTCGCGACCTGTATGAAGCGCATGCAGGGGCAAAAGCCATCTACGACCGCGCCGATGAGGCACTCGGATACAAGCTGTCGAGCCTGATCTTCGAGGGTCCGGATCAGGAGCTGAAGATCACGTACCACACCCAGCCTGCCCTGCTGACAACAAGCATCGCTTGTCTGGAAGCGTTCAAGGCTGCTGGCCTCGCCCCCGACTATGTCGCCGGACATAGTCTCGGCGAATACAGCGCACACGTCGCAGCCGGCGTGCTTGGCTTCGAAGACGCGGTCCGCACCGTGCGGGCCCGCGGCGAGTTCATGGAGCAGGCCGTTCCCGGCGGCCTGGGCGCTATGGCGGCCGTGCTGGGAGCCGAGCGCGAAGCGCTGGCGGAGCTGTGCACGGCCGTGAGCCGTGAGGTTGGCGTGGTGGAGCTCGCCAACGTGAACTGCCCGGGACAGATTGTCGTCTCGGGCAGTAAAGAAGGCGTAGCCGCGATCGCAGAGCGCGGCAGGGACGCCGGCGCGAAGCGCGTCATCCCGCTCGAGGTGAGCGGGCCGTTTCACTCTTCGCTCATGAAGCCGGCGTCCGAGCGCCTCGCCGAGGTGCTCGCGGCGGTGCCGATGAGCGAAGCGGCCGTGCCCGTTGTGGCCAACGTCACGGCGCGGCCGGTGTCTCAGCCTGCGGACATTCGCAGGCTGCTGGCGGAGCAGGTATACTCCCCCGTGTTATGGGAGGATACCGTGGCTTGGCTGATCGGCCAAGGCGTCGATACCTTTATCGAGCTTGGTTCCGGCTCCGTGCTCGCCGGCCTGATCAAGAAAGTGGATCGCAGCGTGCGCGCAGTATCCATAGGGAGTCTGGAAGCACTCGATACGTTTATGGAGGACAAACATGCTTAACGGTAAAGTTGCACTCGTAACAGGAGCATCCCGAGGGATTGGCCGGGCTATTGCCTTGCATTTGGCACAGTCCGGAGCTGATGTGGTGGTTAATTATGCGGGAAGCGAAAACGCGGCTGCAGAGGTTGTTGCGCAGATTGAAGCGCTAGGCCGTAAAGCGGTCAAATTTCAGGCCGATGTCAGCAGCATGCAGGAAGCCGATGATTTGGTGAAGAAGACGATTGAGGTTTTTGGGAAAATTGATATTCTGGTGAATAATGCCGGGATAACAAGAGACAATTTAATCATGCGCATGAAGGAAGAAGAATTCGATCAAGTGATCTCGACGAATTTGAAGGGCGTGTTTAACTGTATCAAAGCGGTGACCCGTCCGATGATGAAACAGCGCAGCGGTCGAATTATCAATATTTCTTCGGTTGTCGGGGTTCTGGGTAATCCGGGCCAAGCGAATTATGTGGCCGCTAAGGCCGGCGTGATCGGGTTGACCAAAGCTACGGCCAGAGAGCTCGCTTCCCGCGGCATTACGGTCAATGCGGTGGCCCCGGGCTTCATCGAAACCGATATGACCGACAAGTTAGCGGATGAGCTGCGCGAGAACATGCTGAAGTCAATTCCGCTGGAGCGTTTGGGCCAGCCGGAAGAAATTGCCAAGGTGGTTCGATTCTTGTGTACGGATGACTCTTCCTACATGACAGGCCAGACCTTGCATGTAGATGGCGGAATGTATATGTGACCATTGTTCGAGCCTTGAAATTTGCACACTGGAAATCTGTCCAAGATTCTCGTATAATACCAAAGAGGAGGTGAACCGGATGTCCGACGTTATTGATCGTGTGAAAAACATAGTTGTCGATCGTCTAGGGGTTGAAGAGTCTGAAGTCACTCTCGAAGCATCTTTCAAAGATGATTTAGGTGCTGATTCTCTCGATGTAGTAGAATTAGTGATGGAGCTTGAAGATGAATTTGATTTGGAAATTTCCGACGAAGATGCTGAGAAGATTACTACAGTAGGAGAAGTTGTGAAATACATACAATCTCATACGTAACGATCTGATGAGTCCCGTTCTTGGTTCAAGGCGGGACTTCTCTCCATTTTCACAAAAAATGATCATGATGCTTTTCATATAGAGGTGGTTTAACGTGAACAGAGTCGTAATTACAGGTTTAGGGGTAGTCACTTCCGTAGGCCAAGATGTAGAGAGCTTCTGGACTAATATTACCGCTGGTAAATCCGGTGTCGGCATGATTGAGAACTTCGATGTGTCCGAATACCCCACTCGCATTGCTGCAGAAATTAAAGATTTTAACTTAGATAAGTATGTCGACAAGAAAGAAGCGCGCCGCATGGATCGTTTCGTACAATTTGCGGTGGCGGCCTGCCTGGATGCTTTGAAGGATGCCAATTTAAATGTAAAAGAAGATACGGATCCCGAGCGTGTTGGAGTTTCTGTAGGTTCGGGAATTGGCGGTCTTGGCACCTGGGAAGAACAGCACAAAATTCTTCTCGAAAAAGGCCCGAAGCGTGTAAGCCCATTCTTTATTCCCATGATGATTGCCAATATGGGTTCCGGACAGATCTCCATGATCACCGGTGCCAAAGGACCCAACACGACAACCGTTACGGCTTGTGCGACAGGCACGCATTCGATTGGAGATTCCTATAAAATGATCATGCGCGGCGATGCGGATGTGATGATCTGCGGCGGAGCGGAAGCTACGATTTCGCCAACGGGTGTAGCAGGTTTCTGCGCACTGCGCGCGATGTCCACCCGTAACGATGAACCAACAAAAGCAAGCCGTCCTTTTGATATAGATCGCGACGGTTTCGTAATGGGTGAAGGTGCCGGTGTTCTAATTTTGGAATCCTTGGAGCACGCACAAAAGCGTGGAGCACAGATCTACGCGGAAGTCATCGGGTATGGGATGAGCGGCGACGCTTTCCATATGACGGATCCAGATCCGGATGGAGCCGCCCGGTGTATGACAAAGGCCATCAAGGACGCGAGGATTTCGCCTGAAGAAGTTAATTATGTGAACGCTCATGGAACTTCTACGTCGGTTGGTGATCGATCCGAGACAATTGCTCTTAAAAAAGCATTCGGAGATCATGCGTATAGGTTAGCTGTCAGCTCCACCAAATCGATGACCGGTCATTTGCTTGGCGCCGCAGGCGGGGTGGAAGCCGTAATATGCGGACTAACCATCAAGCATGGCTTGATTCCGCCGACGATCAATTTGGATAACCCGGATCCCGAGTGTGATCTGGATTATGTGCCGAATGCAGCCCGTAAATCCGATGTTCATATCGCGATGTCGAACTCTTTTGGTTTTGGCGGACACAATGCCACGATTATTTTAAAGAAATTTCAAGCATAATTCGCTTTCCTAAGAAGAAAGATAACCGAATGTCATTCTTTCAGGTGGTGATAAATGCCAATGAATCGGGATCTTAAAGCGCTGCAACGCGCCATAGGCATTTCTTTTCAAAATCCGGAGCTGCTGAAGCAGGCTTTTACCCATTCGTCATATGTCAACGAACATCGAATTTCCGGTCCCAAGGACAATGAAAGATTGGAATTTCTCGGTGACGCCGTGCTGGAGCTGACGGTTTCCGAATTTTTATTTTTTACATATCCAGGCCGCATGGAAGGCGAATTAACCAAGCTCAGAGCATCCATCGTTTGCGAGCCTTCGCTTGTCGTTTTTGCTGAAAAACTGGACTTCGGGGCTTATGTGCTTTTAGGCAAAGGGGAAGAGCTGACGGGCGGACGTTCTCGTCCGGCGCTGCTCGCGGATGTGTTCGAAGCCTTTATAGGAGCATTGTACCTGGATCAGGGTCTCGAAATCGCAAAAAATTTCTTGAAGCGTTATGTGTTCACGCAAATTTCCATAGAGGGCAAGCTGCTTGTGATTGATTACAAAACTCAGCTGCAGGAGCATACGCAGCAGCATAATCTGGGAATCATAGAATACCGGATTGTGGATGAGCGGGGTCCAGCGCATGATCGGGAGTTTATTTCCGAGGTGTACATGGGGGATCAATTACTGGGCAATGGGATCGGCCGTTCCAAAAAAGAAGCTGAGCAGCAGGCCGCTTCCAAAGCTCTTGCCAAGCTGAATGTGACTTTACAGCAATAGTGCATATGAATCCAGGAAGGGCAGCCGCGGCTGCTCTTTTTTTGATTTTATTACTCTTATTTTGCAGGAGGATTATGGTACAATAGGCTTTGAGGTGAGAGCATGTTTTTGAAACGGATTGAATTATCCGGCTTTAAATCATTCGCAGATCGGACCGAGCTCGAATTTGTTCAGGGTATTACGGCGGTGGTCGGTCCTAATGGAAGCGGTAAAAGCAATATATCTGACGGGATTCGCTGGGTTCTGGGGGAGCAAAGCGCAAAGTCGCTGCGCGGCGGCAAGATGGAGGATGTTATATTTGCCGGGAGCGACGCTAGAAAGGCGGTGAACTATGGTGAGGTATCGTTGACGCTGGACAATACCTCGCAGTCATTGCCGCTTGATTTTAACGAGGTCACGGTGACGAGAAGGGTGCACCGCAGCGGGGACAGCGAATACTTGATCAACAAGCAGCCCTGCAGGCTGAAGGATATTACGGAATTGTTCATGGATACGGGGATCGGGAAGGAAGCTTATTCGATCATTGGACAAGGCCGGATTGAGGAAATACTGAGTACGAAATCGGAAGATCGCCGGGGTATATTTGAAGAAGCCTCAGGGATTGTCAAATATAAATCACGTAAGCGCGAAGCGGAGAAGAAGCTGAATGACACGGAGCAAAATCTGCTTCGCATTCACGATCTGGTTTCCGAGCTGGAGGATCAGATTGAGCCCCTGAAGGATCAATCCGAGAAAGCCATCCGCTACAAAGTACTCAGGGAGCAGCTCAAGAGCAGTGAAATCTCGATGTACGTGCATCAGATCGACCAGATCTATGTGACTTGGACCGAGTCCAAACAGAAGCTGGAGAAGCTGGAAAAGGAACAGACCGAGCTGGCGACGATCGTCAATCAGCATGATGCCCATTTGGAAAAGCATCGCTGGGAAACCCGCAGACTCGAGGAGGAGCTGGAGAAGCTCCAGGATGCATTGCTTGTACTCAGTGAGGAGTTCGAGAAGTGCGAAGGGCAAGGAGAGGTGCTGAAGGAACGCAAAAAGAATTTTGAAACCAACCGGCAGCAGCTGACCCAGACGATCTTCATTCAAGAGCAGCGCAGAACGGATAAAGAAACGGAATTAGCCCAGCAGCGGGATAAAATCGTGCAAATCGGTGCTCAGCTTTACGAGTTTCAGGCCAAGCTGGCCGCAGAGGAAGAGCGTTTGCTCGGTGTGAACGGCGGGACGAGCTCTGCGGCGGAAGACGGACTTAAATCCGAGCTTTTGGAAATTCTCAACCGGATGGCGCAGTCACGGAACGAAATCCGCTACTCCGAGCAGCAGATGGAGAGCTTGAGCCGCAGGCTGGAAAGGCTTGAGGAGGAGCGCCAAAAGTGGACGGACCAGCAGGACAAAATTGCGATCCGCAAGCAGGAGCTCTCGGCGAAGCTGGAAGAAACCGTTAGCGAGATCAATGAGATTCGCGATCGTTACGCTCAGCTGACGCAGAGTCTGAAATCGAACCAAAGCTTGCTCGACGAGGCCCAGGGCATGGTCCGCAAGTGGGAGCAAAAGCTGGACGCCCTTACTTCGCGCCGTGATACGATGAAAGAAATGGCTGACGACTATGACGGCTTTATGCATGGGGTCAAGGAAGTGCTCAAAGCAAAGAAGCGCAGCGACCTTCGCGGGATACGCGGAGCCATAGCGGAGCTTGTTAAAGTGCCGGCCGAGGTGGAAATCGCCATCGAGACAGCGCTTGGCGGAGCTTTGCAGAATGTCGTTGTGGAAACCGAGGCGGATGGGCGCGAGGCGATTGCCTTCTTGAAAAAAAGACAGCTCGGCAGAGCCACGTTCCTGCCAATGAATGTCATCAAAGGGCGTTCCATCTCGGATGGTGAACGCGCTGCCTTGCAGTCAGCCAAAGGCTTTGTCGGCATGGCCGTTGATCTGATTCAATTCGAATCCGCGTATCAAGCCATTTTCTCCAGCTTGCTGGGCAATGTGATCATAGCCGAGAAGCTGGAGGATGCGAATCATATCGCAGCCAAAGGGCAGTACCGCTACCGCGTTGTAACGCTGGAAGGCGATGTCGTGAATCCCGGCGGATCGATGACGGGCGGAAGCTTGCAAAAGAAAACGACAAGCCTGCTCGGCCGACAGCGGCAAATTGAAGAGCTTGTGCAGGAAATCAAGGCATCGGAAGCTAAATTAAGTGTACTTAAAGATAAAGCCAGCCAAATGAAACGCGACATCGCCGAGGAAATGCACAGCGTGGAGAAGCTGCGGCAAGAAAGCGAGCAAAAGCGGATTGAAGAGCAGCAGCTTCGTGCTGAATTGAATCCCTTGGAGGCTGAAAGCCGTACAGTAGAAGAGCAGCTCTCCATGGACAGTCAAGACTTGGAGAGTCTGCTTCAGGAGCGGGAAGATTTCACGAAGAAGAAGCAGGAGGCCGAGCAGACGCTGGAGCTGCTTTTACAGGAGGAAGCTTCGCTTCAGCAAGCGATTCGAGACGCAGAAATTTCGCGTAAAGCGAGCGAATCCGCCAAGGAGGAGCTGCAATCGCAGCTCACGGATCTCAAGGTCAATGCGGCATCCATTTCTCAGGAGAAGCAATCCTTGCAGGATCAGCAGCGCCGTCTTCAGCAGGATCTGGAGGATGTGGACCGGGAGTTGTCCGGCAATCGCACACTGCTTGAGCAGCTTGAGCAGGATATGCAGGCCCTGCAGCAAGAGAGCACACAGCAAATCGAGCAGCTTAACGATCTCAAGCTGAGGAAGCAGCAATGTTCGGAGGAGATTGATTTTAAACGTGCCGAGCGAGCCGAATGGCTGCAGAAGCTGGAATTGGAAGAAAACGAAACAAGGACACAGCGAGTTCAGCTTAAGCAGGTGGAAGAACAGCTGCATCAAACGGAAGTGCGTGTGACCAGATTTGATGTGGAGCTGGAAAACCTGCTCAAAAAGCTGTCCGAAGAATACGAGTTAAGCTATGAGCTTGCCAAGGAACGCTATCCTGTTCCTGAAGATGTACTAGGTACACAAAGCCGTGTGCGTGATCTGAAAAGAGAGGTTGCTTCTCTCGGCGATGTGAATCTGGGGGCAATTGAGGAATATGCCCGTGTATCGGAACGGTTTGATTTCCTCAGCGAGCAAAAAAATGACTTGATTGAAGCGAAAACCACATTGTATCAAGTCATCCGCGAAATGGATGTGGAGATGTCCAAACGCTTCAAGACGACCTTCGATGCGATTCGCTCGCATTTTGGCATCGTTTTCGCCAAATTGTTCGGAGGCGGACGCGCGGACCTGATTTTATCGGAGCCGGACAGCTTGCTCGATACAGGCATTGAAATCGTCGCTCAGCCTCCGGGCAAAAAGCTGCAAAACCTCCAGCTGCTTTCAGGCGGAGAACGTGCGCTCACGGCGATTGCCCTGCTTTTCTCGATTATCCGCGTCAAGCCTGTACCTTTCTGTGTTCTGGATGAGGTAGAGGCAGCGCTGGATGAGGCAAACGTGTCTCGCTTTGCAGAGTATTTAAGAGAGTTTTCCGAAACCACTCAGTTTATTGTAGTCACCCATCGCAAAGGCACTATGGAAGAAGCCGATGTGTTATATGGAGTGACGATGGAAGAGGGCGGCGTGTCCAAGCTCGTTTCCGTGAAGCTCGAAGACGAAGATGCGGCCGTGTCTGCATAAACTAGAGATAAAGACAGGATAAGAGGGATGAAGCGATGAGTTTTTTTAAACGGTTAAAAGAGAGCATCTCGGGTAAAGCCGAAGCGGTGACGAGCAAGTTCAAGGAAGGCTTGTCGAAGACCAGAGATGCCTTCGTGGATCGAGTGGACGATTTGTTCAGCCGCCGAAAGAAGATCGATGAAGACTTTTATGAAGAATTGGAAGAGATATTAATCGGAGCCGACGTTGGCGTGGGTACGGTGCTGAAGCTGATCGATGACCTTCGAGCCGAAGTGAAAAAGCGCAAAATTGAGAATCCTGGTGAGCTGCAGCCGATATTATCGGAAAAGCTGATTGGTTTGCTCAAAGGAGATACGGACGCGGGCCTTCGAACAGCCAAAGAAGGGCTGACCGTGATGCTGTTCGTAGGCGTGAATGGAGTCGGAAAGACGACGACGATTGGCAAAATGGCCCATATGCTGAAGTCACAAGGTAAAAAAGTGCTGATGGCTGCAGGTGATACCTTTCGTGCAGGAGCTATAGAGCAGCTTGAAACATGGGGTCAGCGCGTTGGGGTGGATGTCATCAAGCAGCAATCGGGAGCCGATCCTGCTGCGGTTATGTTCGATGCATTGCAAGCGGCCAAAACTCGCGGCACCGACATTCTGCTGTGTGATACGGCCGGACGATTGCAAAATAAAGTCAACCTCATGGAAGAACTGAATAAGATTTATCGTGTGATTCAGCGAGAGGTTCCGGATGCTCCCCATGAAGTGCTGCTAGTGCTTGATGCGACTACAGGACAAAATGCGCTCAGTCAAGCCAAGCTTTTCAGCGATAAAACAGGACTTACCGGCTTGGTCTTGACGAAGCTGGATGGAACAGCCAAGGGTGGAATTGTCGTAGCCATTCGCCAGGAGCTTTCCCTGCCTGTGAAATTCGTTGGATTGGGCGAGAAGATGGATGACTTGCAGGCCTTTGATTCCGAACAATTTGTGCATGCTTTGTTTGGCCAATGGATCGCTGATGAGAAGGAAGAAATTGAAAGCTAGTGACAAGGTAAACACCTTGACATCTCCAGCTCTATTCAGTATGATGAGTTATGTTGTAATGCTGTCAAGCATTTGACCTTTACGGAGGTGAGCTCGTATGTCGGAAGATCAGGTGCTGGAGAAAACGAATCGCATCAATCTGCTGATTGATTTCTATGAGCCGCTTTTAACCGAGAAGCAGGGTATGTTCTTGAAGCTGTATGTTCATGATGACTTTTCGCTCGGCGAGATTGCCGAGAACTTCAACATCAGCCGCCAAGCCGTATATGAGCACATTAAACGCGCTGAGCAGACTCTTCAGGATTATGAAGAGAAGCTGCAGCTGTTGAACAAGCATGAACAAAGAATCAAGCTGCGAGATGAGCTGGAATCCATGCTGCTTTCTTGCGAGCCTGAACTGAAGCAGCAATTGAACATTTTATTCGATAACATGATCCATATGGATTGATCCATAAGTCAGCCGACATTGAAAGAGGGTGAATCGCATGGCATTTGAAGGATTGGCCAGCCGGCTGCAGAACGTTTTCGGCAAGCTGAGAGGCAAAGGAAAGCTGACGGAAGAAGATGTGAATGAAGCGCTCCGTGAGGTGCGGCTCGCCCTGCTGGAAGCGGATGTGAACTTTAAGGTCGTTAAAGAATTCATCGCGAAGGTCAAGGAACAGGCCATCGGCCAAGAAGTGATGAAGAGCTTCACACCGGGCATGATCGTGGTCGACATCGTGAATAAAGAATTGACGGCGCTGATGGGCGGCAGCCAAAGCAAGCTTGCGAGATCCAATCGGCCACCGACTGTGATAATGATGGCAGGTCTTCAAGGAGCAGGCAAAACTACGACCTCCGGTAAGCTTGCCAAGCTGCTGCTCAAGCAGAACCATCGTCCGCTGCTCGTTGCAGGCGACATTTATCGTCCCGCTGCCATCAAGCAGCTTCAAGTGTTAGGAGAACAATTGAAGGTTCCCGTATTTTCGCTGGGCGATCAAGTGAGCCCTGTTGAGATAGCGAGGCAAGCTGTACAGCATGCGAAGGACAACGGAAACGATTATGTCATCATCGATACTGCAGGCCGGCTTCATATCGACGAGAGCCTTATGGGCGAGCTGAAGAACGTTCGGGCGGAAGTGAATCCCGATGAAATTCTGCTGGTCGTCGATGCGATGACCGGACAGGATGCCGTCAATGTCGCCGAAAGCTTTAACCAGCAGCTGGAGCTGACGGGTGTCATTCTTACCAAGCTGGACGGAGATACTCGAGGCGGTGCCGCGCTTTCCGTCAAGGCTGTTACAGGCTGCCCGATCAAGTTCGCAGCATCGGGCGAGAAGATGGATGCGCTCGAGCCTTTCTTCCCGGACCGCATGGCTTCACGGATTCTCGGCATGGGTGATATGCTCTCATTGATCGAGAAGGCTCAAGCGGGTATCGATGTCGAGAAGGCGAAAGAGATGGAGCGCAAAATGCGCAACAACGAATTCACCTTCGAGGATTTCCTGGTGCAGATGGAGCAGGTCAAGAAGATGGGTCCATTGGATCAAATCCTCGACATGCTTCCGGGGGCGAACAAGATGAAGGGTCTCAAGGATGTCAAAGTCGATGAAAAGCAGATGGGACGAGTGGAAGCCATCGTCAAGTCCATGACCAAGCAAGAGAAGCAAAAACCGGAGCTCCTCAATGCCAATCGCCGCAAGCGGATCGCACTGGGCAGCGGAAACTCGATTCAAGAGGTCAACCGTTTCATCAAACAGTTCGAGGATATGCGTAAAATGATGAAGCAGTTCTCGGGGATGATGGGCAATAAAGGCGGCAAAAATGCAATGAAAAAGCTTGGCAAGGGAATGAAATTTCCTTTTTAATCATAGGTAAATTAAGCTGCATCGAAGCGTTTATTCTAAATAGGAGGTGATTTATATGGCAGTACGTATTCGTCTTAAGCGTATGGGTGCTCACAAAGCCCCTTTCTACCGTGTGGTGGTATCGGATTCCCGTTCCCCGCGTGACGGACGTTTTATCGAAGAAATCGGCACTTATAACCCGATTGCAAAACCGGCGGCTGTAACTCTTGATGAAGAGAAAGCTCTGAAATGGCTTCAAACTGGAGCTCAACCTTCCGATACCGTTCGCAGTCTGTTTAGCAAAGCAGGTTTGATGACTAAATTTCACGAGCTGAGACAACAGAAGTAATCCGTTTCTTCGGAGGTGGTTTTGATGAAGGATTTGATCACCGTTATCGCAAAAGCTCTCGTCGATCATCCAGAAGAAGTACGTGTGAATGTTGTGGAGAAGGACGACCGCATTGAATACCGGCTTTCCGTACATCCTGAGGATGTCGGGAAAGTCATCGGCAAGCAGGGTAGAATTGCCAAGTCGCTTCGCACCGTAATCACGTCGGCAGCCGTGAAGGAAACCAAACGTGTTACTGTAGAAATCGTATCATAAGGGGAAGGGTTAGGAGAGTTGTTCCTAACCTTTTTCTTGTTCCACATCAGAAGCGGGAGGAAAAGATGGATGACGGACAAGCTTTATACAATTGGCAAAATTGTCAATACACACGGTATACGCGGTGAGATGAAAATCGTGCCGGAAACCGATTTTCCGGAGCGTTTTGATCCGGGCAGCGAGCTGGTCATTGTGGATGCGCAGCAAAAGCAAACGCCGGTGAAGATTGAATCTTCCCGCTTGCACAAAAATATGTACATAGTGAAACTTGAAAAGTATGACAATATCAATGATGTGGAAAAATACAAGGGATCCTTGCTGAAAATAGAAGCCAAATATCAAGAGCCATTGGAAGAGGGCGAATATTATTACCACGAAATTATCGGCTGCAAGGTTATAACTGAAGAAGGGCGAGAGCTCGGCTTGATCAGCGAAATTTTGACCCCGGGCGCAAATGATGTGTGGGTGGTGACTCTTCCCAAAAACAAACAGCTTCTTCTCCCTGTAATTGATGAGGTTATACTTGAAGTGGATGTGCAGGCGAAAATAGTGCGGATTCATCTGATGGAAGGACTGCTGGAGGAATGAGAATCGATGTTCTGACGATCTTTCCGGAAATGTTTGACGGTGTGTTTTCTTCCAGTATTCTTGGGAAAGCTCGCGACAAAGGAATCGTACAGCTGAATACGGTTAATTTTCGCGATTACTCGGGCAATAAGCACAATACGGTAGATGATTACCCGTATGGCGGTGGAGGCGGTATGGTCTTAAAGGCCGAGCCTATTTTTGCCGCTGTAGAAGATCTGATTTTACCGGAATCCAAGATTAAGCCCAGGATTATTCTCATGTGTCCGCAGGGAGAAACCTATACGCAGAAGAAGGCGGAAGAGCTGTCTGCCGAGGAGCACCTTGTTTTGATATGCGGCCACTATGAAGGCTACGATGAGCGGATTCGCCGCTATCTGGTGACCGATGAGCTGTCGATCGGTGATTATGTGTTAACAGGGGGCGAGCTCCCCGCCATGTCCGTGATTGACAGTGTGGTGAGACTGCTGCCGGGAGTGCTGGGCAATGAGCAATCTGCGGTGACGGATTCGTTCAGCACAGGGCTGCTTGAATATCCGCATTATACGAGGCCGGCGAAGTTCCGCGATTGGGAAGTGCCAGAGGTATTGATTTCCGGGCATCATGTGAACGTAGAGAAATGGAGAAGAAAAGAGTCTCTGCTGCGTACCTTGGAGCGCCGTCCGGATCTTCTCGAAGGCCGTGAACTTAGTAAGGAAGAACTGGGCTGGGTGGCCGCCTGGCAAGCGGAGAAGAGGGATAAGAGCATTGAAAAATAGATCAAACTTTATGAAACTTTACATTAGAAATGCGATATCTTATAATCAGTTTGAATGAAATGAGATTTGAAATTTCTCATGTAGTTGTAAATACCCTATTGCTATGGTAGAATATATTCTGTTGTGGATTTTTTAATGTTTGAGTTCGGTGGTCCTCTACGCAGACATCCAGATAAGCTTCATGCAGAGCGGAATGAACACCTGAGTGGAAGGAGGGAGTCAACTATGAATCTGATTTATGAGATTACAAAAGAACAGCTCCGTACGGATATTCCTAAATTCCGTCCTGGAGATACACTGAAAGTTAACGTGAAGGTTATCGAGGGAACTCGTGAGCGGATCCAGTTGTTCGAGGGTGTTGTCATTAAACGCCAAGGCGGCGGTATCAGCGAAACATTTACGGTTCGTAAAATTTCTTACGGTGTTGGTGTAGAGAGAACGTTTCCTGTTCATTCTCCAAAAATCGATAAGATTGAAGTGGCTCGCCGTGGTAAAGTTCGTCGTGCGAAACTTTATTATCTACGCGGTCTTCGCGGAAAAGCAGCAAGAATTCAAGAAATTCGATAACACAAACGGGGAGGCTTGTTCAGCAAGTCTCCTTTTCCTATCTATCGCGCCTATATTTTTTTCACCCTAACTGGAAAAGAGGCATAATGTCATGGAATCAAGAGATCCAGATCAATCCTACATAGATGGTGCAGAAGCCGGAACGGGGAAAACACCTTCCAAAACAGCCAAGAACGAAACCTGGGAATGGATCAAAGCCCTCGCGATCGCCGGCGTCCTGGTTTTTGTCATTCGTTACTTTGTATTCGCTCCCTTTATTGTTGAAGGTCCGTCGATGGAGCCGAATTTTTATACGAACGAGCGTCTGATCGTCAACAAGATTCTCTATGATATCCGTCCGCCGAAACGCGGAGAAGTCGTTGTTTTTCATGCCCCTGAAGGCAAGGATTACATCAAGAGGGTTATTGCGCTCCCTGGCGAGACGGTAAAGGTTGAAGGGGACAATGTATATATCAATGGGCAATTGATGGAACAAACCTTCTTGAAGGCAGCCCTTGATAAAGCGGCCAAGGAAGGAAGGCCTTGGAATACTCTGGCAAATTACAAGGAAACCAAAGTACCGGAGGGTACGATTTTTGCCATGGGGGATAACAGATCCAACAGCAAAGACAGCCGTGATCCAACGGTCGGCTTTGTACCTTATAAGGAAATTGTCGGTCGTGCAGATTTGATTTTCTGGCCAGTAAACAAAATGGGTCTGGTGCACTTTAAATGACCATTCACTGGTTTCCCGGTCATATGACGAGGGCAAGAAGGCAGATCGAGGACAAGCTCAAGTTAATTGATGTTGTGATCGAGCTTCTGGATGCCCGCATCCCGCTTTCCAGCCGTAATCCGATGATTGATGAGATTTTAAAAGGAAAGCCAAGAATGGTGCTGCTCAATAAGCACGATTTGGCAGATCCGCAGGTCACTGCCGAGTGGGTCCGTTATTTCGCCGATCTGGGGCTCAAAGCACAGCCCATTGATGCTGCTGCCGGGACCTATGTGAAGGAAATTATTCCGCGGGCCAAAGAGCTGTTTGCCGACAAAATTGCTGCTCAAATTCGTAAAGGGATCAATCCGAGAGCGATTCGCGGCTTAATCGTCGGCATTCCCAATGTGGGCAAATCCACATTAATCAATCAAATGGCTGGCCGCAAAATCGCAGCTACCGGCGATAAACCCGGAGTGACCAAAGGGCAGCAATGGATCAAGGCAGGGCCGGAGCTCGATTTGCTGGATACCCCGGGAATTTTATGGCCCAAATTCGAGGATCAAACTGTTGGTCTACGTCTGGCGGCAACAGGTGCGATCAAGGAAGAGCTGCTGAATCTCGATGAAATTGCCTTATTCGCGATGAAATACATCATCCGCCACTACAGTCAGGCCTTACAAGAACGTTATGGCATTGAGGAGCTGCCTTCGGACTTGGATGATCCAAATGAGGTCGTCAAAGTCATGGAAGCCATCGGCCGCAAACGAGGTGCCGTTGTAAGTGGAGGCCGTATCGATTTGGACAAAGCTTCACTGATTATATTACGTGAGCTTCGCTCCGGTAAGCTGGGTCGTATCAGCCTTGAGAGACCGGAAGAGGTTTAGCTGGATAGAAATTCGCCTTTTCATAGGAGCTGCTTTTCTGCTTTTTAGCGGAAGGCGGCTTTTTTAGTTGTGCCAAAAGATTCTATAAATCTAGCATGTACAAGTGGATGAATCAGGGTGAATTCCTTTATAATAGAAAGGTGGGAGGGATTATACCTATGCTGGAGCATGAAAAGTCGTTATGGGAGCAAGGGTTTTCGCTCATTGCCGGAATTGATGAAGTTGGCAGAGGATGCTTGTTCGGAGATGTTGTGGCTGCTGCTATTATTTTGCCTGCCAGCCTGGTTATAGAGGAAATCAACGATTCCAAGAAGCTTTCCGAGAAAAAAAGAGAAATGTTTTATGAGATCATCATGAGTGAAGCGATTGCAGTTGGCATCGGAATAGTCGATGTGGATACGATAGAAGCCATCAATATCAAGCAAGCCGCTCGTCTGGCAATGAAACAAGCCGTTGAAAAATTGGAGGTTGAGCCTCATTATTTGCTGGTTGATGCTGAGACGGTTGATTGTGTGTTCCCCCAGCTGGCCATTATTCATGGGGATGCACTCAGTCAGTCGATTGCCGCAGCGTCGATCATTGCGAAGGTGACGAGAGACCGGATGTGCGCAAAATGGGATCTTGATTATCCGGAGTATGGGATTGCTTCACATAAAGGATATGCGACGAAAGAACATAGAGACATGCTGATCCGTTTCGGACCTACAGCGCTGCATCGCAAATTGTTTATCCGCAAAGTCATGGCTGAAACCGAGCAGGTCCAGTTGGAGCTGGAGTTTGATTTTACTACATAAGAAGGTATAAAATTTCGGATCTCCGAAAATAGACTTTCTTATTGGCGAATAAATCTACCTTTAAAGAAAAGCTCCGCAGTAACCGATAGGATACATAAGAGGAACGGAAGCAGGAGGTGAACAGGTATGAATATAAGCGGATTGATCCGCAGTCTCGTTGGTGATTTGCAGGCAGCCGAACCAAAGGTGCTGGAACTAAAGGTAGGGCAGGTCGTGAAGGGTTTGGTTCTGCAATTGCTTAACGATCAAGAAGCTTTTATCAACATAAGCGGACTTGTCGTCCGAGCCAAACTGGAGACTCCGCTGAAACAGGGGGATGTGACGGTGCTGCAGGTGCAGCCGGAATCCAATAGCTCCCAGATCCTGCTCAAACCGCTGACTTCATCAGATGTGCAAATCGCGGATGAATCCATGAAGGATTTATTAAAATCGTTTACCCTTAAGGACGTCCCGGCCAACCGCCAGATGGTCCAGTTGATTCAGCAGGAAGGCGTTCCGCTGACGAAGGAAACCGTACAGACTTTTGCTGCGCTTCAGCAGGCAGCTCCTGAGGGCGTGAGCAAGGAGGAGTGGACGCAGGCGGCGGTTTTGGCTTTTAAGCGAGGACTGCCTCTGACGACGGATACGGTATCGGCGCTCCGGCAATCCACCTCCGGCCCGCCTGCGGGCACCGTGCTCGAGCGCCTCGAGCTGCAGGTCGCTTCGCTCCTGCAGGAGCAGCCCGATCACAGCGCCGCCGCCGCGCTGACGCAGCTCGCGGCTGCGCTAAAGAGCCTGCGGGCTTCCGCAGCTGCAGCCTGGACCGCGCCGCCGCCAGAGCCTTCGGCAGCGGCCTCCAGCGGCACCGCCGCGCCCGCTGCTGCTCCGCAGCTGGGCGGCGATGCCGCTAAGGCGTCCGCCCCCGGGGGGACGCCAGCAGCAGCTTCGCCCGGCGAAGCTGCGAGACCTGCTGCCTCCGCTGAGCAGGAGGCGAATGCCAGCGCCGGCGTGAAGGTGCCGGCGTCAGGCTCTCTGCCCGAGGCGGCTGTGCCGCGGGCTGTGGGGATGGCTCAGCCGCAGCGGGCTGAGCCAAGTAGCGCAGGCGAACCGCCGCCTCCGGCGTCGCAGGAGGCGGGTTCGGCTGCGGCGCGGCCGCATGCGCAAGCGGCGGCGGGGGCTGCCGCCGCTGCCGAGTCAGCGCCGCCGCCGGTGGCTCCGCCCGAGCCGAATTGGATCGGGCGGCTGCTCCAGAGTCTCGGCGTGGAGCATGAGCATCAGCTCGCGAAGATGCCTGAGCTTCTTCGAACGTCTACAGACATGCTCCCTTCCGCTGGAGATGCACAAAGCAGCGGCGTCTCCAAGCCGGACACCGACACGCTCAAAAGCATGCTGCTTCACCTGTCTACGGCAGATGATTTGCCAGCGCCGCTGAAGGAAACCGTGCAGCAAGCTCTGCAGCAAATTACAGGGCAGCAGCTTCTGCTGTCCTCTGACCGAAGCTCAATGTTTTCGAATATCACGATGTTCATTCCCTTTATGGATGGGAGCGGCCAGCAGTCGGCGTCCGTGCATATTCAATCTCGCAAAGGGCAGCGAGGGGAAGTCGATGCCAACAACTGCAGGCTCTTGTTCGATTTGCAAATGAAAACCATAGGGAACACACTCGTCGATGTACAGGTTGTAAACAAAATCGTCAGTCTTCAGGTTCATAATGATCTGCCCGCTCTGGCAGAACTAGTAGAAGGCTCACGGGAAGAGATCGCCGCATCCTTACTAAAAGCAGGCTATCAATTTTTCTCGTTAAAATGCTTGCACTATCCCCAATTCGTTACGGATAAAGAGGAGGGTTCAACCAAGAACGCTCTCATAGAGGGAACCAAAATGGATTTAAAGTCTCTGTATGAACCAAAGCCGTACAAGGGAGTGGACTATCGGGCATGAATGACAAACCAACTACCATGAAGAAGGCGGTGGCTTTGAAGTACGCACCGGATAAGTCCAGTGCTCCCGTTCTGGTCGCCAAAGGGAAAGGGCACATGGCGGAAACCATACTCCAAAAAGCCAAAGAAAACAGCATTCCCATCCAAGAGGATGCTTCTCTGGTGGAGGTCCTTTCCAAACTGGATTTAGACCAGGAAATCCCCGCAGAGTTATATCAACTCGTTGCCGAAGTGCTGAGCTTTATTTACAGATCCGATAGTCGGATACATCGAATGAATCAGAAGAGTTAAGAGGGTTACCCTGAAAGGAGTTATATGGAAAAACGGGCATTAGACTCGAGAAAGCGGATTGGAGCAGAGGGAGAGGAAGTCGCTGCGGCTTATCTTCACAATCTGGGCTACCGTATTCATCATAGAAATTGGCGCTGCAGCCGAGGAGAAATCGATATTATTGCCGAATTTGAAGGCAGATTGATCTTTATTGAAGTGAGAAGCCGCAGCATACACGGCAAATATGGTACCGCCAAAGAGTCTGTGGACGCACGTAAACAGCAGCAGGTTCGCGAGACAGCTCAGTTCTATTTGCACCGCTTCCACCAGCATGAACGAAATCTTCGCTTTGACGTGATCACAGTCGAATTCAATGGAGAAGGGCAAACGCCTCATCTTGAGCATACAAAGGGAGCGTTTTAGCAGGCTTTTAGCAACCTTTTAGCAACCTTTTTAATAGAGGCCGACTTTACCCTCACTCGCCTAACTCTTAATTTCCGAAACAACACTCTTGGCCATGTCTACGTGTTCATTTTATTATTGGCAGTTTCTTCCAATCTCTTTCTCCCTCTTTTTACACACTCTTTTTATCCAAATTCCGGTACTGGATGGCTTCGGCTACATGCTGCGGCTCAATGGCATCGCTATCCTCCAGATCTGCTATTGTGCGGGCCAATCTCAATATTCGATCATAGGCTCTTGCACTTAGCCCCAACTTTTCAAAGGATGAGCTGAGGATCGCTTCTCCCTCTTTGGTCAGCTTGCCTATTTGGTGAAGCAGCTTCCCGCCTAACTCTTTATTGCTATGAATCTCCAGCCCTCGATAACGAATCAATTGCCGCTCCCCCGCGCTCATCACCATGTGAAGCATTTCGGCAGAAGACAGCGACTGCCCTTGCTCTTTTAAATTCGCATAGCTGAGCCTTGGCACCTCTACATGCAGATCGATGCGGTCTAATAGCGGCCCAGACAGCCTTGAGCGATATTTTAAAATCTGCAATGGACTGCATCTGCAGGAATTCGCTTCTGTTTCAGCTCCATGGTATCCGCACGGACAGGGGTTCATTGCAGCTGCGAGCAGAAAGTCCGATGGAAAAGTGTAAACGGCTCTTGCACTTCCTATTGTGACCAGACGATCCTCAAGCGGCTGCCGCAGCACTTCAAGCACACCACGAGTAAATTCGGGGAACTCATCCAGAAAGAGTACACCTCGATGGGCCAAGCTGACCTCTCCAGGTTTAGGTATGGAGCCTCCGCCAACCAATCCGGCAGATGATACGGTAATATAAAGGGTGGAGAGGAAATTAACAAGATCAAACCTTCGTGAATATGCAAAACAACATGGGGGTCGAAGAACAGCAAGCCATCGAACTAGAAATGATTGAAAAATCCGAGGAAATTAAAGACGCAGGTCATGTGATAAATAAACAAAAGGGTTACTACATTCGGCAACCCTTTTATCTTCATACAATTTTGCTGGTGTTTAATCGGTCGTCGTTAATTCTTCTAAGCTGTTTACAGAAACCTTTTGTTGATTCTCTGGATTTTCAAGTTCATAGATACCAGCCGTTTCATTTCTTTCATCTACATTTTGAATATAGATTCGCTTGCCTTCATAGGTCACGTTAGCCATATCAGCAGAATTTGCAATTTCTTTTGCTCGTTGTGTATCCATAATACATGACCTCCATATCTTTAATGAATTTAATGTTTACAATAGATTTTTTAATTATTCAATTACATTACTCATAAGGTTATTACGCTGGCTAAATCAATTGACAACATCTGCACGTCACTGTTTATCAACACGACGAGTTTATGGTAGTCTTAATCGCAGTTGGTTCATAGCTTCCAAGTAGCTTTTTCACTACAGGTGATCAAAAAGGTAATTCCGTGCCAGCGGTAACCAATAATGTATATAATAACAAACCTTAACGCTTGCGCTAGAATGGTGCAGGCATTTTTTTATTTAAAACGATTAGGAAATGATACCCTTTGACCAGAGTATGTACCGCGAGGTGGTGGATCTGCCCGAAATTATATCAAAACCTTAATTTCAAAGGATGTTAGGTCTATTTACATTGAATTAGGCGTATTTTTCATGGAATGGTAAATTATATACTAGCTCGAAATTGCAGGAATTAGGCAGTTATTCGTCGAATTTATTTGTATTATTTAAATTTTCGGCGTGCAATCGTGGGATTTAAAGGAGCAAAAGACATTGGCAACAGACCTATTAAGTAAAAAACTGCATAAATGGAAAACCAACTTAATCGATTTATCCAAAAGAAATCGCTTATTGAACTTTAAAGATAATACGTCATCTGTTATCCAGTTTAATCCAGATATTGATCAAGTTTTTGGGTTGCTCGCAAATGATAAAGCGATTAAAGTAAACAGCATCGCCGATATCGAAAAATTTATTATCAAAGAAAAACGCGCAAGAAAGAAGAAACTCGGGTTAGAACAAGACAGTGATGATGCTTTCGAAGATGTTGAATCATCTGCGTATGAAAGGTTAGAAAATGCGCTATCGGCAATTCGCTTAAAGGCAAAGTCATCGCTGGATGAAAAAGGGGTTAATACCCTTTTTATCACGTTTGGTTTACTCACCTGGAAAGAATCAAAAGACAGCAACATTGAAATGAAATCTCCATTGCTATTGCTGCCAGTAACTCTGAAAAGGGAAAGCTCGGACAAGCCTTATTATTTAGAAAAATACGATGATGACTTAACGCTAAACCCAACTTTAATACAAAAATTAAAACTTGATTTCGGATTGCAAATTCCTTCCTTCGAGTCTGAAGAAGAACTTGATATTACAAAATTCATCAAGGATTTTTCAAATTACATTAAGGATTTTAAAGAATGGTCGGTTTCCCAAGATTCTTATCTGGGGCTCTTTTCGTTTAGCAAGCTTGTGATGTATAAAGATTTTGAACAATTTAGCGAGCAAATAAAACAGCATAGCTTGGTTCAGCAACTTGCTGGTCTTTCAAATGAGCATACACAAAGTATTGAAACAGACACAATTTCCATTCGTGAGCATGACAGGACTTCGAAATCCGTATCCTCCTTTCAGGTTTTGGATGCCGACTCCAGCCAGCAAGAAGCCATACTTGCAGCAAACAAAGGACAAAGTTTTATTATCAGTGGTCCTCCAGGAACAGGTAAGAGCCAAACCATCTCTAATATTATTGCCGATAGCCTAGCAAAGGGCAAAAGGGTATTGTTCGTTAGCGAAAAGAAAGCTGCCTTAGAAGTAGTCAAAAGGCGACTCGATAGCCAGAACCTGGGCGATTTTGTTCTTGAGCTCCATAGCAACAACGCAAATAAAAAATACGTCCTGGATGAATTATACCGGACCTTAAAACTACAGGTATCCCCAAATCCAGCAAGCCTTCCATTTGAACCCTTTGATAAAATAAAAATGCTTTTAAATAATTATGTTGACGCTGTTCATACTGCAGTTGAACCTCTCGGTTTTACCGCGCAGCGAGTGCACGGTGAATTAGCAAAGCTCGATAAGATTGATGAGCTCACTTTTTCCATTGAGGATATCAAATCCTTAGACAAAGAAAGATTGGATCTTATTTTTGATCTGCTTCAGCGTCTTGGTCAATATGATCATATCCTCAAAAATAGCGATAATCATATTTGGAAAGGGACATCCGTTGATCGGTTCACTTTTGAGCTTCAAAGCGACATTGCATCTAAGTTCAAACGTTTGGCTGAAAATTTAACCGGTGTGAATAAAATCTTAGGATCAGTTGTGGATTTAATCGGAACAGACTGGTCACTTACACCTGATAACATTCAAAAAAATCAGGAGCTCAGCAGCTTATTTTCGCATGTACCAAAAGTACCTATCAGTTGGCTAAAAAATGATGACGCGTTAAGTGAGAATTCAAAGCTATATGAGAAGGCAAGTGAAAAATTCGAAAACTACCACAATGAAAAAATAAGCCTAACAAAAAAGTATGCAGAAGAGGTTACACAGCTTGATCTGGAGCAACAAAAGTCCGCTCTAGAATCCGCTGTTTCTCAGTTGCAACTTATCTTGCAAAATCCTCTCGAATACATCGATAGTTTAATTACTTCAAACAGATTATTTTATGAAGCCATTAAACAGGCACAGCATTCGATACAAACCTTGGAAAGTATAAGATCATACACAACAGAAATGTTCGATATTGAATTTGAACAGATCACGTTAAATGAAGTGAAAAAGATTCAATTTATACTTGAAAAAGTTACGGCTAACCTAACCCCAACCGAAAATTGGTTTGACGAAGAGTCAACTGAAACACTTCATCAAATCCTAAAAGAAGGCAAGACACAGGTTGAAGAATACGTTGCTGACAAAGCGAAGTTCTCGCAAAAATACGATCTTGAATTGCTGCAGCGAGATGAATTAAAGGGAATGCTTGACCGGTTTATGAAACAGTATACAAGCATTTTCCATATTTTCAACAAATCGTATCGGCAAGACCAAAAGGTATTTAAGTTTTATCTAAAGTCAGGTAAAAAGCTTAAATTCGATGAAATGCTTCAAGATGTTAAACTTGCCGCAAGGCTAAATGAAAAACAAACTTGGATCAAGCAGGAAGATGAGAATTTAAAACGATGGCTTGGCAAGCTGTATAAAGGGGAAGAAACGGACTGGGAGCTGCTACAAAGTCAGATCCATCAAGTGGACGAGCTCTGTGCCTTTATTAAAAGCAATAACCTTGCCAAAGAGAAACTCATCGGGCTTTTATTGCATCCGAATGCAAGTGACATTGAAAAGACTTCAAAATATCTGCAGGAGCTTATCGCCGCACAAGAACAATATCAAGCAAGTAAGCCAGAACTAGAGAAAGCCATTAAGACAGACGTTATTGATTTAAATAATGCCTTCGTCATCACGTTGCTTAATGATATTTTGAAAAAAATTATCGTCAATTCCGACCCAATATTAAACACGAGCAATACTTTGCGAAATTTTGCCGTGAGCCCTGTTTTCACCGGTTACAAGGAGCTTAAAGAAGATATTTTTGAAATTTTAAATTTCATGGGTATCAGGCGTGACATAGAAAATGAAATGGCTCATTTTTCGCAGGCGTTTGGTGCTTTGTTTAATGGCTATGAAACAAATTGGACGGATGTGTTAGCAGCGCTTGAATGGACCAAAAAACTTACAGATATATTAGGTAAACACTTTCCGGAGCCGATCGTTCTGATGGTGGTGGATGAAGATAGCCAGGTGCGTGGTCAACATCGCGAAATTACAACAGGTCTGAATCAAAGCTGGCAACATTCTTATACGCTTCTACAGTTTTTCTATTCTGTTTTTCCGATTGATGGGACCATTTTTGAAAACAAGACATTTCGTCAGACAGATCTAAGCAATAGCATTGAAAAATTAAATGTTTGGGCTGAAGAATCTTATAGGCTTGAGGAATGGACGGCACTCAAGCGCATTTTAATCGATGCAAAATCATTTGGGATTGAGGAGTTTGTCGAACAAATCAAAGAGTTGAAAGATAGCCAAAAATTCAGCATCACCGAGTTGTTCTTAAAACGCTTTTATAAACTGTGGCTGGACTTCGCTTATGAAGCGCTGCCCAACCTCGCTAATTTTAATATCGATCAACATAAACGTTTGATTTCCGAATTTAAGCGTCTGGATCAATCACAGCTCACGGCAAATGGAGCAAGAGTTCACGGCATTTTAAACAATAAAAAGTCAACGATTATAAACTCAATCGCCAAAGGCTCACAATTGACGACTTTAAATAAAGAGCTGGCAAAAAAACGCCATAAAGCTATTCGAAAGCTCTTTAGCGAAATTCCGGATCTGCTTTTAGCGTTAAAGCCTTGTATTATGATGAGTCCTATGTCGGTAAGCCAATTCATCGATCCTACTATTTTAGGATTTGATTTGGTCATTTTTGATGAGGCTTCGCAGCTGTGCTCTGAAGACGCGATTGGATCCATTTTCAGAGGTAAACAAATCATTATCGCCGGCGATAAGAAGCAACTGCCGCCAACCAAGTTTTTTGGCACATCCATTGAAGAAGACGAAGAGTTTATGGATGAAGAGGACGAATCAAATGATTCGTATGAAAGCGTGCTTGATGAAGCATCCATTTTCATGAAGGAAAGACCTCTTTTGTGGCATTACCGGAGCAAAAATGAATCCTTAATCGCATTTTCAAATCGGGAAATTTATGAAGATGAACTGTATACTTTCCCAAGCTCGACAAGCGGAAGTAACGAAGGAGTATCCCTCGTCTATGTACCAGAAGGCATTTACGAGCGCAGCACCAGCCGCAGAAACCTTATCGAAGCTAAAGTTGTCGCAAGTCTTGTGTTCGATCATATTCGCCGGTCGCCGCGGCGAAGCTTAGGAGTTATCGCTTTTAGCGAGGCACAGCAGCAAGCAATTTATGATCAAGTGCAAGCACTGCGAAAAGCTAGTCCTCAGTTTGAAGAGTTTTTTGGCGAAGACAAAAGCGAGCCGTTTTTTGTCAAAAACCTTGAAAATGTACAAGGTGATGAACGGGACACGATTTTCTTTAGTGTCGGATACGGCAAAGACAGCACTGGGGTATTGCATTATAACTTTGGTCCGCTAAATAAACCCGGTGGGGAGCGCCGTTTAAATGTCGCCGTCACGAGAGCGAAGTATGAAATTAAATTGGTTTCCAGTATCCTGCATTCGGATCTTGATGACAGTAAACTAAATAAACGTGGACCACAGCTATTGAAATCCTATCTGTACTACGCCAAAACCGGAGGCGAATTTACCGCAAATACGGGTATACAAAATAATGGTGAATTTGATTCACCACTTGAGCAGGATGTATACGAAGCTCTCACTTCCAGAGGAGTAATCTTGCGAAAACAGGTCGGATGTTCTTCATATCGAATTGATCTTGCAGTCGTTGACCCCAATAATCCTGGTAGTTATCTTCTCGGGATTGAATGCGATGGCGCAGCTTACCACTCATCCAAAACTGCGCGTGACCGAGATCGATTAAGACAGGAAGTCCTAGAATCACTCGGTTGGAAAATCCATAGAATCTGGTCTCAGGACTGGTTCCGAAGAAAACGTGAAGAAATCGATAAGATATTATCCACTTTGTTAGTCCATACAAATTGAATTTGGATTTTGATGGTATTGGTAAGTTTGATGTATATGTCAGTCACTAAAGAAGTGTATGGAAGGGTAGAAGCAAAGTGAGATTTGGTTATCGCAAACCATCTTTTAAGAAACGAATTGCTGCCCGAACGTCTTGGAAACGGGCATTACGTGCAAAGTATCGCGCACCCAAAGGATATGGCTGGCTTACCAATCCGAAGAAAGCCAATCGGGTTTATTACCGGACGACAAAGAAAGCCTGCTACGTTGCCACGGCGGTTTACGGCGATGTGGATGCCTGGCAAGTGGTGAAGTTGCGCGAATATCGGGACAATGTGTTGCGAAAAACAAGGGGGGGACGAGCCTTTATATACACGTATTATCTCGTATCGCCCCATCTGGTTACCTTGTTCAAACGCATCAAACCGCTAAATATGGCAACTCGAAAAGTTTTGGATAAATTGATTGGGCGACTGTAAAAAGAAGAGCATCCTTGTGTGACCTAGCTTGTTAGTGAGCATGTATTGAAACGGCGAATCTACGAAGATTTTAGTGTTTTACGGAATGGTCAATACTAACGGAGAACGATAGTGGGGGAGATTGCTACGTGGCATCTCCTCTTTTTGTTTTATTGAAGTAATGGGCACTATAAAGTAATAAATGGCATTTTGTGATCATTAGAAAGGATGTACAAAATGGTGGGTTCGAATAAAGTAGGTTTACTTATTGGAACTGGGATGATGTTGTTCAGTGGTATCATTCTTTACGGTGTATATCTAACATACAAGCAACTCAATGATAAAAATAAAGGAGGATGGTTTCTTTGGTCGTTGTTTTTTGAAATGGTATTGGATGCATTATTTTCGTTTTCTGTAGGCATCCTCGGATTGATTGGAGTTTTTTTGTTAGGTTTTCTTATCGTTGTCTCAATTACCCTTGAGTTCTTTAGGGTCATACCCTTCCGTTAAAATTTTACGGTTTGCTAGGAAACTCATTGTACTTAATGAAGAAATAACTATATTTTGAATCCGAAAGAGTGGGTTGCTTAATGGTAAGAAATAATGTTATGGGGTTATTATACTATCTCATAATCAATATTATTGTTTTTTCAATAACAACATTTATTGTTGACTACCTTTATAAAATGAAACTTACTTATCTTGAATTAATTATTGAACCACCTGTTTTTTTGATTGCTATTTGTATGTTCATTGTTACTGGAAGATTTTTATTAAAAAATCAAGGTTCAAATTCGAAAAATATATTTTCTGTATGCTTAATTACAATTATAGGCATTATTATTGCGATTCAAGATTTTATCTTTTCGGTTAGAATAAACCCATTCGGTTTATATTGGGCATACACCTATCCTATAAATTCTCTTCTTGTTGATAAAATAGGTGTTTATTGGTATGGTATGGAACGCTTCCTTTTGAATTGTTTATTTACGTTTATCCCTTCTGTTTTTATGTGGTTAGGGATTCAATGGAGAGACAATAAAATTATGCGGACACTTAGCATTGGCATCATTTTGATTTCATGTTCAGCAATTCTTGCTGGGGTAGTAAGGATTTTTCATTTTTGGAATACCTTTGATTGGTATTGGTGCATATTAGAGCTTGTATTATTTGGTATTACAATTATGTCTTTATCCTTATTATTACTCGGATTTGTTTTAATTTTTTTAAGAAAATAAGCACTAAAATATTTTGGTCGTCCAAGGGCGATTTGTATTTCAGCGTCACACGGCATCTCGGACTGTCTGCTTACGCAGAGCACAAGTATAGTCCGTTGTTCAGAACGTCGTAGAACGGCTTAGGAAGCCACAGAGCCCACTCCCAGTGCGTCCCCCTGCGTTACATGTCTCGTTGTAATTGGATAACTTCTGCCGCAAACGTTGCAGCAAGCGTCTTCCCGTTTCATTGTGAGTAAATCGTTGGCTGTACGTTATCCATCGTGACCCTTACGTGATCGTAAGTGATTTAGGGCAGCGGGACGTACAACACAGCCATTTCGCATATAATAGCCGTTTGGCTAAGTTGTAACACAGTCATTTCGCTGTTAACTTAACAAGCATCATTTTATTTGATGGTGCTTTTCATATGTCCATCACAGGGTAAAGGAACTAATTAACCACTTCTTGATGGAAGTGGTCTTCTTTAATTAGTGATACCTAAACCAAACAGACCAACCTTTTTCTTTATCTTTGGTAAGGTAAATTTGCCCTTGTGAACCACTAACACTTGGTAACCACAATGGAAAATGTAATTTGACCAACCATGAACGTTTGGCTACTTCTTCACCACAAAAGTTTTTAGCAATGCCATAGTATGCATCTTTATCAAATCCAGTAAGTTGGGGCATTGGCTCAGCTAACGTGACTTGCCATTCACTGTACTTTTCGCTGTATTTATCACCACCATAGACTTGTGGGATAAGTGTATTCAGAGTTTTTAGAAGTTCTTCCTTATCTTGAAGTGATGTATCAGCAAATTGAGATACCTTTGGGCATGTTGTGCCTTGTGGTGGTTCTGCACTAACTAAAGATGCTGAAAGGATAAAAAACAAACAAGATACAATCATTATTTTCTTCATGTAATCACCTCATGGTTATGCTTCCCAACATTATATATATCAAATGTTTATACATATACCACAGAAGTTCTTTTGGCATCTTCTTACCTTGTTTACTTTCCTTTTTAATAACTATCCATGTATTATCGTTCTTCTTAAACGTATAAACGAAGTTAGTTCCGTCAGCTTTTTTAAACAAAATGTATGCTTTATCGTCTTTTACAAAGGTAAATGGATTAATAAAATTTTTATAAGGTGGCTTAATGTCCTTGTTTAATTCTTTGACAATTTCTTCAATTATATTGTGTATAGACACGAAGTTACCGTTACCCTGTTCAGCTAAATACTCCAATTGCCTATACTCATACTTTTTGAAGTAAGTTAAATCCAAATTAAAAGTTTTAATAATATCATTAAGTAGTTCTTTATTAAACTGTTCAATTTTCTGTTCCCATTCATCCCCTTTGTGTTCAAAGTTGATTATCTTAACCCCAAAGGGGCTTACATCCATTGTGATTGTTTCAATTCCAATGGGTGAGGAATGTGCATGTTCAAATGTCCTGGCTTGTAATTTTACTGTGAAAGTATACTCACCTTCAGACTTCCTTTTTATATCCAAAATTTTTGTCCAAAACAAAGCAAATTGTTTTGGATAACCGTAATAATTAGCAATTGCTTCTTGAATGTGTGGGGAGAGTGTTGTAAGCAAGGTGTCTTGGGTTAATTTTTCTTGCGTTTCTTGAGATGGTACTAGTGGTTCAGCATGGACAGCGTAAATACTTGATGTTGTAGTTATAACTATTGAAAGTAGAACGGCTGAGAAGGTCTTTCTCATGTAATCACCTCATAGTTATGCTTCCCAACACATGGAAAAAGGATGAATATCACGATGGTGCTTTTCTTATGTCCTTGAGAGCTTCTGATTTTCACATGCAGCGTTGATAAAACGGAGGTGGATGAAGATTTTATAATGAAGGTAAATCCTATAAAACATGGATTCTAACGGGCAGTTTAATGAATAACCATAATTTAAATTTATGTAAAATGATGGAACTTTGGTGATTCTTGAACGTCTAATTGGTTTGTAGTAGGTTATCTGTGTTACTCAATGATAAAGAATCATGAAATAACATCCTGATAAAGAAAAGAGGGGTAATGTTATGGGTAATATCGAAAATCTGATCATGAACTTCTTAATGTTTCTTTTTTCTAAACATCGAAGTAACATCTTTACTTCATTCAATCAATCGGAGTATTACCAAGCAGTAAACAAATTAAAAGAACATGGGATCTCTTACCGGAGCCGTATCACGAGCCATGACACAGGAATAATGTCATCCAATAGAAATGATAATAGCCAGTACGATATTTACGTCAAAAAAGGTGAGGAATACTTCGCAGAAAAGGCATTATCGAAATATTGATGCAGAACGGCAAGTAACTCTCGAAACTAATATAAGCTGATAACAAACAAGCGTATCGTAAGCTAACGGGTTAGTGTTGTTCAACAATATACTCATTTTTATGAACTATTCTTATGTTTGCTAAAGTAAATTAACGAAACATTTTCATTTTCCTATTGTTTAATGAAAACATGGAAAGGATTGAAAAAATGAAAAAATGGCAGCTCGTTTCCTTGCTGAGTATATTTTTTCTTGTTCTTGTTTTTATTGCTCAAAAGTCAAATAACGTTCCCGTTTTACCAGAATCGGTTCAATCGAGTCAATCACCTCATATAAGTAATAAAGATGATGTTGTTACTACAACTGCGGTACCTGTAAGCGATGTTAACCCTATAGATACTTCAATGATAAAAGAAACTTGGTTCTCAGAATTAAGTGATTCCGACCGTATGACAATTAGTACATTGGATGATGGAATGCAGAGAACGTATAAACCTACGGATCGATTGTTTTTCAATGATTCGAATGCATTGCTTGAATTTTTTTACCGCAACTTCCCCAATATATCGCAAACCGAAATTATGAAGATTAAAAAAACAGTGATTGTGAGAACAAAAGCTGATCAAACGACCATTCCTTTCACAGTAACAGCTTTCGACGAATTGAATAGTCAAGGCATATCCATTCATTTGAATAATGTGCCAAAAGCAGATTTAGTTGTTCAATTTCATGCATTAGACGGATCTACAACAAAAGAATTTACATTTGAATATATGCCGTTATTCACGTATCAAATTCAGTGCCCCGAGGATAAAGAAGCGGATTTTTATGCGATGAATCCGGGTACTTTTTTTCGTGTAGCACCCGAACAGACGTATGCGTATCAGGTGCATTTTTCGCTTGAAGTAAATAAGGATGAAGCTTTAAAATTAATGCAAAATCAAATGAAAGACTTCGATTGGTCTTCTGAATGGAAAAGCGGTCGTGATTTGATTATAACCCTACGTACCCATCCACAGGATATGTACAAAAAGTTTCTCATTAATTTTAACAGAATCAGAAGCACTGAAGGATATGTACTTGCAGATTGGCATGTTTCACTTCATGGAGTCATTACGGATGCGAAAAAATATGAATCCATTGATGTAGCGACAGGGAAAGTCACCAATTTGTTTCTTAAGCAGCCGCGTTACCAAACATTGGATTTATCTCCGAACCGGCAATTTTATTTAGCAACGGAACTTCAGGATGATTTTCAAGGTGAATTTCCGGTTCCTTCATTAACTTTACTCGACATCAATGGGAACATTATTAAGCATTTCGCTAGTCAAGTGAAATTTCCACATTGGTTAGCAGACGGTCAATCCTTCGTCTATGTTTCAGGAGATTCTATCCTTAGCTATTCCCCTGACACTGAAAGAACAAAGGTCGTTTGGACTTCTCCTTACAAAGGTATAAAGACATTTTACTACAGCTTTGATAGTTTGGAGTTAGACCAGAAGACTGGGAGAATAGTCGTTAGCATCAATCATCTGCCTGGACTTGTCATGGACATCGGGAACGTTGATTTATACTTATTTGCAAATATCAATGATCCATCTCCGCGAAAGGTCGAGAATGTTTCAAAAAGAGGAAATAGCTCTTTTATTTTTCAATTTGACGGTAATCATATATTTTATTCCAATAATTTCGTTGGAAGTCAGCATTGGGAATCAAAATTACAATTACTGGACTGGAAAAATATGAAAATCACCGACTTAAATGGATTTACAGCATCCAGTTACCTTCACTTATATCAAGGTGGTGAGTTTGTTTATCAAAAGGGTTATTCAAAAAACGTCGAATGGTTTCGTTATGATTTAGAAAATGAACAAAGCCGAAAGTTGTTTATCGTAGATCATCCAATAGATGCTGCATGGTCGATTGGGAAAGGGGACTACATTATGCATGATTTCACAGGTACTTTTAAATTCAATATTCAAAAACCTCAGTTTGAAAAAATTTCATTATTGCCACAAAGTGCAGAGATCTTAGGATCACAGGAAAATACAATCATTTATCTTCAAAATCCAGATCCAGTGGGGAGTATGTGACCCCCCTCCCTCGGAGATCAATAGTTCAATACAAAGACGGCTGGCGTACGGCAGCCTTTTGTTACGCTAACAGATAACAAGAGTTAAATGCCAGAAGGACTCCTGCTTGGTAGCCCTTCACTTCGCTAACGGGCAGTTAAGTTCAAATGTAGGATTTTAAAAGGAACAAGCGAAAAATACACACTTAAAACAGTTAGTTTTTTGATATTATAAAATAAAAATGACTTAGGTGGATTTTGATGCCGACTTTATTAAAGATGCTTGTTTTGGTTTTATCGTTAGGGATAGATACATTATTGATTTCCACATCACTGGGTGTCATCAAAACCAAAGGGAAATTGAAAATTGCCGTTGTCTTCGCCTGTGCCGAGACAATTATGCCGCTAATTGGACTTTTCATCGGAAAAGGGGCAGGGCAGCTTGTCGGAAATTGGGCATCTCTAATAGGAGGGTTATTATTAATTGGAGTTTCGATCTGGCTGATCTTTTTTGAAGATGAAGAAGAGGAGGAAAAACTGGAACGTAATTTAATCGGCTGGACGCTTATCATGACCGCTTTAAGTATCTCTTTAGATGAACTAGCTGTCGGGTTCTCCATTGGACTTGTAGGCGTACCTGTAGCACTTACGATTTTTCTTATTGCACTCCAAGCTTTCTTTTTTACATTTTTGGGATTGACCTTTGGTTCAAAATTCAAACCATATATGGACGAATGGTCCGAGAAAATTGCCGGACTAGTATTAGGGTTACTTGGCTTGTGGATTATTATCGAGTCATTACTCAAACTTTAATTTTTAAGACTTACTTTTAAAATAGATATCGTCGATTTGAAAAGTTAATTTAGGGATTAAATTTCAAAGGGGTGTTCAATTTTGGGTAATAATCGGGCTTTTCCAGCATTTGCAGCGGCAGTCTTATTTTTTATCCGGTTTGTGTTCTTTTTTCTTCCTCAGTCAATTTCCAAAGGGGTGCAAGACGGAACAATGTTTGGTGCAATTCTAGCTGTATCCGAGCATATGATTATGCTTCCGGTTATTGCAGCACTACCAGCACCACAGTGGAGTAAAGCGGCGGGTTATGGCTGGATTGTCATAGATATGGCAACAGATATTATGGCTCTAAATGGTGTTGATCCTGCCATCTATATTTCGTTACGCTATGGAGGACATATTTCAGCTGCCGTTTGGTTTGCAACAGCTTCCTGGACCTCTCGAGGCGCTATTCGTATATTTGGTTTGCTGACTGCGCTAAATCTTGGTGGTTATTCGTTCATCGCTCATTATGCGCCGCCAGTTGTTTTAGCCCCCTTATCGATTTGGATGATTGTTTGGTTAATTTTGATTGGGCAGCACATCGCAAGAAGGTTAGAAAGTAACAATAATATTAGTGTCTCTTCTTGATAACAAACGTTAATTAACTGGAAACGGTAGTGTGGGGTTTTGAAAAGTTTGTTCAACTAACGGAAAACGAGAGCTGAATATTTCTATTACCGAGCCACTAACCAAGTGGCTTTTTGTTTGATAAATAATGCGAATACGCGAGAAACAAAAAGACGGTGGACATGATGTCCATCTTCTTTTTCATGACATCCAAATTAATGCGAACAACTCTAACTCCAATCAGACTAGCTGATGATACGGTAACATAAAGGGTGGAGATGAATTGTTGTTATTAATTTCATTGTAGCATCAGCAATATATTCAGGCATTGTCGATACGGAATCACAATTGCTCTGTTTTGAGCCTTTTTCGACGGCATGACAAGGAATATTCGATGGGGAGCGACAAGCAGGCGCAATTGATTTTTAGGCTGTAAAGAGCTTGATATTTCAAGGGAAAAGCGATGGGGAGTGTTTTAAGTGACAATGGGGAGTAGTTAAGGCACACAAGCACAATGCCCTTTTCTTTTATTTTCTAAGCAACTATGTAATTCCATGCCGCGTCTATAGTGTAATAATCACTTTGGGGGCGCAGCATGAAACGATTACTTATATCTTTATCCTTGCTTGGGGTATCCACTGCGGTATTTATAATTGATGGAACAAGCAACGCTAGATTGCATCCTGTCATTGCTGGTGGAATACAGAAACCAATACACATTACAGCAGTAACAGCACCAAAACCTATTTCCACTTCGGAAATTCGTGTTACTTATCGTGACGGAAAAACAGTTACCATGACAAGTAAAGATTTTCATCCAACCGAAACAGATAATGCGGTTATTGCTACAGTTGAGTATGGAAACGGCGCAGTCGTTCATGTACCGCCAACGGACTTCGATCCTCTAACGGCGATGGATGAGCAGTTAGATTATTATAACTATCCGCGCAGACCTAAAAACGAAGACGATTTAAAGCGTTGGCGAGACGTAATGAGCCATGCGCAGCATTTTATCATCCCAACGTTTGGTGAAAGCAATGACTTTAATGAAGGAGAAAGAAAATGAAGATCATTGCATTATTACTTGTCATGGCGGCGTTTGTTGCTGAGATTTTCACTGACCATGAAGTAGGCGTTAAAGCCGCTACTCCTACTGTAGACACTTACGACAACATCATTAACGCATACAAGGCTCACCAGCAGGCTAATGGAGAATCCGACATAGATACTGTAATACAAGATAGCAGCAAAGCCAAAAGCAAAACGTTCTATATTCATGGCATAGACAGCGTTGTTTCCGCGCAACTCATTCCTGCTCACGCTGGAATGAACAGTACAATTTTGAAGTTAGACCTTCAAAAAAGTAAGGACAGAGAAGTTATTGCGAAGGTATTAAAATGGCTTGGTTCTTCAAAAGTTGTTGGGGATGCCAAAGATCAATTTATCTCTTTTGGTAGTAATCTAACATCATTAACTTTTAAGTTTAAATCAGGAGATATTATCAGCATTGAAGATGCTATAGGTACTTCTTCACCAATTAAGTTTGATGATGGCAATACGCAGATTCATTCAACGAATATTCAAAACCAAGTAACAGTTTATCAAAACAATAAAGCGCGGCGTATTGTTGCGCCGGAGTTGAAAGCATGGATCGAAAATGGATGGCAAAGTGAAGAATCGTTTGCGTTCACACCAGAAGAAGCAGTAGCAAAAGTGCTTAAAGAGCATCCAGAGTTTCCAGCGGCAGCAAATGACGGATATTGGTGGTGTTCAAGGTCATAATGTTACTTTAACGAAGGATTATAATTTGCGTGTAGGTGATAAGGAAGTCATTCAGTATTGGGTATATAGTGTTGAACCAAATAGCATTACCTTGTTTGAGAAGCAAGATAATGTGCCTGAGATAAAGTGAATCTGCGGCTATCCTACATGGTTAGCCTTTTTTATTTAGATTGATGTTATAATGCCCATATGGAAGAAAGAGGAAGGGTTTTGATAAGGGGGGGTAAGCCATGTTCGTTCCGCCGGAAGTCAGAGTGTTTAGTGTATTTGTAATGATTTTTTTCGCATTATGGACAGGAACTGCCTTGTTTGCTGCTATTGCGCCGTATACTTTATGGAAGATAACGCAAAGTTGGAAGGCTGTCAAAGAACCTCCAAAGGCGTATTTTGTGTTGCAGAGGGTAATTGGGATTTTGTTTGCGGCAGTTGGTATTTCGTTTTGGGTGTTTGTATGGACTAGGCATTGAAGTGGGCATGTCGCATGAATTATGGGGGTTGAATTATGTTTCTATCGAGGAAATTCACCTTTTGGTTATCGATCATCAGCATTATGGTGTGTATAAATAACTATTGGGGTAATGATGAAAAAAACATACTGCTAATTGATTTGAATCCATTCTTAAATTCCATCGTTTATAAAGAGCCTTTCCGACACTGGATACTTGATTTTAATAATGCGAAAATCACTGATAGCGCAAGCATTAGGGTATCAACTAATGCTTATTATTTACATTTTGTCTCATTCTTTTTGATGGGATTTATCATAGACTTGATTATTTATTTATACAAACGCTATAGACAGTCAAGGGAGCAAGCCTAATAATTAAATGAATGATTTTATTTTAATTTGAAGGAGATAAATTTGTGCAGTATTTCACTTTTGAGTTATGGTCTAAATTTAGTTCTGAAAATGAATTGGAAAGGCAACAGGCTGATGTACAGTGGGATGAAAATTCTAAGCTGTATTGGCATATGTTTGAGCAGTTGAAGGCTAGAATACCCAAGGAGACGATTGAATTTTTCACTAATGAAGGATTTCATGATTATCATATTCAAAATCTTGAAATGGTACATGGAGATTATAAACAGAAAAACCCCATTGATGTTGTAATTACAGTAACAAATGCAATTGATACATGGAAACTCAATTACAAATGCGTTCAACGATTTGAAGTCCAGTACAACCCAAACTCTCCTTCTTTATCATTCCACAATGGATTTGATGATTGGGGCTACGATGAATTAATAGCGGTGAATGAAGAAGTATTATCTCACGAAATTCTGTTTGCATCAGGTGCAACCATTCTTATTCATTTCCCTAATCAGAACATTCTAATAGAAAAAGTTGAATGAAAGCACGATTTGGTTGAAAGTAGGTATTTGCCATGATCCCTTGGTTGGAGGAAGTTGAACGAAAATCCTTTAATACAGTTATGCCGGAACATAAACCCTATAGGATTGAGAAGATGTATCTTGAAATTACGCCCACCAATATAACTGAACTAGGACAACTCTTTACGGCGGCAAGCTTTTTGCTATCTGACAATACAATGGTTCAATTGCCAGCGCGTGATCTAATCGCAAGAAATTTGATTTTTAGTGATATTGCGCCGCACTTTAAAGAAATAAAAGTTGTGCTTATCGACAATCAGATCGAAGTCGTTATGATGCAGTATTTAATGGGTTCATCACGACAAATGTTACAAGACCTATTCTTATGTGGCTTATATCCAGTTGTTTCTGATATTTACCGCAGCAAAGAAATGAATTTGCTTGGTTCTCATAAGCCGCGACGCGCTATTCAGAGATATAGAGTTAAAGCGGAATGGTTAGAGCCTTCACAATTAGCGGCTACTTTATCAATTCAACAGTTTGTCGAAAGTGCTTACTTTACAAGGGGTGATTTCCTGCCGCTGTCGCCTACAGGTTGGAAGTTGGAAGATGAATTGCGCAATTCAATTACGCTTCGGACGTTTTGTTCCTTTGTACCTCACATAGAACTGGTGGTTGATGTAGATGATCTAAGTGTCGTGGGGCTTGAATTATATCCGGCGTAGTTAATTAAACGAGCAATTTTATATAGCTAAAGGGGTGGACATATGAAGAAAATCTTTGGAGTTTTGGTTATCTTGATTGCAATTTTTTCGCTTTCATACAAATACATCTATAATCGAGTTATTGAGCCATTTATGATTGATGCAGCTACAGAAACAATCGAATCCGCTGCTTCGGGGCTGTTGAATACCCAACAAACTTACAAATATAGACTTGTTAATACAAGTGATAAATCGGTGAAATTATTAAAAATTGAGTTGCAAGACTATAAGGGGATAAAAATTGATGATGTGACTATTGACGGTAAAGCATTTAGTGTTCAAGACGTTCCTACTCATAGGACATACACAAGTTCTAATTCTTGGTCAACGAACAATCATGGTGTCAATATTGAATATCATGTAGAAATCAAAGAACCAGTTATTCATAATCCCAAGACTTTTCTGATAACTTATTCGTATTGGGGCTTCAATCATCAACAAATAGTGAAGAATCCTATTGTATCACCTTCTAAATAAAACATGGATTTTATTTAACAAAAAACTAGATTCGTAGTAGGATGTTGGAATGATTCCATATTTCACCAATTTGTAATGTGCACTGTGACCTATGGCACAATTAATGACATATAATTGAGGTAGTGTTTTGATAATTCTGTCATATGGAGAGTGATTGAATTGATTACAGGATATGCTCATTATCATAATGGTAAGTTATATTACGAAGCAGATGGAGTAGGGGAACCTTTGCTCCTGATTCATGGCATTGACTCAGACATACGATTATGGGACGACCAGTATAAAGAACTCTCAAAACATTTTCGAGTGATTCGATTTGATTTACGAGGATTTGGAAACTCCCCTTTTCCAGAAGGTGAATGTAATAATAATGATGATATTCTTTTGATTCTCCAGACCTTGGGTATTGAGAATGAAAAGGTTAATCTTGTTGGTTATTCTTTCGGCGGCACTATTGCCGTAAATTTTGCCTTGGAATATCCTGACCATGTAAACTCAATAATACTTGTCTCTCCAGGACTTATTGGATACGCATGGTCAGAAGAATCAATTCAGTACCATCGCAACTTTCACCAAGCTATGCAAGATAGGGATTTCGAGAGAATGTTTGATCTACTTTATTGGAAAAGTGTCTATGGACAATATAGAACCGAAGAAGAAATTGATTTAGATACGATTTGTCAAAAGCTAAGATTGATGTTTGAACATGCTTTAACTATTCCAAGAGAGGGGAAGCTTACGCCAATTGGAAACCAAATTGAACGTCTCCATGAAATAGCTTCCCCTACATTGGTAGTTACGGGCAAACTTAATTTCGACGATTACAAAGATGTGGCTCAAATTTATACCTCAAAAATCCCAAATGCAAAGATGGTCTTAATGGAAGGGGTATCTCATTTAGTCAATATGGAGCAACCTGAAACATTTAATAACTTAGTTAGAGATTTTTTAGCTTGCTGATTAATAGTATCTACAAAGCTGTTTTGATAAAAGAGAAGTTTCATTAAAAGGGAATATTTCTTTGGTTTGTCTTTCGGTTGGATGATTTACTTTGTTGCAAAGGAGTTGAAAACTAACTTGGAGGATTTCACATATAAATTTCCATCAGGTTTCAAAATTGCTGAAAATTTGTTGGAAACCAGTCAGAAGGCACTTGATATACCAATAGGCTCTACACTTCGTGGAATACTCTTATCCCTTCAGCTTAAATGCCATCGTCTTTTTGCTGCTTCTATAACATTAATACGAACTGGTTATGCAGTTGAAGCACAAAGCCATCTAAGAAGCATTTTAGAAACGATGATTTCAGCGAAATACTTGATACTTGATCCTGTTAAACATGGAGATATGTTTAAAAACTTTGAAATCATTGAAAAATGGAAAATGGCGGAAGATTATGAACAGGCAATGAAGCTTTATATTTGTTCACCTTCAATTATAGTAGCGGATCCTTTAAGTGAAGAGTTTATCAACGCGTATAAATCATACCAGGAAGCTTGTGAAAGTCTAAATAAGCTAAAACCGCAATATGAAAAGGCAGATAGTAAACGAAATGAATGGATTGAAGAATTAAAGCAAGAAGGAATTAAGAGACCTAATAAAGACAGTTGGTCTCTACGGAATAATTATGAAATGGCACTTGCAACGGGCATGGACTTTTATTATTTCATGGTATTCAAGACATTTTCAAATTTGGTTCATCCGTCCACATTATCGGCAAATAAATATAGGAGTAAGACAGATGGATTATTAATCGACCCAAGTCCTTTGGGAATAAGACGAGATTTAATGGGAGCGTGCGTTCTGAACATACATATGACGCACACGATTGCAGAATTTTATAGCAATAATATCGTTTTAGAACAACTTGAATTTATCGGAAAGGAAATTGAAGTAATACGTGCTTCTAATGAATTTAAAGAGGTAGACCCCATTTTTGGAAGGAGTTAATGTTAAAATAAACCAGCGGCGAAAGCCGCTTACATCAGCTTAGAACAAAGGTGGGGATTCTTGTTTGATAAGAAGCCGGAAGAGTGTGTTGTAGGCATAAGCAGGCATAATAGCCTGCTTTTTGTTTTCGTAAAAAAGCGAAAAAAACAATAAGAATCTGACTAATGATGGTATAATCTATACGACACCTAACTGAAATATTGGAGAATGAAATAATGTCATTGGAAAAAGTGCAATTAATAACAAGCTGGTTGAATCAATCTATCAATAACTTTTCTTTTAATTTTTGTACGAAGGGTGAAAAAATTGATAGTGTCTCTGTCCAGAACAGCATAGCTAGAATGCTGGACGATTACGGGAAAAGCGAATGTATCTATTTACTTTGCATTAAAAACGAATTAGATTATGTACCGATTTATATTGGCAAAAGTAAAACACCAGAAAATCGTTGGCGCAGTCATATAAAAAACCTCTTTGACGGAAAAGCTTCGTACGCAAGATGGAAAAGTTTTTTGCTTGAAAATGATGTAGCGAAGCATAATTGTTTGTTAATTGTTGTTCCTGACATAGCAATATCAGAGCCGCCGATCAGTGGGTTTCCCAAGACCATAGGCTCAATTGAGTATCAGCTTGTAAGTTTAGCATCCGATGCTTATCCGGATACACTTCTAAATCATGAGGGAAACCGCAGATGATAAATATCAATGAGTGGCTATTTCGGTTAGACAATCATTATTTCGTACCTTTGTTTAATACAGTTGATAACTTGATTGTTAATGTGAAAGCTAAAAATGATCGTACCCTACTCATGCGTTCTGTGGAAATGGAAGCAGCCGTAATAAAAACCATCGAAGACAATATTGACCGCGATGATTGGGAAGGAATTATTTATGTAATGGGAAAACAGGAGCAAGAAACTTTTCAACCAATGTATATTGGCAAGGCAGAAAAGAAGGGTGTTTCAAATCCGATCAGTGCAAACATAAAGAACATAAGACGTAACAAGCATATGTTTGCTAGGTGGGGCGATGGTATTGCTTATCACATCGGTGACCTAAGCCACGCTATCTTTAAGTTTGATGCATATCAACAACCAACTAAAAAGTATATGCGATGGGCAGAAGCGTTATTTTTTTCTTATGAACCTCCAAAGCTTAAAGAACAGATATACTTTTATATTGCACCTTGGTTTACAGGTAATAAAGGTTTATCTGGCTTAACATGCTCATTGCCAGCGGTAGAAAAAGAAATGATAGCTATAGCATCGGTTCAATTCGCAGATACATTATTAAACGTCGATGGGACGTAAAGGTGGTATATATGTACGCTTTGATTAGTTGTACCAAACTGAAACAAGATAAAGCTTGTTTGGCGAGAGAAATGTATTTGAAATCAACCTTGTTTAGCAAGGCTGTTAGATATATCGAACTGAAAGGATATGACGATTGGTTTATACTTTCGGCTAAGTATGGTTTGTTAAACAAGGACGAGGTAATTGAGCCTTATGACGTTACATTAAACAATATGAAGTCGGCTGAAAAGAAAGAATGGTCTAGGAAAGTCGCGGATCAGATACAAAGTTTGAAGTTAAAGAATGTAGACTTTTATGCAGGAGCGAATTATCGAGAACATCTATTACCGTTGTTAGATGCGCAAGGGGTTAAATTTAATGTGCCACTTCTTGGAAAAGGAATCGGGGAACAATTACAGTTTTATACTAGACAGATGAAGTAGTTACGCGCCGTTAAGCGGCGTTTTGTTAAATGAAAGATGGTTTTTATCCAAGAAAAAACCGACACAATAGGATGTCGGTTGATTAGATTCATTCAATTGTATCCGCGTTTTTCAAAGCATGATCCCAACTTGGGAAGTAAAACAAAGCATTTTGTAATAGTTCAGGATGGGATTGTTTTAGTTTCTTCTTGTTTAAAACTTCGCCACTTGTTTTTAATTGCCGAATTTGAGTAATAACATCAACTACACTCATACTTGCATCCAATAAAACTTCGCTCCTTTAAAGTGGTAATTTTAATAATATAATCTCCTTTAAGCTGTACATTATTCACTTGTTGGAGAAGGCGCTGAAAAGCGCCATTTTTGTTTAATTCATTGGTTTGGAGGAAGTATAATAGCATCCAAAGTTAGGAAGATGGATTGAACATATTGCGGCTGTTTTCTTTAATGCTTGCAATGTCATTGTTTTTAATATCTAGTGTTGTCATTGCTAATCCAGACCAACCGCAGGATGCTAACAAATTAGAGGAACGTCTTAAACGTTTAGAACCGGATGTGCCAAAAGATATTACTGATCCACCTTTTTTTCAATCGCCGTTTCCACTCAAAGTTAAACCTGCGCAAGACATAATTAAAAACGGTAGGAATCTTCCCTATAAGGTACTCCTTGATAAACCAAATTGGCAGCGTCCTGCTTACAAATCTTTCTGGCATAGCAGCGTTTCAGGTGGTCGGTGGTCTTGCGTACCGAATCGAATACATTACGCAATGCACCGATTGTTTACTGCACCGACAGCCGCGCTATCTAATTATTATGATTTCATACATAATCTTGGATTAGATGAAGAATTGGCGAATGTTCAAGCACAACCTCAAAATGCGGATCGGGAAAGATTTATCGGTCAAATCATAGTCGTTGTCATGCAAGCAAAAATCGAAAGAGTAATTACAAGGGGAAACCAAGTCGTTTTAGTTGCAAGACCACAAAGGAATGGTGTACAAGCTTTGACGGTTAACAAAATGGATATGAGGCTTGATAATCCGAATGAAGCGGTGCTGTTTCAGCTTGTAACGCTTAATGGTGATGAAATTGATTATTCGTTGCTGTAGGTGGGAAATGTGAGGATAAATAAGTGGATTTTGAATGTAATGGTTATATCGCTTCTTGCAAATGGATACATGGGGTCTTTCTTTCTTGGTGTAAGTAAATTTGAGAAGGTAATACTTCTAAAAATGGCTATATTGAATACTCCGGTGCAAATTGAGCCACTGTTCCGGTGAGTGAGAGCCACTTCTCCGGTAATTTTGAGCCACCTTTCCGGTTCAGAGAGCCACCGTCAAAATGACTACCAAACCAAAAACAGACTTTTGGGGCTCTGCCCCAAACCCCATCCTCGCCGGAAGGCAGGTGGTCTTAGCCAAGACCACCCAATGACAGGATCTTGGGCTGGAGAGGGATTCAAGGGTCAAGATGAACTCGCTACGCTCGCCCTAGATTCCCGCATCATATCCGTCTCTATAATACAAATTGCTCTTCTCGATAATAGGGTGGTTCCCACCACCGGAAAAGTGGCTCAATTTTTCCGGAGAACTGGCTCACTAATCACCGGAATGGTGGCTCTAAGACATCGAAATATTCAGCTATATTCCCTTGGAGTGAATATAAATGATCTGGAAATGGGTCGGGGCAATCATTTGCTGGTTTATTGCATTCATTTTTTTAACATTAGGCTTAGTGGTTATTACAAGCGAGAAACGTAAACAGGAAAGTATTCTGGACGATTTATCTTCTAAAGGAATGGAATATTCCCTTGATACGTTATCAGGTTGGATAACTCTTTTTGGCTTAATGATATTTAATTTTGTTGGAAGAGTATTAAAAGCATTGCCTTGGTGGTTAGTCAAAGTAATTTATATTTTGATTGGGATAGGATTTGCTCTTCTAGGCATTAAGTGTTTAGGTTTAAGATAAGGATGCACAGACAGTCTGTATCTTTCTGAATACGGCATTAAATACGTACTTGGAGTGAGATTAATGGTCTGGAAATGGGTTGGCGCAATCAGCGTTTTTTATTCTTTCAAAGATGCTCCATTAGAATCAACGACGGTACAAAAAGCCTGCTCGTAAGAACAGGCTTTCTTCTTTGACTATGTGAGGTATTCTTACTGAACACATTCAATTGTTGAGTAATCATTGCCTACCCATTTAAACACTTTACTGAGTTCATCGCAAAGACCAACGGGATAGTTTGTTTTATTTATGGTGTGGAATCCTGTTTTGAAAATTGAGCTTTCCGGCTTGCTATTATCATGGAGCTGCTTGCAATTCATACAATAATAAACCATAGTTTGTTACCCCCAAACCGAAGAGTGTAAATACTATATTACAACATTGTTATGGGGATTGGAAGCATCTTCTGCGTTATTTTGTCTTTTTATGTCTTAATTTTTTGTAAAAGATTGATTTTTGCTGTTATAAACGTGAGAACTTGTATAACAAGAAGGATATTCTTTTCCGGCAACAATCCGTCCGTACACAGCGTCCGATGGTTATTTTTAGCAAGTGACAGAATTCTAAACATCAATAATGAACTTGTTTTTATTCAATGGGAAACTAATCCCTCTTCTAATGACTGAAATGACCAAAAATGGCAGTATTTTTTTCTCGTAATAACTTAAAATCCATACTATTATATACATTTAATGATATACAAACTAGCAACATTGAATTCATTTTATAAATATACATTTGGAGGAATATTAATGTGAATAAAATTATAAAAACTGTTGTATCTGGTGCATTAGCAGTTACTCTATTCGGTGGTGGAATGGTTTTTGCAAGCAGTATAGGGTTCACAGACACCGGTTGGTGGTCGAATGTCGCACAATGGGCAAATGATCGTGGTCTAATGACCGGTATTGGTAACGGAATTTTCGGTGGTGACGAATCCTTAACACGCGGGCAAATGGCACAGGTTCTCAAAAACCTTGCGGGTAGTGGTGCAATTGCGATTAACAATTCAACTGCGGTTACCAACAATATTGGTGATTTCAAGGATAGTGGTTGGTGGACGGCATCTGCGAAGTGGGCAAAAGACCACGGGTTAATGAATGGTATGGGGGATGGAACCTTCGGCGGTGATCAGTTAGTAACACGCGGACAAGCAGCACAGGTTCTCAAAAACCTTGCGGGCAGTGGTGCGATTACGATTAACAATTCAACTGCGGTTACCAACAATCTTGGTGATTTCAAGGATAGTGGTTGGTGGTCGGCATCTGCGAAGTGGGCAAAAGACCACGGGTTAATGAATGGTATGGGGGATGGAACCTTCGGCGGTGACCAGTTAATAACACGCGGACAAGCAGCACAGGTTCTCAAAAACCTTGCGGGCAGTGGTGCGATTACGATTAACCAACCTACTACGGTTACTAACAATAGTGGTTCCCAACAAACTGCCACGGGTAGCGGTTCGATTAACCAACCTACTACGGTTACCAACAATAGTGGTTCCCAACAAACTGCCACGGGTAGCGGTTCGATTAACCAACCTACTACGGTTACCAAAAATAGTGGTTCCCAACAAACTGCCACGGGTAGCGGTTCGATTAACCAACCTGCTACAGTTACCAAAGATAGTGGTTCCCAACAAACTGCCACGGGTAGCGGTTCGATTAACCAACCTACTACGGTTACCAACAATAGTGGTTCCCAACAAACTGACACCAGTCCAAAAGGTGACAGAATTATTTCGTTTGAGAAGTATCAGCAGATTCAAATTGGCATGACTTATAGTCAAGTTGCAAATCTCATTGGAATAGATGGAGTTGTTCAACATACGAACCCATCCTCGGACATTTGGTACGATGGAAAAGGCGGATATCTTGAATTGAATACTGATAATGGAATAGTAACATCGAAACAGGAAAAAAACTTAAGCTGGGAGTCTGCACCCTCCAATTTGCCAGCACAAAACACGAATGTGACGTTTGAGGAATTTGATAAGATCCAGATGGGGATGTCAGAGCAACAGGTATTATCCATTGCGGGGATGTGCCAAAGCGAGTGGGTAGATGCTAACCATAATACTACATTTGAGTGGTGGAAATGGAATAATACCTATAATTTTATCCCATCTCTCACAGTTGAATTTGACTCAAAAGGAAACGTAATTGAAAAAATGCAAGGGAACTTGGATTATCCGACAACCTACCTTCAAGCTAGTTACAGTAGTAATACTACTTTGGTGACTCCATCCACTTACCATGCGATTAAAACAGGTATGACGTATCCTGAAGTCGTTGCTTTATTTGGAGGAGATGGTGGTCTGCTTGTTTCCCAGAGTACAACAGGGTCGAATGCAGGTAGCTTGTATACTTGGCAAACCGATCTATATTACAGTGGGCAAGCCATAAATGTTCTATTTGGTCCCGATGGAACAGTTTCTCGTGTAACGACCCATGATATGTCCAATGTATGAGTCTGCCTAGTTGATTTAATGCAAGGACGCGGGGAAACTATACCCGTGTCTTTTACATACAGCCGCATTTTGTAGAATTTAACTTGAGCGTACAAGAACATTCGCGACTACCCACCCAGAAGCGACCACGTACCAGCGGTTGTAAAACAAGTGGACGTTACGCGGCGGTGAACGTCATCCCCATGAAACCATGAGATATGGTGCAATCGCGATGCTCAATTATATATGCCCGCTTTCAGAATCCCAACGCGTTGTAGACATTGCTGGATCGAGGATAGCCGTGTAATACAGGAGGAAGTCGCCAGACGCATGGCAGGGCGGCTGTGAGCTTCTAGGCGAATACAAACTTGTAGAAAGCATTGGCAAGACGTAATGAGCCATGCGCAGCATTTTATCATCCCAACGTTTGGTGAAAGCAATGACTTCAATGAAGGAGAAAGAAAATGAAGATCATTGCATTATTACTTGTCATGGCGGCGTTTGTTGCTGCGTGTTTTTGGGAAATTTTTCTTTTTTATTATCTTTGTTTAGTGTATACTACAATAGTCGACAATTTAATAGATGATGAAGTAGGACTTTTGGGCAAATAATTTGTCTAATTAAAAGGATAATTATAGTATTATGTCGAAAGTTTATATATAGAACAACTAAGGAGAAAAGTGAATCAGACCCGCTAAAATCTCATGGTGGATTCTGATGTATATCAACAATTTGCAAACTTTACAAATGGAGAACTGCATCTATAGAGACTCGTTGAATCAAATATTTAGGACTGATGAACTATGAAATATTTCGGTAGAATTGTTGTTATTTTCATAGCAATTGTTATAATTGGTGGATGGCATGCTTCCTACTTCCTAATAGACAAAAATGAATCCTATAGGTTTCTCATAACAAATGGTTTTATTAAATATGATTTTATTTTCACCCCACTCCTTCTTCCTTTTTTTTGGTGGCTGGGAAAAAAATATGACGAAGCAAAGTTCTATTCCGAAAAAGATACTCTTACTGAGGTTTATAATCGAAGATTCGTTTTAGAAATATTTCCAAAATTATTGGAACAAGCAGATAGAAATAAAGAAAAATTAAGTGTTTTTGTTGTGGATATTGATAATTTTAAAAAAATAAACGATACATATGGACATGAGGTAGGCGACGAAGTAATACGAGGTATTTCCGATTCGCTTTTAAAAAATACAAGGAAATCGGACCTAATTGCCCGCTGGGGTGGAGATGAATTTCTTGTCATTATTCCCCATAGCGATGAGATGTTCCCGTCATTATTGTTACAGCACATAGATAAGGATTTGAAGGATTCGTCCAATCGATTAGGAATAAATATCTCTGTATCAATAGGAAAATCCACTTATCCCGAAAATGCCATAAGACTGGATGATTTAATTAGATTTGCAGACAAACGTATGTATGAATTAAAATCAGCTAAAAACCGTTGGTGATTTCACTAACGGAAACGATAGTCCAACAGCGGTTGCTTCGGCAGCCGTTATTTGTTTACTTCCGTTACCGGTTGAACTGAAAAAGCAATGATGATGCAGAAGACATTAAAACTAACGTATCGTTAGGATTAAAAGACTATCGTTAGCGAACGTTTCCTTCGTATAGGCAACTAACGCGGCGGTGTACGTCATCCCCACGAAAACCTCGACCCCATCCTCTGCGTTGCTTTATCGTGCTAAAGTCTTGATACGCCTGGAGTTTACGATTTAGTGAGTCTCTACGATAGCTGAGGCTATGACATTCCCACTTGAACAAACAAGCCTCGCTTGGCTCTCTCTTTAACGTTGACCACACGTTAAAAGGAGCGTCCACCAACATCGAACACCCTAGCCATACTATCAAGGTCGGTTGACGATCAGTCGTTGTGACATCCACAGCCACACGCATCTTCTTTCCCACGTGCTTCTTGAACCGCTTCCCATCCTTCTTTGACAACAAAATAAACCAGTGCAAGTGCCTAAAAGTCAATGCGTCTAGAAGTTGAGCTTTTGCGGTTATTTGTACTCTTTTAGTTAGAGAAAATCTGTTAATCGTTCAAATTCTTGATTCTCGTCATTTGATTCCCTATAAATTTTTAGCCAGGCTAATTGAACGTCATCAAGAAGAGCAATTAAATTAGGATCGAAAAGAGTGTAGCTCCCAGCTTTTAATCGTTCAAAAGCGATATTGAAGCTTAAAGCAGAACGATATGAGCGCTGAGATGTCATGGCATCGAAAGCATCAGCTATACACAATATTCTTGCATCAAGCGGAATTTGTTCCCCTCGGGCACCGGTAGGATATCCTGTACCATCCCATTTTTCATGATGATATAATACTCCTTGTTTTAGTGAGCCCAAACCAGATATTTTTTCAACCATTCTCGCTCCAACAATCGTATGGGTTTTGATTAACTCATATTCATCATGACTAAGATCACCTGGTTTCATAAGAACTGATTCTGGTATGTTAATTTTTCCGACATCATGTAGAAGCCCAGTTAAACGTAACGTTTTTACTTTTTTTTCGTCTTGGTACTGTGGGAGCTTAAGGGCTAATTCTACAGCATATTTACTCACTCGCTCACTGTGCCCGAATGTATAGGAGTCTTTCGCTTCAATGGATATAACGAAACCGTTCACGACTTGTTCGAGGGTAGACTCGAGTGAATCGGTAACCGTATTGACTTGAATGTTATATTGATGCCTCAATTGCGTATGGAGAAGATGACTAAACGTAGATAGAATGATATATAAGAGGACTCGATTTGAAATATCAATAGAATCAAATATTCCAGGGATCTGCGGAAATCTAAGACTCACATAAAGCATGCAGAAAAGACCGAGTGTTGAATAAAATAGTAAGATCCGATTTTCTCCGTATAACCCCGCAATTAGAGGTAGGAAAAGAAAAAATCCCCAAGATTCTTTGTATCCGGATCCAATATATAAACTACATATGATAAACAAAACCAGTAAAAGAACGACTTGCTGGTTAAGAAAAGAATATTTAGAAAATATTTTCGTGATTAGAAAAATGCAACTTGTAATCGCCGCTGTAACTACTAGTATGGGTAAATTCGCTCTTGAATAATTGAAATGGAATATTATAAAAAATACATTCCATATAACACTCAGAGCTAGAAATAAGATGGCGACTTTTAGAATTTTTCCATTTAAACTTGCTCGGTGGGTATTATAATATTCTATCAGTAAACGTTTCCTTACGTCTGTCATCTTAACTACTCCATTATTAGTCAGTATCTGAATACTATCATTAATTTTGACAAATGACTATATCTTTCATATTTCGACGGCACCCTACAGTAAATTGTGATAGCATTAATTCGAAAGCAAATTTATGATAGGAGTGCTGACCAATGGAAAAGTATGAATTCTGCGTCGCGAATGGAAGTCTAAGAGAGGATGCTGTCGAACTTCATTATCAGAGGTATTTGGAGGTTGGTTTTTTTAAGCGAGGTGAACTAGATCCTTATGAATCTTCGTCCACTTATATTGTTTCCAAAACGATGATAGATCAAAAAGTAGTCGGCGTGACACGGTTAATATTTATGAAATTGGAGGAATTGCCAACCATTCGTCATTTTAAAATTTACGATATTGAAAAAGTTCGGTTAAATCAACTTGATCGAAAAAGTATAGCTGAAATTAGTGCATTTACGAAATTACCAACACATGACGTTGGGATGGGTTTAATCAAAACGGTCCTGCAATATTCCCAAACAAATGGAGTTCATCACTGGATTTGCTGCATTGATGAAAGAGTTTACAATTATATGCACAGAATTTTTAAATTTCCGTTTAAAGTAATAGGTGAACCCCAAGTCTACTTAGGATCAAAAACAATTCCATGCCTGTTAAACCTATCAGAGTGTTTGTCTATTTTAAAACAATACCGTCCAACTCTTTACGAGTATTTAATTAGTTATGGACAAATCGTTATGGAGGTAGCAAGATGATTAAAGAACAATTTATTCGAAATTTAGGAATTATGTCAGAGGATGAGATCCAACAATTAAATCGGACGACCATTGCTATTGCGGGATGCGGTTGTATTGGCGGATTTTCTGCTGAGCTATTAGCTAGAATGGGAGTGGGCAAATTCAAATTAGCCGACCCGGATGTTTTTGATGTCAGCAACATCAACCGGCAATGTGCTGCAACGCATCGCACAGTTGGGATACATAAGATCGAGGCATTGAAGGAACACTTGCTCAGTATTAACCCCGAAATTGAATTCACATTGTTCCCAGATGGGGTAAATGAAAAAAATGCAACTGCGTTTGTCCAGGATGCTAATTATGTGATAGACGCTATAGATTATTTTTCATTTTCCGACTCTGTTGCTCTTCATCGTTCGGCGCGTAAACAAAGTAAGTTTGTCATAACAGCTGTTGCTTTGGGTTTCGGAACATCTGTGCTAACATTCTCACCCCAAGGGATGAGCTTGGAACAATATCTTGGAATTCCAGAAAATATGACATTGGATAATTTAAAAGATTTTACTTTTCCTCCTTCTGGTTATACGACGAATTTGCCTTCATATGTAACACAGACTGATTTAGAAAGATGGTTGTCTGATCGCACGATACCAACAATCAGTGTAGGACAAGCACTGGGTCCTGGTGTATTGGTTTCCCATCTTGTATTGCACTTATTGAAACGAAGGCAACCTGTCCTTGTTCCTGAAACTTTTCAATTACAGTTAGAAGTTTGATTACTGCGCACTCGGGTAACGAAAGGGCAATATCAAAAGCTGCCACTCGTGGTAGCCTTTTGATAAGGGTAGTAATGAATCACGCCAAAAATTAAGATAATACCCCTAAACCTTTCGTTGTTGCAGTAGTTTTTGCATCAGTAACCACGAAGATATACCAACAAAAGAACTTAACGCGGGCAACCAAACTGGACCCATCATGCTCTAAAGCAGTATTCCATCTCATTCCACATGTGATAACTCTACCCTAGCAAGAGCTTTCTATCTGGCAATGGGGGTCCATCCAACCATCTTGAAATCACAGATGGCTCCCTCGATATTCATAAATTCAGACTACAACTGATAAGAGATGGCTTGTAATTGAAATACACCTAACAGGTTCCTATTTAGTCTTATCTGCCGCAGGCGGTAAAGTAACATTAAATAACCCCCGCCGGAGTCGGTCGGGGGTTATGCTCATTCTGTTTCGGGGTGAAGTGGTTCGTCGCCCAGCATTTCATGTAAATCATCAGCATCTTCGGGCAGATCGTAGGATTGATCCAGCTCAAAAGAAGAGGTTGCCTGTCTATGGTAGCCTCTTTTTTTGTATCCTGTTTCTTGGGATCGAAAGCGGAATAACATGCAGGATATCTCGTCATTATGCAAAACCTTCAATTAATTGTTTTTCTCAATGAACAAACATTTACCAACGTATTCACCAAATAAAGCTAGAGACGATACGGTAATATAAAGGGTGGAGAATGAATCAAGAACGAAATTTGCTTGATTTTCTTTTAACGTATGCGAATTTTATTACCCTATCTCTGTTGACTCAAACCTTCTGTAACCAACAACGGGGCAGCCCACTGCGGCATTCCCCATTATTGTTGAGCTAACGGGGCAGTTTTGCAGAATAACCTCATCATGCAAATATCAGGATTATCCTTGTTCTTAGAGAATACATTGTAAAGGGGATTATTCGTTATCCCTCTTGTATTTAGGGGATCATTCATATTAGAAATGGAGTTAATATTATGAAAATTATCGTATTTGGTGCCAGTGGTGCGACCGGTAAAGAGTTTGTTAAGCTCTCTTTAGAGGCAAATCATCAAGTTGCTGGATTTGTACGCGACCCTGCTAAATTAACAATTCAACATCCCAACCTTAAGATTATAGTCGGTGATGCCCTTCAACGGAATGATGTAATATCAGCGATTGCCAATCATGATGCTGTTGTATCCTGTCTGGCTGCACCTGGTCTAAGAGCTTCTTCCACGCTATCGGATATGACAACTAATCTGATCGCAGGTATGCATAAAAATCAAATGGAAAGAATCTTATATTTGGCTTCAGCTGGGATTCATAAGGAGATCTCTGGGTTAGCAGGCTGGTTGGTAAAGTTGATTTTACATAATGTGCTTGCAGACCATAGCCATGCGGTAGCGTTGTTGGGATCAAGTGATCTAATGTGGACAGTTGCCCGCCCTATGAAACTAACCAATACTCCCTTAACGGAAGAATATCGCACAGCCATAACAGGGATTCCGAAAGGCGGCAGAAAAATTTCTCGCAGCGATGTTGCACATTTTTTACTAAGGTCTCTTACTGATAGAAGTTATATTAAACAAACTGTCGGGTTGGCATATTAGCGGGTTTAATGCCGAGGTTATTCATTAAGGTAACGGCTAACAATAGTGGTGGAGCTTGCTTCGGAGAAGCTCCTTCTTTTGCTTCATTGAAGTAACGGGCAGGCTAACGCAACTATTGTATTTATTATAACGTCTAAATTTACACAACGATGAATCATGATGTGAGGTTTTACCGATAGATTTTGTGAAACAGTGTGAATGATTAATACCCAAATTGAATAACGTTTTGCTTAGGAAATTAAAATTTGATTCGGGAGGTCAATTCTTGAAAGAAGATACTGAAAGACCAGTTCCAACTGAGGTTAAGCCATTTAACGATGCGACCGAGCACTACCAAAAAATCATGGGAATGCCGAATAAATCTGCTGATTTAAAAAGCATGCCAAAACCTATAAGATGGTTTGGATATTTCGTCATGGCTTTTGTTATATGTGCAGTTCTTGCATTGATAATTATTAAAATATTTTTTTAAAAGAACAAAAACAGCAAGGAAGTTAATGAAAACCATTTCGCTTGTTTGATTCAACTAACGGATAACGTTAGTTCAATAAAATTGAAGTTTCAATCAACAAGCACAATCCATGAGGTTGTGCTTTTCTTTTGCCCTTGAGAGCGTGTAGGAATCCATCTACTGGTGTTGAATAGAGCAAGTGGGGTGTGAACTAAAAATTATTGAGGATGATTTTCGTCATGCCTACGAGTTACATTAATACTACCTTTGATACTCCCAACTTCTCCAGAAGCTTCAACAACAAAATGATCGTGAATAGTATCGTCCTTGGTATATCTCCAGACACAAGTCCAGTCAAATTTGTTACCTTTTTCATTACAAATAAGAATTCGATTTTCCCATTGCTGTGTTCCAGTAGGAACTCTCCATACTTTAAATGTATTTGAATATGCGGTAGATACATGAATAACCATCTGTCCATCACCTTCAGGCAAGTAGACCCAATTACCTTCAGGAGCAGGAATAGTTTTAATGCTCATTAAAGATGGTTGTTGTGCATAAGCTACTCCATTGAATATCAAAAGAAAAAAAGCAGTTACTACATTGATAGTTAGCTTTTTAATCATGCAAATTTCACCTCAATTGCTAAAATGCTCAACTCAGTAGAAAATTATTTATACATGGAGTATCCATGCTATGCTATTTCTAGACCTTTAGAGCGACTAGGAAGGCTTGTGGAGCTTTCGTGGAGTGAGAATGGAGTAATGTGTTAGTGCATAAATTTATGGGAATAATACATACAAAGCGTTATGGGTGGGATTATATGAGAAAATTATATTGCTTAGTGATTGTTGTTTTGATGTTGAATTTGCCTATAACGGTTGTATCTGCAAACATCGAAATCCCTCAAAGATTGAATACTGCTGATGTTGTTTCAATTCGAATCAGCAAGGGTTTACATGGTGCATACACAAAAACTTATAAGGCTAAGAGGTTTTGGGAAAAGCATAAAATAACCAATGTAGTTAACTGGATAAATAATGCAACAGAAAATAATGTTAAGAACGATATTGTTGTACATGGCTATCCAGACTTATTACGAATTGATGTTAAAAATGGCGAGAATATCTATATTTCATATGCTCATAAGTGTGATGTGAGAAAAAATGCTGATTCAACGGAATACATTTGTAAGCCAATCGACGGTTACTTGAGATACAGTCAGGGCGAAGAAACAAAATTATTACAGTCTAAACAATTGTTTGATTGGTTGCAATCGCTATGAGAAGAACGGACAGACATATTGTTAAGGCATTAGAAATAAATAGATAATGCGTTACAAAGGCATCATCACACGATGGTGCTTTTCTTATGTTCATCTCGCCACAGCTTCATTACAGGGGCTAGGTCGTAGACTAGGAAATAAGTATTAGACTGGTCGGGTCATTAAGCTAACGGGCAGTATAGCGGAGTAAAGAATCTGTTGGAACGGTATAAGCCGACGGGTAAATACGGCTGTCTAGTTCTGAGAAATTTATGTACACGTATGATATGATTGCAAAAAGAAGGTGGATTCATGAAAGAAGGATGGGAACGAACGAAGCTGCCCATTTCTCTTGACCTTAGACAAATTAACTAATTTATTGGAGTTTAGGCATATAAACATTACTTGAATTTAACATTAGCGTCAAGCAAGATAGCATTCCAATTAAAATAAAACATAAAGGAGATAGAGATATGACGGAATTCTGGGAATCAAGTTTTATAGAAAAACAAACGATGTGGGGATTTGAACCTACAGACTCCGCAATCGTGACAAAGGACTTTTTCCTTGAAAGGAATGTTAAGGACATACTTGTACCAGGTATTGGATATGGCAGAAATGCAAAGGTTTTTATTGACAATGGAATAAAAGTAACAGGTATTGAGATTTCAAAAACAGCGATTGATTTGGCGAGGCAAAACGGGCTTGATATTAGTATTTTTCAGGGTTCAGTAACTGATATGCCTTTTGATAACAAACTCTATGACGGTATATTTTGCTATGCACTTATTCACTTATTGAATAATCGTGAGAGAGATAAGTTTATTAAAGATTGCTATAATCAGTTAAAGCCAAATGGATATATGATTTTTACGACTGTTTCAAAAAAAGCCCCAATGTTTGGAAAGGCAAACAATTGGATAAAGACTATTTCGAGATAATGGAAGGCGTAAAAATGTTTTTTTATGATTCTGACTCCATAAAACAAGAATTTGAAAAATATGGACTGGTAGAGTTTTCAGAAATTGATGAGCCAAGTAAGAACATGAAAAATAAACCTCCAGTAAAATTTATAATTGTAAAATGTAAGAAAGAACTATAAATACACAGTTAGAGTCTCAACATTTTCAGTTAGCGGTTATTGCATTGGAGGGCTTTTGCATTTTTTTTAAGGAAACATGATTGAGCTAACAGGTACGAGAGTTGAATACTTCTATTACCCGAGCTACCAACCAAGTGGCTTTTAGTTTAATAAATAATGCGAATACGCGAGAAACAAAAAGACGGTGGTCATAATGTCCATCGTCTTTTTCATGACATCCAAACTAATGCGGACTACTCTAACTCCAATCAGACTAGCGGACGATACGGTAATATAAAGGGTGGAGAATGAATCAAGAACGATATTTGCTTGGTTCTCTTTTAACATATGCGAATTTTATTCCCCTAATGTTGACTCAAACCTTATGTAACCAACAACGGGGCAGCCCACCGCGGCATTCCCCATTATTGTTGAGCTAACGGGCAGTATCGTTAAATATAACTAAACTCTACCCTTTAGCAATTCGGAATATGCGATACAATTTACACTGGGATGAACACGGGGAGGATTTTTGAAAACAATATAAAGGAGGGTACATAGACATGGCTGACAGGATATTTGAAGAGCCGCGACTTGCAGATGTTTACGATTTTTTTGATTCAGAGGAACGTCCAGATCTTGACCCGTACATTGCAATGACAGACGAATTCGGTGCTAAATCCGTAATTGATATTGGTTGTGGAACCGGCATCCTTGCTTGTCGACTTGCTGCACTAAGTAAGGAAGTGATTGGGATCGATCCAGCAGATGCCTCGCTCAAAGTTGCAACCCGTAAGGCATATGCCGATCGGGTCAAATGGATTCATGGAACGGCTGCAATGCTCGCTGGATTGCAAGCGGATCTAGTCACGATGACCGGAAACGTAGCACAAGTCTTTGTAACTGACGAAGAGTGGATGTCAACACTTCGTGTATGTCGTGATGTTATTCGACCTGGTGGACGGCTTGTATTCGAGGTTCGGGACCCTTCAAAGGAAGCGTGGAAGGACTGGAACCGCGGTCAGTCCTATCAGGTGATTGAAGCGCCAGAAATCGGAAAGGTAGAGAAGTGGGTGGATCTGCTGGATGTGCAGCTGCCTTTAGTTACGTTCCGTCAGACATTCGTGTTCCAAAGGGACGGGGTAGTAATAAGCTCGGACTCGACACTGAGGTTCCGGAGTCAGTCCGAAATTATTGACTCCTTATGCGTCACTAATTTACCTGTCGAGGATATTCGAAATGCACCAGATCGCCCTGGACTAGAATTCGTATTCATCGCTCGCTGTCCGGGCTAAAGAAACATTCATCAGGGCAGTTTGAAGACCTAAGGACACTGTATTACTTCGTTAAGCTAACGGAGAACTATAGCTCAATAAACATCAGGAGAAGACTGCCAACTACAATGGATAGAACCTTCTCAGTTAACGGGCAGGATTGTTAAGTAACAAAAATTGGAAATAATTATCGCCTTAGTGTATATTTATTGTATCTGGTTCGGGATAATCATCAACTGGAGGGTTGAGCTATATGAAATTCCTGCTGGCAGTCCTAATAATATTGTGTGCGGTAATACCGACCTACAATTACATTAAGCTCCGTGGATGGAATAATAAATTGTAAAAGGTTTTGCACTAACGGAAAAAGATAGTTGAGGAGGAGCTTGCCGATGGCAGCTCCTCTTTCGTTTTATTGATAGGGCGAGAAAAAAAAGGAAACAGCGCTAACTGTGTACCAAGGTATTTTAGTGGACTCACTAAGTCTATAGCTATCAATCAAAGAAAACGCCAAGTCATTTATACGTTTACAAAAAAATATGGCTGTTAACAAGATGGATAAAAAAATAAATATGAAATGAACAATAGGGGCGAATCCGAAGTCCTTTTATAAATAGAGAAATGAGAGGAACATCAAATTGAAAAGAATGATCGAGTCCGTGATGCAACGAGCCACAATTATTATGGTCTGCATCGTACTTATCTTAGCTTGGGGTGCGGTTTCATTGATTTGAAGTGACCCTTGATCGGTCAAGGGTTACTTTTTTCCATTCACGTGTAAAATAAAACGAGAGGGGGCATAGCGTAATGGGGTTTTTAACAAACTGGCTGGAGCATTACGGATATTGGGTTCTCTTTTGTTCTTTCGTGCTGGAGATGCTTGCCCTGCCGCTTCCTGGCGAAGTTCTGATGAGCTATGCCGGGCTGCTTGTTTTCCAAGGAAAGCTTGGATGGTTGCTAAGCATTCTATCGGCGGGGATGGGCGCATCTATCGGGATGACGATATCGTATTGGATCGGGTTTCGGTTAGGACCCCTTTTCTTCGAAAAGTACGGTGTGCGCATTCATATGGGACCGGATAAGCTGGATAAAGTGTCACGCTGGTTTGAAAAGTACGGAAATAATATGCTGGTCATAGCTTACTTTATTCCTGGCGTCCGGCATATTACAGGGTACTTTTCGGGAACAACACGTATTTCGTTTCGCAAATTTGCGATTTTTGCATACACAGGGGCTTTCTTTTGGGTGAGCGTTTTTATTTCGCTAGGCAAAGTTCTAGGACCTAAATGGGAGCAATACCATCACACGATAAACCGATATATGATTATTGGCGGTATCATTGCAGCGGTTATTTTTATATTGGTTTATACGTACCGAAAATATAAGAATCAAATCAAAGATTGGATTGTCAGCAGTGTACAAAGAGGGGTACAGCGGTTTGAATCGACGGGCAAAGTCAGGTTCTTGCTACTCGCTGCTTTTGCCGTATTTGTATTGTTTATATCGCTAATCATCGGCTTGATCCAGGACTTCTTAGCAAAAGAGAACGCTCAATTTGATGAGGTCGCATCCTACATCATTCACCAAGTGTTTGATCCAAGTTGGACTTCTTCGATGAACTTTTTCGCTCTTCTTGGTTCCTATTACGTGTTTACCCCTGTTATTTTCGTAACAGCATTTTGGATCCTATTTAAGGGAAAAGACCGACTGCTTGAACTCAGTTGCTTTGCATTTGTAATCATCGGTGGGGAATTGCTGGATGAAGCACTTCGCTTGCTGTTTCATCGAGCGGGACCGATAGCCGTAGGTAATCAGTTCCCTTATACATTTCCCAGCGAACAAACCTTGCTGTCGCTTACGGTTTGTGGTTTCGCGGCGTATTTGTTCGTCCGACACTACGGAAACGTGAAAGTTCGCGTAGCAGCAACGCTGTTGGTTGTTATCCTCTGTTTATTTGTAGGAATCAGCCGAATATTCTTCAACGTTCAGTATCCGAGCGATGTCGCCGCTGGCTACGTATTTGGCGGAGCTTGGCTCAGTTTAAATGTGACTCTGTTAGAAGTTCTACGAATAATGCGGAAACAAGGATTGGGGACATAATTTCCGCTTTACGCTTCTACAGTAGGGGGGCTGACAATGTGTGGATGAAGAACTTTACCGATTAATTCGCGAGGCGAAGCAAGGAGAGAAAAAAGCTTTTGCCGAATTGATCAAACGGTATAAAGGTCACATTTACCGCCATGCCTATGGTGTGTTAGGTAATCGGATGGAAGCGGAAGATGTAGCGCAAGAAGCTTTTCTCAAAGCATATTATTCTCTGTCCCGTCTTGATAACGAGTATGCTTTTTCTGCTTGGATCTTCCGGATCGTTACGAATTTATGTAGGGATCGGTTAAAGAAACTGGGGAGAGAACGAACATTATCAACTGAATTGCTCCAACAAATGGCAACAAAACGAGTTGAGGACAATCATCTTCGGCTCACCATTGAAGAAGCGATGAAACAACTCACCCCTGATCATCGGGAAGTCATATTGCTTCACGATGTTCAAGGTTATCGATATGACGAGATGGCAGAAATTTTGACTATCCCTCTGGGTACAGTAAAATCCCGTTTGAACGCCGCTCGGCTTGCTTTGCGAAATGAAATGAAAAAAGGTGATGAGTAATGGCAAACCATCCTGACGATCTGTTATCCGCTTATATCGATAACGAGCTGAGTGCGAATGACCGGATGCGCATAGAGGAACATCTAGGCTCTTGTGATCAGTGCCAATCACTGTTGGACGAACTTCGGGAAATGCAGCTTCAGGTGATAAAAAACTATTTGGCGATTGATGCTCCATTTGATTTCGAACAGCGTGTACTTAAAACGATTGAAAATAAAACGGCGTCACCATCCCTAACCAAAGTATGGTTCGCACTGCCGGCAGCAGCAATCGTGTGTTTCATCGGAATAGGACTCGTTGTTGGAGCTTTATTTTTAAAATTATCGTCTTGGGTAATCAAAATTTTGGTGGCTTTGACTTACGTGTTATCCAGCGTTGTTACCTCATTACCTACATTACTGGCAGCCACGATTTTATTTTCAATTTTTGTTCTTGTTGTCGCAAGCTTTTCCTTGCGACGGCTGCTCAGAACAACGACCAATTAAAGGGGATGAACCGTTTGAGAATAGCAAAATATTCAGTCCTGATTTTTTTGCTTTCCTTTTTGTTTCTTTCCTCTTCCGCCATGGCAAAGAGTATTTTTGAACACCAAAACACCGTTATACCAGCCAATCAAACGGTGGATGATGTTGTTATCATTGGAGGGGATGCAGATATTTTAGGCACAGTTAACAGCTCCATTATTATCATTAATGGAAATGCCCACATTCATTCTTCAGCACATATCGATGGATTCGTTTTGATCATAGGCGGAACACTTGAGCAGGACACGGGGGCAGTCATTACAAACGACGTCATCAATATCTCTTTTGATGATGCCACAAAAAACAGCCTTTTGATTGGTGGAGGGCTTGTTCTTGGTATATGGGTCGTCCAGTTAGCTGGAAGCTTGATGATGCTTTTGGTCCCGATTTTGATGTTTGTGTTCGGTAAGAAGGGCACGGCTGACTTTGTTGAACAGTATCGGGAAGTTCCTCCAGGACGAATACTATATACCGGCTTTTTCAGCGGTTTAATACTCGCGGCGGTGACCATCCTGTTACTGCTTACTGTAATTGGGATTCCCTTGATCTTGCTCGTCGGCTTGATTGTGATTGTTTCGTTCGCTTTTGGATTAACGGCTCTCAGTCATTTCTTAGGTGAAAGATTTCAAGATGCATCAGGAAAAGCGGGATGGATCGTAGCGGCTATAGGGGCTTTTGTTCTCATGGCTTCGGTAAATATCCCATTCGTTGGTGGCATCATCCTGTTATTGATGCTACTGTTTTCTCTTGGCATTACCACCATATGGCTCGTTGAGAAGTTAAGGAGAAGGAGAAAAGTCTAAATGACCGGAGATGGGGGATGTGTGTGAATTCTAAGCCAAATGCAATGAATCCAGTAATTTTAATCAATTTACCGATCTATCCAATCAAATGATTGTCCCGATCTTGCCACTTTATTTAACTGCCGTTTTTCATGTGCAGGTTGGTGCGATCGGGCTGATTGAAGGGAATGCCGACTTATTTTGATAAAAGTTTAGGACATATTATTAGAGTTTAGGGTTAGCTCGAAAATGAAAGGAATCGTATAATGGACATTTCACAATTAGACTATCAATGGTTTCAAAAGATTAATCACCTTGCCGACGTCTATCCCTCTTTCAATCCTTTAATGGCTTTTTCAGCGGTGAATTTGGATTACCTATTCTACGTAGGGGTCGTGATCTATTGGTTCACTCGAACAGAATCGAATCGCCGGATGGTTTTTCATGCTTTACTGTCCGCTTCCCTGGCTTTAGGAGTCAATGGAGTAATAGGAGCCATTTATCATCGCGATCGCCCGTTTATTCATCATCATGTGATTCAATTAATCCAACATGAGGCATCTGCCTCTTTTCCAAGCAATCACGCGGCGGCATCTTTTGCGGTCGCAGCATCTATTTGGCTGTGGCGTAGAAAAGATGGTTGGATATGGTTCGTTATTGCCGCAGCCATTTCCTTTTCCCGTATTTGGTCTGGGGTTCATTATCCGAGTGATATCATAGGAGGGGAAATTTTGGGTATTCTCTGTTCGGTACTGATTGGCAAATGGATTGGTTCCTGGAATTGGTTTAAAAAGTTATCAGAATCCCTTATTCGTCTGTACGAAAATATCGAACACAGAGTGTGGAAACCTTAACAGGAAGCTATTCCGTAGAGATAACTTTTTTGTTTGACAAACAACGAAGGTAGAACAGTGACAGAGCAGAGCCGCTAGACAGCGATCTGCTTTTGTTTGATTGCTAAGATTTTATTGTACTAACGGAAAACGAGTTAAAATATCTATGAAGGTTGCATTATACAAAAAACAACTAAAACAGTTAGTGTTTTGATATTATAAAAATAAAAATGACTTTGGGGGATTTTGATGCCGACTTTATTAAAGATGCTTGTTTTGGTTTTATCGTTAGGGATAGATACATTATTGATTTCCACATCACTGGGTGTCATCAAAACCAAAGGAAAATGGAAAATTGCCATTGTCTTCGCCTGTGCCGAGGCAATTATGCCGCTAATTGGGCTTTTCATCGGAAAAGGGGTAGGGCAGCTTATCGGAAATTGGGCATCTCTAATAGGAGGGTTATTATTAATTGGAGTTGCAATCTGGCTGATATTTTTTGAAGATGAAGACGAAGAAGAGGAAAAACTGGAACGTAATTTAATCGGCTGGACACTTATCATGACCGCTGTAAGCATCTCTTTAGATGAACTAGCGGTTGGGTTCTCCATTGGACTTGTAGGCGTACCCGTGGCACTTACAATTTTTCTTATTGCACTCCAAGCTTTCTTTTTTACTTTTTTGGGATTGACTTTTGGTTCGAGATTCAAACCATATATGGGCGAATGGTCCGAGAAAATTGCCGGCACAGTATTAGGGTTGCTTGGCTTGTGGATTATTATCGAGTCATTATTCAAACTTTAATTTTTAAGAAAAACTTTTAAAATAGATTCGTCGATTTGAAAAGTTAATTTGTAATGAAAAGGGACTATATTTCAAAGGGGTGTTCAATTTTGGGTAATAATCGGTCTTTTCCAGCATTTGCAGCAGCAATCTTATTTTTTATCAGGTTTGTGTTCTTTTTTCTTCCTCAGTCAATTTCCAAAGGGGTTCAAGACGGAACAATGTTTGGTGCAATTCTAGCTGTAGCCGAGCATATGATTATGCTTCCGGTTATTGCAGCACTACCAGCACCACAGTGGAGTAAAGCGGCGGGTTATGGTTGGATTGTCATAGATATGGCAACAGATATTATGGCTCTAAATGGTGTTGATCCTGCCATCTATATTTCGTTACGCTATGGAGGACATATTTCAGCTGCCGTTTGGTTTGCAACAGCTTCCTGGACCTCTCGAGGCACTATTCGTATATTCGGATTGCTGACTGCGGTAAATCTTGGTGGTTATTCGTTCATCGCTCATTTTGCGCCGCCGGTTGTTTTAGCCCCATTATCGATTTGGATGATTGTTTGGTTAATTTTGATTGGGCAGCACATCGCAAGAAGGTTAGAAAGCAACAATAATATTAGTGTCTCTTCTTGAAAACAAACGTTAATTAACTGGAAACGGTAATGTGGTGTTTTGAAAAGATTTTGTTCAACTATCGGATACGATAGCATTCCTGTAGAGCGTTAATTTTAAGCTTTGCAAAAAAACGAGCGCCTCGGTACGATGGGAGTACGAAACGGGTCATAGCCCTTAAAATCCCATCATCCAGGAGGCGCTCTACTATGAAGTTTAAATCGCAAGCCAAACAAAATCAACTCATTGAAAAGATTACCACTCATCATTTGGTCGTCGGGATCGACATCGCGCAGCAACTGCATGTCGCACGTGCCGTAAACTTTCGCGGTATCGTGATCGGCAATCCCTTGTCATTTTCTAATGACGAGGAAGGTTTTCAGCAACTCCTGCAATGGATCCAGCGGTTGCAGACCGATCACAAATTAACTGCAGCAATCGTAGGTATGGAACCGACCGGACACTACTGGCTCAACATATCCAGATGGCTTGCAGAACGACAGTTTGAAGTTGTTTTGGTGAATCCGCATCTAGTGAAAAAGAATAAAGAAAACCGTGACAATACGCCCTCAAAAAGCGACAAAAAGGATGCGCTTGTCATCGCCGACATGGTGAAAAACGGGTATTACTCATTCACACGTAGCACACCTGAAGCGTTTGAAGAGCTCCGTGTTTTAGTCTCGAACCGGGACTTTGTGGTTAAGCGTATGGTAAGTGCGAAAAACCAAATTCATCGCTGGGTTGACGTTGTTTTTCCTGAGCTGCGTCAAGTTTTTAAGAAATTGATGTGTGCCGGTTCCTTAACCACACTTCGTCTCTTTCCTACACCGGAAGAGCTCAGCAAATTACAGCCAAAGGAATTGATTCAAGGATGGAAGTCACTTATGAAGCGGCACTGCGGTGAGCGAAAAGCTCGGGCCCTGATCTCGCTGGCTGGAAGCTCAGTCGGTTCCAAACAAGCTGCGCATGCCTACAAGCTTCACTTGAAGCAATTACTCGCAGAGTACGATCTTGCTTTGAGCCAGCTACAGGATGTCGAGCAAGAGATGGTTTCCGTATTAGAGCGCATTCCCTTCGCTAAGTTTATGCTTGCCATCAAAGGAGTTAGCGCCATTTCTGTAGCCGGTATTATTGGTGAGGCCGGAGATTTGAGTGGTTTTATACACGGTAATACCCTGCTGCGTCATGCCGGTCTCAATCTAGCGGAAGCAAGTTCAGGTAAATGGGTTGGACAAATGAAGATAAGCAAACGTGGACGATCTCGCCTTCGACGCTTCATATTCATGATGACCCTGAGTCTCGTGAGGAATAATCCAGAGTTTCGGTCAATTCATGCACACAATGTACACGTAAAGAAAATGAAAAAAATGAGGTCCATCATGAAGTTATGTGGTAAGTTGGCTCGAATCTTAGTCGGCATGGCACGTACTGGCCAAGCTTACATCCCACATAAAGCACTACCTCTAAAAGCTGCATAACTGTAATACCTGTTTCGTTGCACATCGATTGGCTTATTCGCAGGATTTCAAAGAAAGCACGGAGTACCGGGTATATTCCACCAAAGGGCAATGACCCGTAACGATAGCAAGACCGGCCTCCACCCCTTGGAAAGGCGTAACGAAGGAATGAAAGGGCTAAGACCCGTTGAGACATGGGAGTGATAGCCACCAGGGGCGGCGTGGAGAATGCGTGCAGTATATGGAAATATATGGGATATTAACTTCATCCTCTATTTCAGTGCGCCTTCATGTTGCCAGGGTCTATAACGGTGGCTCGATTCCTAACTTTCATTATTTTGACAAGGGTGAAATCCTGCGAATAAGCGAGCATGCGTGAGAAAATTGAATCGTACCGAGGGAGTGGAGGAACTTATTCAGGGGCTCATCATTTTGTACATATGTAGGAGGTCAAAAGAACGCCAACCGCTCGGCGTTCTTTTGACCGTGACATTACTTTAACTTAATAACCCATGATTGTACGTGTGATAATTACCAGAAGTATAAAAAGAATCAAGATAGCAATAAGAAAAATTATTTTATTAAAAGAACCTTCTTGGAAAGAAGAACGGACGCTCGAAAAATTCCTCGAATCGCTCAAATCTAGGCGACTCGAAACGCGGCTCGAAACGCTCAAAAAAGAAGGGCTCAAATCGTTCCTCAAATCGCTCGAATCGTGGTGACTCGAATCCGAATGGTGTAAAAGCCTTCGTTTGAACAGCTTTTGCCTTTTTAAGTTGTTTTTTTGGGGTTGCCTTCGTTTGAACAGCTTTTGCCTTTTTAAGTTGTTTTTTTTGGGTTGCCTTCGTTTGAACAGCTTTTGCCTTTTTAAGTTGTTTTTTTGGGGTTACCTTCGTTTGAACAGCTTTTGCTTTTTTAAGTTGTGTTTTTTGGGTTGCCATTAATTTCACCTCGCTTTTCTCAGGATTCCGGCAGTCCGGTAAAAGAGGGGAATTACCATCTTAACGAACGGCTGATAATTAATAACAGAATGAAGAGGACCAAGATCGCAGCGGTTGTTGTCACCTGATTCATCTTCTATCTCCTAGATGCAATACCCTAGCAGCTAGTTTATTATATTTAGATGGCATCTATTATGGTTGGACAAATGTCAGATTGAAAGACACATATTTTTGTTCAAGTGATGCACATTACGCGTTATATTCATATGTCAGGTTCTAAAATCACGCCTGTAAGAATACTCGCACAAAATAACAAAACCGACATATCAGGAAAAACAGAGAACGGCTCTTTCGCATGGATGCGAACAGAGCCGTTTTTTGTGCTAGAGATGGTTCACGGAAGCAGCAGACTGTGGATCTTAATTATATATTTTAAAGGGGTCGAGTTTTATTGTTCGACGGTAAAGTTTAAAGTGGTAAAATAGGGCTTTTCTGTTTGTTTAGAACGTTTTGGCAGGCTACCGCAGTAGTGGGCTCGGCATGTAACAAGTAAATAAAAAATGATATTAATACAAAACACCCACTTTTGTGTAAATGTCCATTTGTACATATGTCCCGTTCAGCTCCCATGAAAATAAAAAAGCTCGAAATCTTAAAAAAGAGCAAATTAAAGTAGACCAAGGAAAAACACTTTTTAAAAAAAGGCTGAGCCTCTGATTGATCCTTATGGAGTTGGGTGGTACTTAAGCAACTTTCTTCAAAAAATAAAGGTAAGGCTGGTGCAACCAGTCAAAAAGGATTAATCTCCCATAAGTGCTACCCATAATGGGCGCGACATTCTGTGATGCAGACGATTGCTATCGCGAATATAATGCTATGAAGTCAAAAGGGGTTAAATTTTTCGGTGAGCCGAAACAGGTACCTTGGGGGATTGAGGTTGTATTTGAAGATCTCTACGGAAATCGTCTGGATCTTCTGCAACATAATGGATTCTAACAAAAGTAGCCACTTACTAAAAACGGCATCATAAGGATTGACATACCGACCAGCTGAACGTGTAGACCCAAGTCACAAAAGAAAAGGACGGTTCGATATGCAGCTGTGTCAACTTATAGGTAGTTACAACAGTGATGAGCAGCCCTTTTATTGCAAGCCATTTCGCGCCGATTTTATCGAACACCCAACCGGTCACGGGAGACATAATCCCCATGAGTATGCCTCCAGGTAGAAACATCAACATCAATCCCGACTGAAGTGGCGTGAAGCCGCGGACGTATAAAACGATAACTATTTTTGATGTTACATATATTCTCGACGAAAAAAGCCAGGGAATTTTGCACCCTGGCTTTTGTTTTAACATAGAGTGCCAGACAAGGTTAAGGTTAGTTGTCCGTGGTACTTGTGGTAAAGTATTCCTGTCTACCAGAGGGCATACCACCAGAGGGCATACCACCAGAGGGCATACCACCAGAGGGCATACCACCAGAGGGCATACCACCAAAGGGCATACCACCAAAGGGCATACCACCAAAGGGCATACCACCAAATGGGCTACCATCAAAGGGCATACCACCAAAAGGCATACCACCGAAAGGCATACCACCAAAAGGCATACCACCAAAAGGCATACCACCAAAAGGCATACCACCAAAAGGCATACCACCAAAAGGCATACCACCAAAAGGCATACCACCAGAGGGCATACCACCAAAGGGCATACCACCAGAGGGCATACCACCAAAGGGCATACCACCAAGAGGCATACCTCCTCCAAAGCTTCTAAATGGTTGACTATTCATATATTCTCCTCCGTTCATAATATGGTCATTTGACTATGTATAGTATGATTTTTGTCATAATCCGTTCGTTGTTTGAAGTAAAATAGGCTTGATTTAGGTCTATAATAACTTACTTATTTTTGTAAATAATTATGAAACAAATCGGTTTTTGTGTCGCTGCGCACATTCAATTCATAATATGGAACATTAAAAACAGAGCCATGCAGTTCAGATTTCAGGCTCCGTATTTCTAATTAATTGGCTATGTTAAATTCTAATGTTGATATTTGACCATAAGAAAACCGCCTTGGTTGAAAAGGCGGTTTATTGAACTATCGTCTTCGTTAGTTTAATAATACTTCAATTAACTGGTTTGGTTCATTAAATAAAAATGTTGGGTTTAGTGGGGAAAGCCTTTCAAGTTTGCCTTCCCCCCAAAGAGCCGCAACGCTCGTCATGTTTGCGGCGTGTGTGGCTTGTATATCTGTCGGCTGGTCTCCAACATACAAACACTGATCTGGTTGTATATTAAGTTTTTCAGCTAATTGAAGTAAAGGAACAGGACTTGGTTTAAAATCAAGGCAATCTTCCTTAGCCAAAACTACCTCAAAGAAAGAAAACAGCCCAATGTTTCGTAATTCGGTCTCTGCATTTTGTTTTAATTTAGAAGTAACAATCCCAAGTTTAAACCCAGTTTCATGGAGGATTTTAAGCATTTCCCGAATACCAGGATATTCTTCAATTAGATGATTATATTTTCTATAATAGACTAATGTTTCTTCAATAATCTCTTCTTTTTCAGAAGATGATAAAAAAGGGAATACAATATCTAAAGCCTTAAACGGTTTTCCGAGTAAGAATTGTTTTTCAGTTTCATTCATTTCTCGATTTAATACTTTTTGAATCCCGTAATTATACGCTTCGGTACCCAGTCCCTCACTATCAATTAAGGTACCGTCCAAATCAAAAAAAACACCTTTAAATCTGCTCATCTCAACTCAGCTCCCTCTCTCATCTCAACTTTTCTCAAGCTATTCCCAATTATATCCTGACCCCTTATTTAAGAACAACTACTTTTATAGAATACTGCCAGTTAGCTTAGCAAAAATAAGCAGAAAGCCGAAGTTTGGTATTCGTATCGGTCACAGTAAACAGGCACGATTTGACCAACATATTTTTCTTATTCGATGCGGTATTCTCATACTCCTTGCTGTCTAAGTACCGAAACCAAGCTAAATAGTGCTGTAAATACTTCGTTGCAACACCATTAAAGCGATCCATCCATTTCTTTAAGCGGCTGTGGTAGCTGTTTACGTTTTGGATATGGTACACGCCTTTCACACGTTGTTTTCCGTCGGACTTGAAGCGGTAATGAGCCAAGCCTTTTGAATTTGCATAGGAACTGAATGCCCGCCACGAATCAGTGCATAGCACGTTTGAGTCGGATAAATGACCACCAATCGCCTCATCCAATTTCGTTGTCCGAATTCGCCCACGTCCAAGAACGCCAGAGTACGTCATTTTCTGACGATCACGAGCAACCAGTACGCACACTTGATCGTGGCTTATACCACGATATTTAGCTTTGCCGCCACGTTTACGTGGCTTGCGTTCGGTGATATTTCGCTTGCCTTTTTCCGAGTACAGAAAGTAAGTCTCATCCATCTCAACAATATCTTGAAATGCTTCGGTTGGAATCTGTTTTAGAGCAGAGAGAATCTTATGCCGCCAGTAAAACAAGGTGACATGGGTGACTTCATCGTTTAACTGCTCTGCACATTTTCTCAGAGAAAAGCCCTCAATCATGCATTCAATAAAACGAACCCAAATATGAGGTCTCCTCGTTCGTTGCAGAGGGGTGTTTGTAAGGTCATTGAACGTTTGGCGACAAGACTTACAACGGTAACGTTGACGTTTAACCTCCCAGTGCGTGTTTTTACAGTGTACTTTCCAAATCGCACGACAGAATAGTTTTTGCAATGCGGGCAAGCCCATCTTTATGTTTTCGCTCTTGAATCTCATCAATCGCTCGAACAGGAACCGCAACTCCTTTGGTTTGTGACTGCAAAAAGTGGATAAGCTCTCGCTTACCATTATCGTCTAGCGTATCAGCAAGCTTTTTCAGTTCCTTTAAATCCATGGGTAAACCATCTCCGAATAGTGATATTACCTTTAATATAGAACATTTGTTCGTAATTATCAAATATCAACAACAAAGTTTAACAAAGCCAATTAATTAAGACGTTACAAAAAGCCAAGTAACTACTGCTACACTATATGAGTTAAACGACATAGATACCTTAGACGAGCTAGACTAGAGTTCGGCGACATAAAAGCAGGCGGAAATAGAGTGAAAGATAGCTAACCCAATTTATTCCATTTACGGCACGCATTCTCAACACCGCCGCCCCTGGAGGTTTTCACTCCCATGTCTCAACGGAATAACATGCAGGGTATCTCGCCATTATCGAAAGGCAAAACCTTAAATTAATTTGTTTACCCCAATGAACAAACATTTATCAAAGTAAACACCAAATAATGCGAGAGACGATACAGTAATTAAAAGGGTGGAGAATTCAACAGGATATCGAAACTCATTCCATAATGTGTGGTGCGGCGTTGCCCTAATTAAGTATTCGAACATAATCAGATATGCGCATAAAAGATGCCAGTATAGTCTATCCTATTCTTTGTTGAAACAGCCAGACGTAAAAAAAGGAGGGGACAACATGGGGACAGCAGTTCAAAGCTGGCAGCAACAGTGCCAGGAGATCCAAAATGCTTGCTCCAATAACAACTGGAGTCAGGTGATCCAAGAGTGCAACGAGCTGATCCAATACGCGCAGCAGCAATCGGGTATTTCACCAGCAGCTGCACAAAACAATGCGCAGCAACAACAGCTACTCATTCAAGCGCATGCCCAGCAAGACTAATCGCAGCATTATCTAAACAATGGCATCCAAACATGCAATTAATCGGAAGGTGCCAAGCAAACTTAGGCAGGAGGGACTGGATGTCACGAGACCTTCGGGGATGCTGAGGCTGCAGTGAAGTTGGCTGTTGACGGATTTGGCGGCATAGACGTATTAGTTAACAATGCCAGAAGCTTCTATGGAGGTTACTTCGAGGTGCTGATCCAAGAGCAAATCCAATGTCAAATCACGACCAATCTCTAAGGTCCAATGAACGTCACCAGTGCCGTATTGCCTGTGATATGGGCTCATTCCGGTAGGAGGTTAGACTATGATTACTACTAATGCACGTGCTGTATTTAGTCCGGAAGGTCCGTTCAAACTGACCACGATAGAGCGCAGGGATCTTAAGCCGCATGATGTCCTTATTGAGATTAAATATGCGGGTATTTGCCACTCCGATATACATACCGCTCGCGGCGATTGGGGACCGGTAAACTATCCTCTCGTTCCAGGACACGAGATTGCTGGAATTGTCACTCAGGTTGGTTCGGAAGTCAAAAAATATGCCGTTGGTGACCGAGTTGGGGTGGGCTGCATGGTTGACTCCTGCGGGGAGTGCGTTAACTGCAAAAGAGGAGAGGAGCAATATTGCCTTAGTGGAAATACGGGCACCTATGCAGCTATCGACAGGTACGGGCAATATACGCAGGGCGGTTATTCCACACGCATCGTCGTAACGGAAGATTTCGTGGTTCGAATTCCTGATGGTATGGAGCTTGACGTCGCTGCGCCGCTTTTGTGTGCCGGCATAACAACGTACTCGCCGCTGCGCCATTGGGGAGCTGCCCCTGGTAAGAAAATAGCTGTTATTGGACTTGGCGGGCTTGGACACATGGCTGTGAAGCTCGCTCATACCATGGGGGCAGATGTTACGGTTTTATCACAAACATTAAAAAAGAAAGAAGACGGTTTGCAGCTTGGCGCGGACCATTATTATGCCACGAGCGATCCAGAGACGTTTAAGAAACTTGCAGGTTCGTTCGACCTCATCATAAATACTGTGAGCGCGAAGATCGATATTAATGCCTATCTTTCGTTACTGGCGCTGGACGGTACATTGGTCAACGTCGGTGCACCAGCGGAACCGTTGCCGGTTCAGGTATTCTCACTGATCCCTCATCGTCGCTCGTTTGCTGGATCCATGATTGGTGGAATTCGTGAAACGCAGGAAATGCTTGACTTCTGTGCTGAACATAAAATAGCTTCTGAGATCGAGGTTATTTCCGCCAAACAGATTGATGAAGCTTGGGAGCGGGTACTAGCTTCGGATGTCCGTTATCGATTTGTAATCGACATCAGCACGATGGAGAATGAATAACGAATAATCCTAGCTAAATAATACGGGGCACGCCTATACTGGTGTGCCTCTTCGATTAGCGCACTGTAACCGTTTAGGTAGATGAAATCGTGATATGTCCAACGTAACAAGTAATCTAAATGTAGTATGTTGTCATTAATCAAATGATTATCAATACAACAACTGTGATGCTGAAGTGTTTCATGTCGTTCGATAGTATCGATGAATTGATGAAACAACGTGATGATATAAAAGATAGAATTATGGAATTGAGAAAAGTGATCTTCATGTCTTCGTTTCTCTTGTTGATTTAACGAACGATGAGTATAAGCGTGAAAGATCATTTGCCCAGCAAAGCAGGTTAACTTATGGATGTACGATAGTTGGCGGAGAAATCAAAATTAGCCTAAACATCGATCAAAATGCCAAAGTTGGTGTCCTGATAGATGGAGCGGCTTACAGCGGCGCCAGGGGAGTAAATGGATGGCAGGAATATTCCTTGTTTTTGAATGTGGAACCGTTGAAGGATGGACCGCATAACATCACCATTTTTACGAGCCGACCAAATTCGGATAATCAAAGGATGATCAGCCGAGATATTCTTATCAATCGGAATGATTCTTTTAGTGATGTGCCTCAATCTCACTGGGCGCATGACGATATTGAACGATTGCACGGTTTCGGAATTATTGAGGGACGCACCGTAGGATCGTTTCAACCGGATCAGCTTGTAACTAGACAGGAATTTCTAAAGATGCTCGTAATGACTGCAAAATCGGAAGCTAAGCAGCAATCACTAATTTTCACAGACGTCCCTACTGAACCTTGGTCAAAGCCGTACATTGATCGCGGCTCATCCGCTGGACTGATCGATGGGGAATTCTCGTCCGGCAGGAGAATGTTTTATCCTAATCGAACGATTACCAGGCTTGAAGCTATTGCTATGATGGCTCGAACAGATCGTCTTAGTTCACTTCCCCAACCTCATGAGAGTATTCCAGGAATTGAAGATCGTTCAACCATTCAGCCTTGGGGAATTTCATTTGTTGAGAAGTTATTTTATTATCGCTGGATCCATGGATACGACGATCATACATTCCGTCCGGATGTACCGTTGACCCGCGCGGAAGCTGCAACACTGCTTACTTCTTTTACTCATGACTCCAACTTTCCGCAAAATGAGGGATTACTCGGCTACTTAAATTCCGTTCACAATGGATATATTAAATGAGAGAGCTAGTGGTAATAATCCGAGGGAACACACTTATTGAATTAAATGACGCGATGACAATGGATGAAGCTGAAGCCAAAGTGAAGAGTACCCGAAATGTGATTGATATTAAACCAGCTCAGCGGGAATCGCTTGAAAAATTGATTGCAACTAATATAGCTATATAGCTAACCCCACCAAGTTTGGTGGGGCTTATTTTTCTTTTTCATAAATCTTCCGCTGGCGTAACCGGGAGCCGCCGTTTGAACGTAACGGTAGCTTTCTTTTGTATGAAATTCAATATTGCTGCTTAGAGTGGTGTGGTGTGCCATTAGATTTATCCCTTACTAAGGAATTTACAATTTGCCTTCATGTATCGTTCTCCAGTGGTGCTTAACACACATACATCATTATAAGATTGAATTATTACATTTTGACCAATTAGCTCACCTTGTAAAAAGATTGAGATTGGCTGCTGAAATACACGCATCCGTTCAAAGTCTGGAGGTTCTAGTAGCTGGCGTTGTTTTGGCATTGTTTCTCCTTTTAAAAAATGATATGTTCCATTATTGCATAAATATGGATTTATTTACAGTCATTCAATCAAAAGTTGATGAAAATAAATCCACTTCATATACTATAAGAACTAACGTTCTAGTTTGGTGGTGAAAAAGAATTGAGTATAACCCAAAAAAATACGTCTGATTATGTTTCACGGTATTTAAAGGATTGTTATGGTTTGGAAATTAGCCCTCATGACTTATTGCAGATATATCCATGGCATAAGATTGTTTGGTATGAGTTTTATGCCTATGCGTATTACAAACAGAATGGTTTTTATGAGTGTTGGGATGATGTTCCTACTCCATATGTTGAAGGTATGATAGTGAATATTATTTCGTTGGAAGTGCTGGATAGATTTCAATATCGAAAAGAAAAATGGCATGATCTAGGATCCGCTACGGCGGATTGTTGGAAGCCATAGATAACCAACTCTGAAACGAAGTTGCCTACGATTCATCCGAAATGATCTTGCCAATATCAAGTAAAACATCAGCTTTCGCTAGAGAGTCCAATAACATTGAAGAGCAAAAGGCGCTGAAGGAGAGCACTGCAAAAAGCTTGTTTTTAGCTTTCTTGGGAATTCGGATTTAAGTAATAGGAGCAAATAAGATTTTTACCTAAAAAATGCAGCTATTCTCTTTATGAGACTGGCTGCATTTTGTTTATTAGCTTTATCATTCTTTTGACGTTTACCACAAATATCGTGAGCAGGGTCTGTATTCGCATTCGGAATAGACCACGGTATTTCGCCTTGGTCAGTCCATGATGTCTCTTTAATTCGGCATTTTTATGTTCAATAATCGGTCGTCGTTTCATTCGTTCTTTAAACGATTCACTCTTCTCGAATGCCATGTGATCCTTGTATTGATCTGCGACGATCCGAATGGAATACGTCTTGCTCTTTGATTCAGGTTTGTAACAACCTTCTCGGAGCGGACATGTCTTGCACTTTTCTATGTCGAAGTAGAATACCAATGAACGACTATGTCCTGATTTCTTACTTCCCTGAATAGCTTTTCGGGTGCTATGTTCTCCTGCTGGACAAAGGACGAAGTCAGCGTCTTTGTTATACTCAAATCCTTCTTGCTTTAAGCCACCCGTATGTACAATTGGATTAAGTGGAATAATCGCTTGAATCTCTTTTTCTTTTAACTCAGACAAATTTTCTTTCCCGGAATAGGCCGTATCTGCAAGGATTTCTTTCACTTCCAATCCTGCTTCTAAGGATTGTTTAATTAAATTTGACAATTGTTTTCCATCATCGTTACTCCCACCTGTCACTTCAACGGCTGTAATTATCTCTTCTTCTGTCATAGCAATGTGGTTCTTGTAGCCAAAAAAAGATTTTGTATTGCTCTTCCATCCGAATCGTGCTTCTGGATCAATGGCGGACATAATCCCTTTGTTTGCAAGTAGGCGTTCATCCTCAACAATTTGTTTAGCTATCTGTAGTTTTTCGGAAATGGCACCCTCATGATCAGGAAGAAACGTTTCGACCGATTCACCGAGTTGAGCCAGATAATGCAGCATCACCTTTTCAGCATCTGGTTGGTCTTTTTGAAGCTCGGGTTTACGCGGTAGTTTTTTCTCGAGCTTGGGATGCTTTTTGATGACGGTTCGTAATAGTCGCTTCGCCGCATCTCGTAAAACATCTAATGCTCTTTGTTTTTGACTCGCTGCTAGGGAATGGGTGGAGTCCACGATTAACGACTTGGATTTAATCAATCCTTTTTCAATGCATTGTTTTACGATCACCTTCAACAATTCGTCGATTTGACTTGCCCCTAAGCGATGATTGCGAAACCGAGAAAGCTGCGAGGAATCCGGAAGAGCCTCCTCGGGATTCAAACCAACGAACCATTTGTAAGCCAGATTCACTTGCGCGTCTTGTATCATCCGTTCATCAGATAATCCATAGAGAATCTGCAGAAACAATAAACGAAACAACAATTCGGGTTCGTTTGCAGGTCTTCCATAATATTCGCAATAGGAGGATCGAACAAGTTCATGGACAAAAGAAAAATCCACAACCTCATGAATCTTACGAAGCAAGTGGGCTTCTGGAATGAGTTTATATAATTCTGCATGAAACGAGGCAGTCATTTGTTTGGCAGAGTGTAGCATGCTTTTCACTCTTTCTTTTTTCTTTTATTATACCAAAATGCAGAAAACCCAGCACCTATACGGCACTGGGTTCCACTTTACAAATATTGTATTCGTTTTGCAGTGCTCTCCTGAAGGGCGTTCTTTTTGTTTATTTCTTGTATTAGAAGGGAAAATAAAGGTATCCAAAAATCGGAAGGTGATCCAAATGCCGCGGCTGTTGCCTTTATTGCTTTCAATATCCCTGTATCTGCTTCCAGTTGCTGCTTTCACTCATTCGGAAAAACCGCAGGATGCAAATAAATTAACAGAACGGCTTAAACGTTTGGAGCCGGATGTGCCGCAAGATATCTCTAATCCACCGTTCTTTCATTTGCCATACCCATCAATAGTTAAACCCCCACAAGAAATAATCAGAAGTGCCAGGAAGCTTCCTTATAAAGTTGTCCTCGACAAATCCGATTGGCAGCGCCCGTGACTTTTTTTCCTATTCCTGAAAATATGGGTGAGATAGTATCTGGAGCAGAGAAAACGCTTTTTGTTCTGTCCTCGACAGACCCCTATTGTACACTTGAAGATGCTATGATTTGGGTTGCATATTTTCCACCATATTTCGACAAAAACACTACATATAGTTGCATCGAATTATGTCGAAACACTATATATTGTATTTATTTTGAATTATTTTGTTGAAATTCATTGCATTATTTTACCATCCATTGTATTATGAATCTCGTAAAGCATTTAGCACTAATCTTCACAGAGTGCTAACAACACTTTTGAAAGGAGGACTCTAACATGGCTAAATCTAGCTCACGTAAAGTATCATCTGATCGTATGTCTTCTGTTGCTTCAAAAGCTTTGAACGATGGTAGAACTAGCAAAACTACCAAATCATTGGCTGGTTCTGTATTATCTCAATCTAGAGCAAACAAAAAGAAGTAATTACATCTGAAAGGAGTTTACGTCGATGAACACTTACCTTATTCTTTACGATCTAAAAGGCAATGAGCCACGTAATGATTACTTTCGTGTAATAATGGCTATTCAATCATTAGGTGAAGTTGAAAAAGTTCAGTATTCTAACTGGATTGTTTACACTAGCCTTAATGAAGTTCAGATTCGAGAGAGATTAAAGCCTTTCATTGATAATTATGATAGCTTGTTTATTGCTCGATTTGATGCCTATGCTTCTTACAATGTTCCCATCAAAGTAATTAACTTGATTAACCGTTCTTGGAATAAATTCGTTGGACTTTTTAAAGCAAACTAAATAAGATTCATTAGAAGAACAGGAGTTGAACCCATGTACATAGTGAGTCTCACACTAGTACCTCTGACAAATACTTAACTTGACCACTAATCCGAAAAAAGGTTAGTGGTTTTTTATACACAAATATAGCAATGAAAAAGATTATCGCAAGTGTCGCTTTAGCAGGAGCATTATTGTTTGGAACTGTAGGAATCAATAAAAACAAATTACCATATTTTTGTTTGGTGATTCATCGGTGAATTAACTCCTGCCGCTTTTCTTTAGGCTATGTTAATTCTTAATGTTGATATTTGATATATACGAACAAATGATCTATAATTGTGGGTATAATCATAGTTCGGAGATGATTTACTTATGGATTTAAAGGAATTGAAGAAGCTCGCTGACGCTTTAGACGATAGTTGTAAGCAAGAACTTATATACTTTTTGCAATCTCGAACGAAAAGCTTAGCGGCTCCAAATCGTGCAATTGATGAAATCCAGGAACAAAAGCATAAAGATGGGCTTGTTTGTCCGCATTGCAACAATCATTCAGTTGTGCGGTTTGGAAAATACGTTATTAAGACACGTACTGGGGAGGTCAAACGGCAACGTTACCGCTGTAAATCCTGCCGTCAAACCTTCAACGACCTCACCAACACCCCTCTTCAACGCACCAGAAGACCTCACCTTTGGGTTCGATTCATCGAATGTATGATTGAGGGTTTTTCACTGAGGAAATGTGCCGAACTGTTGCATGATGAGGTAACTCATGTAACCCTGTTTTACTGGAGGCATAAGATTCTTGCCGCTCTGAAACAAATTCCAACCGAAACATTCCAGGGCATCGTCGAAATGGATGAGACCTATTTCTTGTTCTCTGAAAAAGGCAAACGGACTATCGCTGACCGCAAGTCCCGTAAACGTGGTGGCAAAGCTAAATATCGTGGCATCAGTAACGACCAAATATGTGTATTGGTGGCTCGTGACCGTCAAAAGATGACTTTCTCTGGCGTTCTTGGACGTGGACGTATTCGGAAAGCTAAATTGGATGAGGCTATCGGCTGTCATTTAACCGAATCAAACGTACTTTGTACCGATTCATGGAGGGCATTCAGTTCCTATGCGAATACGAAAGGATTAGCCCATTACCGCTTCAAGTCGGATGGGAAACAACGTGTTAAAGGAGTTTACCACATTCAGAATGTAAACAACTATCATAGTCGGTTGAAACGCTGGATTTACCGCTTTAATGGTGTAGCAACCAAGTATTTACAACATTATCTGGCTTGGTTCCGTTACTTAACAGCAAGGAATATGAGAACACAACGTCGAATAAGAAAAATATGCTGGTCACCTCTTGCCTGTTTACTGTACATGAGACAAACACCAATCTTCGCAGAACATCTTTTTCCTCCTAAACTAACTGGCAGATAGATCAATGTTAATATCTGCGGTACAAATGTGTACATATAGATACGCCTGATTAAACCGCTATAAGATGCCAAAGGTCATAATGGCTTTAGAATAAATGATTTCAATGATTTTAAGGGGGGCTCAACCCTTCTGTTGTCTTTAAATAGAATAAGGAGTTGTTACGTTAGATGAAACAGATTACTCTTCGCCAATCCCAAAATTCCGATGTTGAGACAATTGCTAATTTACGGGCAATTGTACTACGTAATGATTTAACTAGGTTAGGAAGGTTTGATGAAGAGAAAGTTCGGCAACGCTTCCGTAATGCATTTGACTCAGTTCATACTTGGATCATCGAGGCAGATTCTTCTTTTGTTGGCTGCATAGCTTTTAAACCGACATTAGATGGTTATTTATTGGAACATTTTTATATTCATCCCAATTACCAAGGTAAAGGGGTCGGCAGTCAAGTATTAAAAAATCTGCTTGAACAAAATTATGTAAAAGGAAAACGTGTAACATTAAATGTCCTACAAGGAAGCTCTGCTAGACGTCTTTATGAACGGTTTGGTTTTAAAGTTGAAAGTGAGGATCTTATAGACGTTTACATGTCTGTGATTGTAGAGGAAAATTCCAGAACCGTCGAAGGATTGTAATACTGCTCTCTCTAAAGTGGAATATTCGCTAACTTGAATCACAATAAAGGTGTTGGTTATTACGATGGAAAACGATAGTTAGATTAACCACCTTTTCAGTTGGCGGTTTTCTTTCAGTCAAAAATCAACATTAAACGAAAACAGAGCCTTTCTTTAAAAAATGATAAAATGGAAGCAGATTAAAAAGTAGGGGTGTAATTAAACTGAAAAGACTTCTAGGAGTTATTACCGGCGCAATAATTACTTATGAAGATCTGCATATCTTTGATGCGCATGCCTTTGGGTTCACTAACTCAAAAGCGATTGATAGAATTGGTGCAGTATTTTTTGGAATTGTTGTATTGCTGATTTTTATGGAGGTATTTCGGCGGTTTTTTAGTCCTTCTTTCTTCAATGGCTTTGTAGTCGCGACAGGTTTGTTTTTAAGCTTTGACATCCTTGTGTTTCATTGGATATTTAAGTTACACCGTATAACTAACGGTCCAGAAGCTAATGTATTAGAACCGATATTCGTTTGTTTTGGCTTACTTTTGTTTTGGCAGGGATTACGTAGGGAAATAAAGCAAAATAGTATCAAGGCTAATGGTAATAATATAAGTTCTTGATGAAATGAATATGGCGCGCAACATGTCGCGGCGACAGCCGGTTATTGCGCTAGCGGAGAATTATAGCTTATATCCAATTATGGATTGCTGCCTTTCAGCGGTACTTATTCTAGCACAAGAATAAGTGCTGAAACAAAACAACGAGTTACGCAATAGCCTATTGACTAACGTCTTAGGTTAACCTGTATTTAACAGATAACCCTTATTATAAAAGGCTTCGTTAATTCAAGTCATCAAAATAAAGCTATCAAAAGTTAACCATGTATAATATTCCTGCAAAATGGAAACGCTGATATTATCAGCGTTTCCATTTTTTGAAGTTTGGTTAATCTTAAGGAGTTGATCATTTGGCAAAAGACCCGGATCCAGTGTGGGGAGCAAAGGCTTCGCAAGAGGTATGCAATCTTTTTCACGAGCTATTTGAAAGATCTGGTTACCCAACCAAGAAAGAGTACCTGGAACATCTCGCACGGCTCGATAAATCCAACAACATTCGCAAAGGATCTGTGATATAAAAGAACAAAAAAAAGACGCTGAAATTCTTATGCAGCGCCTTCAAGCTGACAATGAGCTCGAACTTAACACCGAAATCCAAAAGGTGCGTGAAGCTGCCCAAGCTGAGATTTCAAAATATCGGGATGAGCTAACGGCGCAACTGAAATCGTTGGTTGACCAGCGTAATACCAGCGAAAATAAGGCACAAAAAACGAATCGATGAGTATCGACAGGAAGCCAAAGAATTACGAGCAGAGCTTGAAAACCTGAGAAAATCGAAACCACTCGGTCGACCACCGAAAACTTCATAATAATGGAGGAAAGGTCGTTAAAGTGGTATAAAATGGAAGGATGTATATAGTTGAATAATTTTATGAATCTTGTTAAAGGAGGGATGTGAAATGAACGATACAACAATAAAACTAAAACTTAGTACCAGAGAGGTAGAAGGGCTCACAAATCTTGCAAGGGATATCGCGATGAAGTATTGGGGGCTTGATTTCAATATACCGGTAATTATTAATCCGAGATTAAAACGGTCGACCTATGGACGATTCATATATAACAAAAAAACGCCACTTCGAATTGAAATTAGTGGTTATTCTATCAGAAATTTATATATAACCGAGATAATTGACTTGATGAAACATGAAGTCTGCCATTATGCATGCTTCATTATGCAAAAACAATTATCAGACGGATCAAGGTTTTTTGAAGGAGAACTAAAGCGAATTAATTCAACTTCAGCAGGCTTAAGCTATAAAAGCGTGCGTAAGACCAGGGGGAAGTGAATGTTATAACATAAGTTGCTACGCGAAATTCACCCCCTTTCCAGATACAACTAAAAGAGGACCAAAGAATTCTTGGTCCTCTTTATCTGGAAAACAAAAATCAAGCACTTTCGTTTTTGTTTTATAGATCAGTTGAATCATTCGTAAGTGAATTGAATGAAGTCACAGGGTGAGTTAGGATCAAGATTTTCTATTGAAACACGACCCTTACTAAACTAAACGGGGAACGATAGTTCAATTAGGAAAAGGTGACCGCGTTTCTATAAATGCGGTTTTTTTTGTTATCACCTATAAACACGTTGGAAATGGCACCGTGATAATGTTACACAAGGTTAGAAAATTATGCAAACCCGCAGCAGCGATCATTAAGGCTCTCTTTACTTGATGCTGACCGCTTACGTCCGCGTAATCTTCTCTCTCCGAAAGTTTATAATGTTTAATATTAACCTCATTAAATATATGATTTTCGACAATTCTCATCTCTTCGAGCCTGCTTAAATCCGATAAATGAGTAATTCCCGACACCGCAATATCCTTAACAAGACAAGCTTCTGGCGCATTTTGACGCGGTACAATAAATTGCTGAATTCCAACCTGTCTCGCCGCATGCACCATGGACAAAATGCCTGGAATAGGGCGAAGAGATCCGTCCAACGCTAACTCACCGAGCATTAAGGTGCGCTCCAGCTTGTCGATACATACTTGTCCGCTCGTAATAAGGATCCCCACGGCAATGGCCAAATCGAAGGATGAGCCTTCCTTGCGCAAATCTGCCGGAGCCAGGTTGACTGTGATCCGATCCATGGGGAATTGATACCCGCAGTTTTTAATTGCGGCCCTGACTCTTTCCACCGATTCACGAATGGCGGAGTCAGGCAAACCAACTAAATTGATCTGTGGAAGCCCGCTGGAAATATCAACCTCCACGTCAATAATTTGACCTTCAATCCCGAGGAGGCATGCGCTTTTTACTTTTCCATACATATTAAAAACACCTTCTTTCCTTAGATTCGGCAGTCGATCATCTAGCTGACCGTCGTGCCGGGCTTCTACAGGTAAAAGGTGCTTCCTCATTAACCTAATAATTGATTTTGTATTAAACTTTCTACAAGATCCGCCAAATTCCTTCTTCACTGGATATAAAAACCGAAAATTGACCATACTGCTGTTGAGGTGATCATCATGCAGGAAATTCCCTATTTTTGTCCGGACTGTCGGTCGAATCGCGTTAAATTCAGAATCATCACCAGCTATTCGCAATCCATCATGAAGGATGCTTTGTCCGGAAGCGTTACAGAATATAAAGACCCGAGTTTAATCGTAGAGCCTGAGCCCATGATCCAATGTCAGGTTTGCAGTTTTATCGGCAATGAAATGCGCTTTATCAAGCAAGCCCAGCGGGAGCCTCGGCCTGGCTCAACCCCGTCTGCCGTTTATCAGTAAGCAGTTATAATCTCTGCCTGCACATTTTTCTCGCCAAAAAGTGTGCTTTTTTTTATGGGTCCCTGATAGTTATTGTTTTTCAAGGTGAAAGGAAAATTCTCATTGTACTCCTTAAAAAAAAGAGGAAACCGAATGCGAAAAGTGTTACAATAGATGAGGCTTGTCAAAAAACCTGAGTTTTATGCAAAAGCCGGAATGTTGTATGGTGCTTTTGTACTATAGTGAGTTTATCCTGATAGGAGGTTTCTAGGAAATGAATATCCATGAGTATCAAGGCAAAGAAGTCCTAAGGCAGTACGGAGTCAGCGTTCCTAATGGTAAAGTGGCTTTCACTGTTGAAGAAGCGGTACAAGCAGCTAAAGAGCTGGGAACTTCCGTAGTTGTTGTTAAGGCCCAAATTCATGCTGGAGGACGGGGTAAAGCAGGTGGTGTGAAGGTCGCCAAAAACCTTGATGAAGTTCGTACATATGCTGAGCAAATACTCGGTAAAGTGCTGGTCACTCACCAAACCGGTCCCGAAGGTAAAGAAGTCAAGCGTCTTTTAATTGAAGAAGGCTGTGACATCAAAAAAGAATATTACATCGGTATCGTCGTAGATCGTGGTACAGGACGCGTCGTTATGATGGCATCCGAAGAGGGTGGAACGGAGATCGAAGAGGTTGCCGAGCATTCTCCCGAGAAAATTTTCAAGGAAATTGTGGATCCGGCTGTAGGCTTACAGGTTTTCCAAGCACGCAGACTTGCTTATGCGATTAACATTCCAAACGAGCTTGTGAATAAAGCGATTAAATTCATGACGGCTCTATACAAAGCATTTATTGAAAAAGATTGCTCCATCGCGGAAATTAATCCGCTTGTTGTTACTGGCGGCGGAGATGTTATGGCGCTTGACGCCAAATTGAATTTTGATTCCAACGCGCTTTATCGCCATAAAGATATCGTGGAGCTTCGCGACCTTACGGAAGAAGATGATAAGGAAATTCAAGCTTCCAAATATGATCTTAGCTATATCGCGCTTGACGGCAACATCGGTTGTTTGGTCAATGGCGCAGGACTTGCGATGTCCACCATGGATATCATCAAACATTATGGCGGCGATCCGGCTAACTTCCTTGATGTAGGGGGCGGTGCTACTACTGAAAAAGTAACGGAAGCGTTCAAAATTATTCTTTCCGACAAGCAGGTTAAAGGTATTTTTGTAAACATCTTCGGGGGCATCATGCGCTGTGACGTTATCGCCAACGGTGTCGTTGAGGCATCCAGACAAGTCGGGCTTTCGCTGCCGCTGGTTGTCCGTTTGGAAGGCACTAATGTTGAACTCGGCAAAAAAATCCTCAATGAATCGGGATTAAATATTGTTTCGGCCGACTCCATGGCGGATGGGGCGCAAAAAATCGTAGCATTGGTCAAGTAAAAATACAGGGGATGTGAACATAGATCATGAGTATTTTGGTCAACAAACATACAAAAGTCATTACTCAAGGGATTACCGGCGCCACTGGCCTGTTTCATACCAAAGGCGGCCTTGATTACGGCACGCAAATGGTCGGCGGGGTTACTCCTGGTAAAGGCGGAACGAAAGTTGATATTACATTGGAAAACGGCGAATCCGTTCAGCTTCCTGTATTTAATACAGTCAATGATGCGAAGAAGGCTACCGGTGCGAATGCTTCCGTTATTTATGTAGCTCCACCTTTTGCAGCGGATGCGATCATGGAAGCGGTAGACGCGGATCTCGATCTCGTCATATGTATCACAGAGGGAATCCCGGTTATCGATATGATTAACGTAAGCCGTTATATGGAAGGCAAAAGAACAATCCTTATCGGACCAAACTGTCCTGGCGTTATAACACCGGGTGAGTGTAAAATCGGTATTATGCCGGGGTACATTCATACTCCTGGTCACGTAGGCGTTGTATCCCGTTCCGGAACACTCACCTATGAAGCCGTTCATCAGCTGACTACTCGCGGAATTGGTCAATCCTCTGCAGTAGGGATTGGCGGCGATCCGGTCAAGGGATCCGAATTTATCGATATTCTTCGCATGTTTAACGATGATCCGGATACATATGCTGTGATCATGATCGGTGAAATCGGCGGTACGGCAGAAGAAGAAGCTGCTGAGTGGGTGAAAGCCAATATGACTAAGCCGGTAGTCGGCTTTATCGGCGGTAAAACGGCGCCTCCAGGCAAAAGAATGGGACATGCCGGCGCCATCATTTCCGGCGGCAAAGGCACGGCTGCTGAGAAAATAGCAACTCTCGAAGCTTGCGGTATCCGCGTTGCGGCTACTCCATCCGAGATGGGCTCCACACTCGTGGCAGCACTTGAAGCCAAAGGCATTTTAGACAAATGTATCACTAAAAAATAAGAGCTGTTTATGTAAGGTAAGCAACCTTTCATTTCCTCCGCAGGGGGATTTGAAAGGTTTTTCTTTTTTTAATACAGATTCAATAATTTGTCAGATTGGTAAGGAGTGTATATACTAATGGATAATCGCATGATACTGATTGGCCTTCATGAGCTTGCGGGAATCGGCTGGAAAACGATTTTAAAGCTAATGAACCGGTTTATGGAGCCTAAGGATATTCTCACGTTAACTGCGGAAAGCCTCGCAGGCTTGCATTTGCAATCCAAGCAGGTTGAAGAGATAACCTCCACCCTCACGCCATCATTTGTGGAGCAAAAGCTGATGCAATATGAGAAGCTGGGCATCCGCATCCTTACGCTGCTGGATCCGGAATATCCCGCTATACTCAAAGAAACTGCCCAGCCGCCATGGGTGCTCTATTACAAAGGTCATTTAGAATTATGCAATCAACCTCTTTTGGGTATGGTTGGTACCCGGACTCCGACTGCATATGGGAAAAAGATTGCTGAAGATATGGCACTCTCACTTTCACGACTCGGCTTTGGCGTTGTAAGCGGATTGGCCAGAGGAATTGACAGCGCTGCGCATCAAGGAGCTTTGCAAGGCAAGGCGAAGACGATAGCCGTGCTTGGTTGCGCGATAGATCGAATTTATCCGCCGGAGAATGGAGCGTTGTACCGGCAAATCGAGCAGCAAGGCCTTATTCTTTCCGAATACCCGATTGGGATGCAAACACATCCAGGAATGTTCCCCTTGCGCAATCGTATTATTGCGGGCTTGTCCTTGGGAGTTGTCGTTGTAGAAGCGGCTCAAGACAGTGGTTCACTTATAACTGCCGCGGCGGCGCTTGAGGAATCCAGAGATGTTTTTGCGGTTCCAGGAGCGATCACTTCACCCAAAAGTGTTGGTGTTCTTTCATTAATAAAGGAGGGAGCGGCCAAAATGATCACCTCTGTCGAGGATATCATTGAGGAGTATCCGCATTTGGTCAAGAAGAAAGAAGCGGCAGCTTTGCAGCAATCTCATTCTGCTCACGAACTCACACAAGATGAACTCGAAATTATAAAGATTTTGTCGATTGAGCCATTCTCGATTGATGATCTTCTGGAGCAGAGCCAATATACGTTTGGACATTTGCATTCAGTTCTGTTATCCTTACTTTTGAAAAAAGCGATCATCCAGCTTCCAGGCTCCATTTATATGAAGACATAAAAAATAGATGCAATTCATGAGGAGAGGAGGGACGACTATGGCAGATTCTCTAGTCATTGTGGAGTCACCCGCAAAAGCCAAAACCATAGGTAAATACTTGGGATCCAAATTTATTGTAAAAGCCTCGATGGGTCATATTCGTGACCTTCCCAAGAGCCAAATCGGTGTTGAGGTAGATAATAATTTTGAGCCCAAGTATATTACTATTCGGGGTAAAGGAACCATTCTCAAGGAACTTAAAGATGCCAGCAAAAAAGTAAAAAGAATCTATCTCGCAGCTGACCCGGATCGCGAAGGGGAAGCGATCGCCTGGCATCTTGCTCATTATTTGGATGTAGATTCAGATGAGGCTTGCCGTGTTGTATTTAATGAAATCACCAAGGATGCAGTGAAAGATGCATTCAAGACACCCAGAAAGATCAATCAGGATCTGGTTAATGCACAGCAAGCGAGAAGGATTCTTGACCGCCTTGTAGGCTATAAAATAAGTCCCTTGTTATGGAAAAAAGTGAAAAAAGGCCTGTCTGCAGGCCGAGTTCAATCTGTAGCGGTTAAACTGATTATGGATCGCGAAAATGAAATTAACGCTTTCGATCCGGAAGAGTACTGGTCCATTTCGGTTTTGCTCGCCGCGGGAAAATCCAGCTTTGAAGCAAAGTACCACAGCATGAAGGGCGAGAAGAGAGAGCTGCATTCCGAAGATGCCGTCAAGCAAGTCATGGATGCTATGGGCAATGCTGATTTTATCGTTCAAGAGATTAAAGAGAAGGAACGTCAGCGCAATCCGTCTCCGCCATTTATCACTAGCTCCCTGCAGCAGGAAGCGGCCAGAAAATTGAATTTCCGCGCTTCCAAAACGATGTCGGTAGCCCAGCAATTATATGAAGGAATTGATCTCGGCAAAGAGGGAACCGTCGGTTTGATCACCTATATGCGTACGGATTCCACCCGGATATCTCCTATTGCCCAAGAAGAAGCCAAAGAGTACATTATTGGCAAATTTGGCGCAGCCTTTTATCCGGAAACGCCTCGTGTCTATACGAAGAAAAACGCCAATGCACAAGACGCGCATGAAGGGATACGACCAACGTCGGTTCTGCGTGCACCGGAAATGGTTAAGGAATTTCTCAGCAAAGATCAGTTTCGGTTATACAAGCTGGTGTGGGACCGTTTTGTTGCGAGTCAAATGTCTTCGGCTGTACTTGATACCATGACCGTTGATTTAACTGCTGGCGATACCCTGTTTAGGGCAAATGGTTCCAAAATGAAGTTCCAAGGCTTCATGAAGGTTTATGTAGAAAGTAATGATGACGGTACGACCGAAGAAGATAAACTGCTTCCGCCGCTTACACAAGGCGATAAGCTTAAGAAGGAAAGCATCGAGCCCAAGCAGCACTTCACTCAACCGCCTCCAAGGTACACAGAAGCCCGTTTGGTACGTGCGCTTGAAGAGATGGGTATTGGCCGCCCCAGCACCTATGCACCTACCCTTGAAACGATACAGAAGCGCGGTTATGTCGCGATAGACGAGAAGAAGTTTATTCCAACCGAGCTGGGAGAGCTGGTTATTCAGCTAATGACTGAATTTTTCCCGGAGATTCTTGACGTGGAATTCACGGCGCATATGGAAGAGGAGCTTGATTTCGTCGAAGAGGGGAAAGAGGACTGGGTCAAGGTTCTGGATACCTTCTATACTTCTTTCGAAAAACGGCTTGAATTCGCCGAGGAAGAAATGAAAGAAATTGAAATTCAAGACGAAGTTTCGGATGAAATTTGTGAAAAGTGCGGGAAGCATTTGGTTTATAAAATGGGCCGTTTTGGCAAATTCCTTGCCTGCTCCGGATTTCCGGACTGCCGCAATACAAAACCCATCGTTAAGGATATCGGCGTAACCTGCCCTACCTGCAAGGAAGGGAAGATCGTGGAGCGCAGAAGCAAGAAAGGGAGAATCTTCTTCGGCTGTGATCGTTATCCTGCCTGCGATTTCGTATCCTGGGATAAGCCGGTCGATAAGCCATGTCCCGAATGCGGTTCTCTGCTCGTAGAGAAAAGAAATAAAAACGGCATCATCATTCAATGTGTGCAGTGTGATTTTAAAGAAGAAAAAGAAGAGCCTAATGATGAGAATTAAAAGATTAGAGGTGTAAAGCATTTGCCGGATATTCAAAAAGTTACAGTCATCGGAGCCGGATTGGCCGGGAGTGAAGCTGCCTGGCAAATCGCCAATCAGGGTGTCCCGGTCACTTTATATGAGATGCGGCCTGTTCGCCGAACACCTGCCCATATTACGGATAAATTCGCCGAACTTGTTTGCAGCAATTCGCTTAGAGCCAATGGGTTGACCAATGCAGTTGGTGTGCTCAAGCAGGAAATGAGACTTATGAATTCCCTGATTCTCGCTGCTGCCGACAAGCATGCTGTTCCCGCAGGTGGAGCGCTAGCTGTAGATCGTGACGGTTTCTCAGGAGAGATTACTTCTACACTTCGCAATCATCCACTAATTGAAGTGCGCAACGAAGAAGTTGGAAGTCTACCTGAAGGTATAACTCTGGTCGCCACAGGTCCGCTTACTTCTCCAGCGCTTTCGGAGGAGCTCAAACAGCTCATGGGAGAGGAATATTTGTACTTCTATGATGCGGCAGCTCCCATTATTGAGAAAGATTCCATCGATATGGATAAGGTATATTTAGCTTCCCGTTATGATAAAGGTGAAGCCGCTTATTTGAACTGTCCCATGACGGAGGAAGAATTCCAGAATTTCTATGATGCGCTGATTTCGGCGGAAGTGGCGGAGCTTAAGGAATTCGAGAAGGAGATTTACTTTGAAGGCTGTATGCCGATCGAGGTAATGGCTAAGCGCGGCCAACAAACGGTGCTGTTCGGTCCGATGAAGCCTGTAGGCTTGATTAACCCTCATACCGGGAAGATGCCTCATGCTGTCGTTCAGCTTCGTCAGGATAATGCAGCTGGAACCCTATACAACCTTGTGGGCTTCCAAACTCATTTGAAATGGGGCGAACAAAAGCGTGTTCTATCCTTGATTCCGGGACTGGAGCATGCAGAGTTTGTGCGATATGGAGTTATGCATCGCAATACATTTATCAACTCTCCGCAGCTGCTGAAATCTACGTATCAATTTAAACGGAGAGCCGATTTATTTTTTGCCGGACAAATGACAGGTGTAGAGGGTTATGTCGAATCTGCTGCTTCCGGACTGATAGCGGGTCTGAATGCCGGCCGTTTTGCACAAGGCAAGGACATGCTTAATTTGCCTCAGGAGACTGCTCTTGGAAGCATGGCGGCTTATATCACAACCGCTGATTTCAAACATTTTCAGCCTATGAATGCTAACTTCGGGTTGTTTCCTCCCTTGGGCGAAAAGATTCGCAACAAGAAGCTCAAATATGAAATGCTGGCGAATCGGGCGCTTGAACGAATTGAAAATTTTTCACAAGAATTACACAATATATAACTTGTAAGTAAAAGCTGGCCTGTGTTACGATAGATAGGATAAATTTTGCTTAAAACATGGTTTTGTCCATTTGGTTTAGAAGTTGAACGAGCAGGAGAACAACAGGTAATCACCTGAGAGGTTCTCCGCGCTGCGTTCTTTTTACGTCTTTAAGAAGAAAAATAGTTGTCATATTATGGTTTAAGAAGAGGTGGACCAATGGACGCAACGTTTCATGCCACTACAATTTTTGCGATTCGCCACCAGGGAAAAGGCGCCATCGCGGGAGATGGGCAAGTAACCTTCGGCAACAGTATGATCATGAAGGGCAGCGCAAAAAAAGTAAGACGGCTGTACCGCGGTAAGGTCATTGCCGGATTTGCGGGTTCAGTGGCCGATGCCATTACCTTATTTGAGAAATTTGAAGGTAAGCTGGAGGAGCATCACGGCAATTTGCAGAGAGCAGCCGTCGAACTCGCCAAAGATTGGCGACAGGATCGGGTGCTCCGCAGACTGGAAGCTATGATGATCGTGATGGATGCTGCAGGGCTGCTTTTGATTTCAGGCAACGGAGAAATTATTGAGCCCGATGACGGGATGCTGGCGATTGGATCGGGCGGAAGCTTCGCTCTGGCGGCTGGCCGTGCCTTGCACCGCCATGCCTCGCATCTGACGGCTAAAGATATAGCCAAAGCATCTCTGGAAACCGCTGCAGACATCTGCGTTTTCACCAATCACAACATAATTGTAGAAGAAATTGAGTAGTATACGGCTAACGTTGTAGTTTTGCAACTCAGCCTATGCTTACGATGCAAGTTTTGCTAAAGCAAAACTTTAAGGAGGGTAAACCCATGAACAAAAACGCCCTTACTCCCAAACAAATCGTCCAGGAGCTTGATCGCTATATTGTCGGACAGAAAAAGGCCAAAAAATCGGTTGCCATCGCTCTGCGCAATCGATATCGAAGAAGCCTGCTCGATGAGTCGATTCGCGACGAAATCGTTCCCAAGAACATTCTCATGATCGGGCCGACCGGTGTCGGTAAAACGGAAATTGCCCGAAGATTGGCAAAGCTGGTAGGCGCGCCTTTCGTCAAAGTGGAAGCGACGAAGTTCACGGAGGTCGGCTATGTAGGGCGTGATGTCGAATCGATGGTGCGAGATCTCGTTGAAACTTCGATACGCATGGTGAAGGCGGAGAGGACGGAGATCGTGAAAGACAAAGCGGAACAGATGGCGAATGAGCGCATTGTTCATCTGCTGGTACCTGTCCCGAGCCGTTCCAAAGCTCAGCGGAATCCGCTTGAAATGATTTTCGGCGGACAGAACCAGCAAGAGGCCGAAGAGGTCGCTCCGGACCCGAACATCGCTGCGAAACGGGAGAAAGTCAGCGAACGGCTGGCGGCAGGAGAATTGGAGCAGGATATTATTGAAATCGAAGTGGAGGATAATTCTAATTCGATGCTCGATATGCTCAGCGGCCAGGGTAATGAGCAGATGGGTATGAATATGCAGGAAATGCTGGGCAGTTTGATGCCGAAACGTACGAAGAAGCGCAAGCTAATGATTAAGGAAGCCCGCAAAGTCCTTATCCAGGAAGAAGCACAGCGGCTCATTGATATGGATGAGGTTATCCAGGAATCGGTAAACCGCGCCGAGCAGTCCGGTATCATTTTTATTGATGAAATCGACAAAATAGCCGGCAGCAGCCGAGGTGGTGGGCCCGATGTTTCACGCGAGGGCGTGCAGAGGGATATTCTTCCGATCGTGGAAGGCTCCACTATCGTCACTAAATATGGACCCATCAAGACCGATTTTGTCCTCTTTATTGCTGCCGGTGCTTTTCACATATCGAAACCATCTGATCTGATTCCCGAGCTGCAGGGCCGTTTCCCTATTCGGGTGGAACTGAGCAACCTGACTCTGGAGGATTTTGTTCTGATCTTGAAGGAACCCAAAAATGCCTTAACCAAGCAGTATACAGCTTTGCTTCAAACAGAAGGCATTCATGTTGAATTCTCGGATGAAGCCATTATGGAGATTGCCCAGATTGCCGTTGAAGTCAATCAGAATACCGAGAATATCGGAGCCAGAAGGCTTCACACCATTTTGGAAAAATTATTGGAGGATCTTTCTTTCGAAGCTCCGGAGTTAACTTTGGATCAATTTGTCATTAACCCCGAGTATGTCAGAGAGAAACTGAGTGAAATCGTGCAAAACCGCGATCTAAGTCAGTACATTTTATAAAGGTATTGGAAATCTGGGAGGCCAAGGAATGAGTTTATTAAACAAGACTAGAAGACTGAACCGTCTGCTGCAAAAAGAAGCAGGCAATGCGGTAAGTTTTATGGATATGACAGAGGTACTGAAGGATACGGTCAATGCGAATATTTATGTGGTCAGCCGCAAAGGCAAAATTCTCGGATACGCCATCACGAGTGAGATCGTATCCTCTGAATTAAACCGCGCGATTTTGAAGGAGCGGAGGTTTCCAGATGAATTCAACAGCCATCTGATGAAAGTTGCAGAAACGACCTCCAATCTAGATCAAAGCAGCCCTTACCATTATTTTACCGATCAGATGAAATCTGTATTTGAATACAATTATATGACCATTGTTCCGATCATTGGCGGTGGTGAACGGCTAGGTACGTTGATTCTTACCCGCAACAATGCTCCGTTTGTTGATGACGATCTGATTTTGGCTGAATATGGTTCCACGGTTATAGCTATGGAAATCCTTCGCGAACGTGCTGAGGAGATCGAGGTGGAGGCCCGTGGCAAGGCTGTCGTCCAGGTGGCGGTCGGCTCATTGTCATTCAGTGAGATTGAGGCCGTAGAACACATCTTTGAAGAGCTGGAAGGCAAGGAAGGCTTGCTGGTTGCCAGCAAAATTGCCGACCGGGTGGGTATTACCCGGTCTGTCATCGTGAACGCACTCCGCAAGCTTGAAAGCGCCGGGGTTATTGAAACACGCTCACTCGGAATGAAAGGCACTTATATTCGCATCCTGAATGATCAATTAATTCAGGGAATTGAGCAATTGAAGACAAAGCTGTAATATTTGCAATGATCCGAAACTTTCAAATAAAGCCCTATCTTTTAAAAAGATAGGGCTTTTTTCTCATTGTAAGTTGTTTCATTTTCTTTCAAGATAGAAATTATGACATGATACCTGAAAAATCACAAAATTATCCAATTTATTGAGCGTGAACTATCAAGATTCAATAAAATTTTGTCGAACTTAGGAGGATTATTAATCTCAGGTGTGGAATAAGATACGGAAAAGGAAAATTTTCTCTTAAAGGTGGGTAAAAATGCATTTTTTGTTGAATAAACCGGGCTTTAATCTCATGGAGCGCTCTCTGGATGCTTCTACTCTTCGACAAAAAGTGATAGCAAACAACATCGCCAATGTGGATACTCCGTATTTCAAGCGGTCCGATGTCGCATTTGAGGAGATTTTGCAGAATGAAATGTCCGTTTCGACACCCTCTATAATAGGTTATCGGACAGACCCCCGGCATTTTTTAATAGGAAATTCAAAATTAGGTGCAACTCCGGAAATCAGAACTGATCAGAATTCCACGATCAACAACAATTTGAACAATGTTGATATGGATTATGAGATGTCATTAATGGCCAAGAATCAATTGAAGTACAATGTTCTCGTTCAACAAATGAATACAGAATTCAAACAATTACATACGGCAATTGGAGGTCGAGCATAATCGATGAGACTCACGAATGGATTTGATATCAGCTCGTCCGCATTGACTGCTCAGCGGCTTAGGATGGATGTGATTTCAGCTAACATCGCCAATGCCGACACGACCCGGGCCAAGCTGGTCAACGGCAAATGGGTGCCCTACACACGCAAGCTTGTCACGCTGGAGACCAAATCACAGCCTAACTTTGCACAAACGTTGAAATCGGCAATGGCCGACGGCTCGGGTGAGGGTGTAAGAGTAAGTAAAATTATGGATGATTCATCACCGCTCAAGCAAGTCTATAACCCAACCCATCCCGATGCGGATGCGAATGGATTTGTGATGATGCCAAACGTGGATGTGCTCAAGGAAATGGTCGATATGATTTCGGCAACCCGCTCTTATGAAGCGAATGTGACAGCATTAAACGCATCGAAAGCCATGATCTCGAAAGCTTTGGAAATCGGTAGATAATCGAATGGGGGATTAATTTGATAGACAAAATTAGCAGCAATCCTGTCAGTTTCATCAAGGCTTCACAGCCCGCCAATGCAGCTGAACCAGGAGCAAATGATCTTGGCAAGCAGTTTGGTGCTTTTTTGAATGAGGCCATCAACAGCTTGAATACTCAGCAGGCGACAGTGGATCAATTGAACCAAAGCTTTATCAAGGGCGAGCTTTCTGATGTCCATCAATTAACGATTGCATCTGAAAAAGCGACTTTGGGCTTGGAGTTGACGGTGCAGGTCAGAAACAAGATTGTTGAGGCTTACCAGGAAGTCATGAGGACGCAACTATAGAGATTTGATGTGAAATTGGCCTGATGAGGTGGAACAGTGAACGAGACCGTACTCCAGTATTGGAATCAAATGAAACAATATTGGAATAGATACAGCAAGACACAAAAAATCACATTCATAGCCATCGTAGTTTTGTTGGTTCTTAGTGTGAGCATCATCAGCTATAACATGTCCAAGACGCAGTATTCACTTGCTTTTACCGATCTTCAGCCCAGTGACGCGGCTGCCATTAAAGGTTACCTGGATACAGCCAAAATTCCTTATCACTTGAGCGCAGACGGCAAGAGCATTGAAGTTCCGACCAATCAAGTTGCGAATGTAAAAATAAATGTAGAATCACAAGGGTTAAACAAGAATGGTTCGCTTGGATTTGCAGCATTCCGGGGGAACAGCTCATTTGGAATGACAGACAATGAGTTTAGAGTCAAATACGCGGATGCCGTACAAGGTGAACTGCAGCAATTGATCAACTCCAATGAAGCGATCAGCAGCTCCAAAGTACTCATTTCATTGCCTGAAGCCAGAGCTTTTCTGAAGCCTGAAGAAGAGAAGGCTACCGCATCCGTAGTTCTGCAGATTAAGCAAGGCTACAAGCTGGATCAAGCAAAGGTAGATACCATTTATAACCTGGTTTCACATAGCGTGAAAAATTTGCCGCTTGAAAATATTACAATCTCCAATCAATACGGAGAGAATCTAAGCTCGTCGAGAATAAGCGGAAACAGTTCAAGCAGTTTGGTTTCCAGTCAGTTTGAGATAAATAATCAATTTAGAAAAGACTTGCAGAACAATATTACCAACCTGCTTGGTACCATACTGGGCAAGGATAAGGTTATTGTCAGTGTGTTCTCCACGATGAATTTCGATCAAAAGAGATCCACGGAGAATTTAGTTACTGCGCCGAATCAAGTGGATCAAAAGGGTTTGGAGATTTCGCTTCAACAAGCATCCAAGTTGTATACAAGCGATAGTGGTTCAGCGACTAGCGGTGTTCCGGGGACGGGAACGACAGATGTTCCTGGATATCCTGGAAGCTCCGGCTCGGGCAAGTCATCATCTGAAGAAACCAGCAAAACCGTGAATTCGGAAGTCAACCATATCAAGAACGATATAATCGCTTCTCCTTATGTGGTCAAAGACCTCAGCATCAACGTGGGAATCGAGCCTCCAATCAAGGATGATCCCACTTCATTGACCGCAGAAACAAAAACAGCCGTTCAGGATGCTCTGGTCAATATTGTTAGAGCCTCACTGGCAGATAATAAAATTGTTTATACTGACGCAGATTTGACTAAAAAGGTTACAGTTTTCGCACATTCTTTTGTCCGACCAACAGACGCGAATACGACAACAACTCAAACCTACGTGACTTACGGTGCTTTGGCGCTTGCAGCATTAGCGATAGGCGGTATCGTCGTGTTCATGCTAATGAGGCGCAGAAGAGCACAGCAGCTGGAGGCCGAAATGGCCCTGCCTGCCAAAGTCGAGCTGCCGACGATCGATATCGAGAATATATCTAACGAAAATCAAGTGCGCATACAGTTGGAAACTCTAGCGAAAAAAAGGCCGGAGGATTTCGTCAACTTGCTGCGTACCTGGTTAGTAGACGAATAGAGGTGCAAATGCGTGGCTAGAGCAGCACAGCAGGGATTATCCGGTCGTCAAAAGGCAGCCATTCTTTTGATTAGTCTAGGACCTGAAGTATCCGCTCAAATCTTCAAGCATTTGCGTGAAGAAGAAATTGAGCAATTAACGTTGGAAATTGCAAATGTCAGAAAAGTCGATTCTATCGACAAAGAGTCCATCCTCTCGGAATTTCACCAAATCTGTTTGGCTCAGGAGTTTATCTCTCAAGGCGGTATCGCCTATGCCAAGGATATTTTGGAGAAAGCCTTGGGGAACCAAAAAGCGCTTGATGTGATCAATCGCTTAACGGCCACACTTCAGGTCAGGCCATTCGATTTTGCCAGAAAAGCGGACCCTGCTCAAATCTTGAACTTTATCCAGAATGAAAACTCACAAACGATCGCTCTTGTCCTTTCCTATTTACAATCCGAGCAGGCTTCCATTATTCTTTCTTCCTTGCCTCAAGAGAAGCAGGCTGATGTAGCCAAGAGAATCGCTCTCATGGACAGCACCTCGCCAGAGGTAATCAGCCAAGTGGAGCGCGTGCTTGAACAAAAGCTGTCATCGACAGTTACTCAGGATTATACGAATGCAGGCGGTATTTCTGCCATCGTGCAGATATTGAACGGGGTTGACCGAGGAACGGAAAGAACGATTCTCGATTCGCTGGAAATTCAGGATCCCGAGCTTGCTGAAGAGATCAAAAAACGGATGTTTGTTTTTGAAGACATCGTCAATGTCGACAATCGCTCCATTCAACGGATTATCCGTGATATCGAGAATGCCGATCTGCAGCTCGCACTTAAGGTTGCAAGTGAGGAAGTTCGTGAAGCGATCTTCAAGAATATGTCCAAACGTATGGCAGAAACCTTCCGGGAAGAAATGGAATTTATGGGCCCAGTTCGCTTGCGTGATGTAGAGGAAGCTCAAACCCGAATCGTTGCTACGATTCGTCGTCTGGAAGAAGCAGGCGAAATCATCATTGCTCGTGGTGGAGGAGATGATATTATTGTCTAATGTCATAAAGCCATTCGGTTATGTAGCCTTAGACGATAAGAAGCTGGTAGAGTCCATTACACCGCTTCACATTTTGCAAGGCGGCCTAATGAATCAAGATGATCCTTTAGGCCATCTAACTCAGGAGCAACGTCAAGAGCTGCACCACGCGAAGGCTATGAAGGATCAGATTCTTCAAGATGCTGAAGAATATGCAAATGAACAAATCCAGAAGACCCTGCAGGAATGTGAGATCATGCGGGAACAGGCTAACGCGCAAATCGATCAATGGTGGCAGGAAAGACGCAGCTTGGATGAAGAAATCGTTCAACAAGCTAAACAATCCGGATTTGACGAGGGCTACCAGGCGGGACTACAGCAAGTCGAAGCGCAGCTTAGACTTGATTATGAGGAAATGCTTCATGAAGCAAGATCGATCCTGGAGCAATCTTATACGCTCAAGCAGCAAATCATTCAGGAGTCCGAGCCTTTCTTAATCGAGATGAGCACTTCGATCGCTGAAAAAGTCATTACTCGACAATTGACAATGTCCCCGGAGTGGGTTATTGAACTCATCCAAAAGGTTCTTGCCAGAAGACGGGAAAAAGGAACGATTACTTTATGTGTAGCGCCCGGACATTTTGGATACCTACAGGACGCTCGTGAAGAGCTGTTGACGGCGATTGATTCCCAAGCTGAGCTTGAGATCATTCCGGATTCCACAGTGCTTGATCATGGCTGTGTGATACGTTCTTCATTTGGCAGCGTCGATGCGCGTATTGATACACAGCTCAAGGAAATCAAATCAGCTCTGCAGCAAATAGCGATAAACCATGAAGGTGAGACGTCATGAGCAGTATCCTGCAGCAAGCTGAAAAATATAAAGAACATTTGGCGCAGATTGATCCTATTCGGGTCAATGGAAAAGTAACACAGGTCATCGGTTTAACAGTTGAATCTGAAGGGCCGGATGTCAGCATTGGTGATTTATGTTACATCTATCCATTGAAATCAAGTAAACCCCTAAAGGCAGAAGTCGTAGGATTTCGCAGCAATAAAGTAGTGTTGATGCCGCTGGGTACACTGGATTCCATTGGCCCAGGCTGCGATGTTGTTGGAACAGGCAAGCCATTAACGGTTCAAGTAGGGCATGAGCTGTTAGGTAAAGTTCTGGATGGTCTCGGTCAGCCGCTCGATGGTTCCTTCCTGCCGTCAAGGATGCCGCATTATTCAACCAACAGCGCTCCCGGCAATCCGCTATCCCGACCGCGAGTGCTTACCCCGATCAGTGTAGGTGTCCGCTGCATAGATGGACTTCTGACCATAGGCAAAGGTCAACGGGTGGGCATCTTCGCCGGTTCCGGAGTAGGAAAGAGCACATTGATGGGCATGATCGCCCGCAATACCTCCGCAGATGTGAATGTGATCGCCCTTATCGGTGAACGCGGACGCGAAGTGCTCGATTTTATCGAAAGGGATCTCGGCCCCGAGGGTTTGGCACGATCGGTCGTCATTGTAGCTACATCAGACCAGCCTGCACTTGTCAGGATCAAAGGTGCCATGATCGCAACGAGCATTGCCGAATATTTTCGGGATCGCGGACTTAATGTGATGCTGATGATGGATTCTGTAACACGCTTTGCCATGGCGCAAAGAGAGGTTGGCCTTGCCGTTGGCGAACCGCCAGCTACTCGAGGCTACACCCCGTCCGTATTTGCGATGCTGCCCAGACTGCTGGAAAGATCGGGCACAGGACCAAAAGGCTCTATAACTGCTTTTTACACGGTATTGGTCGATGGCGATGATATGAATGAGCCTATAGCTGATGCAGTGAGAGGGATTCTGGATGGTCATATCGTACTTGATCGAAGTTTGGCGAATAAAGGACATTACCCGGCCATCGATGTGCTGTCCAGTGTAAGCCGTGTGATGAAGGAAATTGTTTCGGATGAGCACTCCGAAGCAGCGGAAACGCTCAAGCGGATGCTGTCTATATATAAAGATTCGGAAGATCTCATCAATATTGGGGCGTACCAGCGAGGATCCAATCCGCAGATTGATCTGGCTATGCAATATATTCAAGCCATTTGGGATTATACCAAGCAAAGAATCACGGAAAAGCTGACCTTTGAGGAAGCTCACGAACGTTTAATTCAAGAATTTTATCAGAAATGAGGCGCAGTTGAATGAAGTTTAAGTACTCTTTTCAACAAATCGTCAATCTTAAGAATAATGAAAAAACGCAGGCTGAATGGATTTTATCAGAAGCCTTAGATCGGCTTCGTACGGAAGAGTCAAGCTTGTATGACCTCTCGGAGCAAAAACTGGAGCTGTCCGAACAGCTTGCTGATGTTTCCGAAAGCGCCACAACGATTTCTCAAATGCTCGTCTATCAAAATTATTTGAACCATCTGAATCAGCAGATACTGAAAAAGAATGCAGAAGTTCAATTAGCCCAGAATGTTGTCGTCAAAAAGCAGGAGCATCTTTCCGAGAAGGTGATTGACGAGAAGGTCTGGACCAAAGCCAGAGAAAGAGCTTACAGCCAGTATAAAATTGAATCAGGCCGTAAAGAGCAGGATGTATTGGATGAAATCTCGACCAACCGCTTTAAACGATTATCCTAGCCGTTTTATATTTGAACTATGTTGAAGGAGGGAAGAGAAAATGAATGAGACGCATATAGAAGGCTCATCTTCTTCCTACAGCTTGATGGAAAGGTTTTTAATTTGGTTCGCCATACCTTTCATATTTACAGCTGTGCTGCTTGGAGTTCTGCTTTCGGTCTTCGGTTATGACATAAAAAGCAGCATTCAAAAAACGCTGCACAATATGCCGGTCATTGGCAGTGTTGTTCCTGCGCCAGCCGTTAAACCGGATGCTTCCGCAGCTCCAGGAAAAACACCAACCAATCAACAAAACTTGCAAAACAAGGATGATCAGATTGCGGCACTGAATACCAAAGTGCTGGAGCTTCAGGCTGCCCTGCAAAAATCGGACAGTGTCTCTCAGCAAAAGGATCAAGGACTGAAGGATATTACGGCTAAGAATACAGCGCTTATGGACCAGCTTAAAACCAAAACACAGACGGATGAAGAATACAAAAATCAAATTACCCAGCTAGCCACCCTCTATGCCAGCATGTCAGCGAGTAAAGCAGCACCGATCATGGAAAACCTTACACCGAAAGAAATGGTTCTTGTTTTCAGTATGATGAAACCCGCCAGCCGGGGACCCATTTTGGAAAAGATGGATCCGAAAAAAGCAGCTGAAGCTTCAATCGGCTTAAAGGATATTGTGCCGGTCAAGGATCAGGAGATAGCCGCGCTTCAAGAGAGATTAACCATTAATGGGGCAAATGAAACAGCTGCCTCGAAAAAAGTCAGCAAATCCGATCTGGCGCTTACTTTTGCGAATATGATCCCAAAAAATGCAGCCATAATTTTGCTGGAAATGAATAAATCCAATTCAGATAAAGTGCTGTCTATCTTTACCTCCATGGATAACGCAAGTAGATCCAAGGTGATGACGGCCCTATCGGATTTGTCCAAGGAAACGGCTGCATCGATAACGGCGAAACTTGCCCCATAAACGGTTAGGTTCCATGAAGGGAGGTGAAAAAATGGATATCTCAATGATGACGGCTCCAACTGCAGTCAATTCAACAGCAACACCGGCAACAGGTACTGCTAATCAACAAGCTGTGAATGCATCCGGCAAATCACAGGCAGCTTCAAAAGGCGGACTCACGTTCACACAGCTGCTCGATGGCCAAATGAAGCAAGAAAGCATTACGGTGCCCACTGATGCTGCAATGACGTTGGCAGGACTTATTCAAATGCTCCAAAGCCTAACTCTGCCGATCCAGAATGTCGTGCAAACCCAGAATAAGAGTGAGACTGCTGGCGGACTTCCTGTGATACTTCTTAAAGCCATGAACAGCAATGAGGCTCTCGCGAATAAACTCTTGCAAGACCCTAATCTGATTCAGTGGTTTCAGCAGACGCAAGAAATTCTCGGCGCTCTGTCAGGTAATGATGCAGTCCCTGTGAAAGCTGCTGGTATTCCGCAATCCGCATTGAACACCAAGAACCTGCAGGCGCAAAATACACTTTTGACCCTTGCATCGATGCTTAAGGAGCAGCCGAATAACGCAGTTCTTCAGCACATTACGCAGGATTTGCAAAAGCTGATTGAACCCTTGCTGCCTCAGCTCGCTCTTGGATTAAATCCTGCTCCGGCAAGCCAAAACCCCGCAGCAGACCCTGCCGGTTTTGAAGCAGCTGGAAATCAGGCAATTGCCAATGGTTTGCCAATTCACAAGGCTTCAATGAAGCAATCAGGGCCGCTCGCAGCAAGCCAGCCTGATGCCGGAAAGCAGAGCTACAAATCGGATGAAGGCATAGCCAATGTGGTTACCGTTCAACCAGTCAAGTCACAGCTTGAATGGTTAGCAGCTAAGAATGCGGTAAATGCGAGCTACAATTCGCTGCCGATCACAGAAACGAAACAGGAACAACTGCCTCAGCTGACAGCAGATCCAACGGCGAGCAACAGCCCAATCCTGCAGTTTACGGATATGCTAAAGGCACCTTTGCCAACAGAAGCTGTCGTGAAACCTGCAACTCAGACTATTTACGCGGCTAACTTTGCCCAGGACATGACCGAGCATATGCTGAAAAACATGAAGATCACACTGGCTGACGGCATATCTGAAGCGAAGCTTTCCTTATTTCCCAAAAATCTGGGACATGTTGATGTGAAAATCACGATGCATGAAGGACATTTGACCGCTCAATTTGCGGCAGACTCATTGGCAGGCAAGCAAATGCTGGAAAGTCAGCTTCCACAGCTTAGGCAATCGCTGCAAAGCCAAGGACTTCTTGTAGAAAAGCTGGAAGTCACGCAAAACCTGAATACGCAATCCGGTATGTTTCAGGACCAGCGGCAAGGTCAGTGGACTGGGCAAAACTTTAGACCAACAAAGAGCAAATCGTCTGCAAGCTATGAGTTGGACAATGTTGAATTTATTCAACAGCTCTCAAGCGCGGCTCAGATGAGAAGTGCAGCCTATAACAACTCATTTGATGTAACTGCTTAAGGGCAATGATCGAAACAGTCATCCAGAGGGAGGTGATCATATGGCTGATCCCATTGTCGGCAGCGTAGATTCTTTGATTAACAAAACACCAGTCAGCAAGAAGACTGGCGGCAATTCTTTAGGCAAAGACGACTTCCTGAAAATTTTAATCACCCAGCTCAAATATCAGGATCCCTCACAACCTTTGCAGGACAAAGAATTTATCGCACAAATGGCACAATTTACTTCCGTCGAGCAGCTTAGCAATATGGCCAGTGAAATGAAGCTTCTCAGGCAATCGCTCGGCACATCTTCAGATTTGATCGGCAAAACGGTATCCTGGCTAAGCAAGGATAGTACCGGAATATCCATTGAAAAGACAGGCAAAGTGGATTCGATCACATTTAAGAATGGCAACCAATTTATCAATGTGGGCGGGGAAGCCCTTACGGTGAGCCAACTCACGAAAATTGCCAATATCGGAGGTACAGGGTAAATGGAAAGAATATCGATAGGGCAGCTTTATCCGAGTGCAGTTCCTCCTGCGTCAACAAGACGCGCAGCCCTACAGACACCTGCGGCACAACCCGGTAACCCAAGCTTTCAAAACATCCTGCAAGATCAATTGGTACGTTTCAGCCATCATGCGGAAGCGAGGCTGGAGCAGCGCGGCATTCAATTGCAGCCCGAACAACTGTCCAAGCTGGGATCGGCCATCGATCAAGCTGCTGCCAAAGGGGCCAAGGATGCTTTAATGTTAATGGGCTCCGTAGCGCTTATTGTGAACATTCCCAATCGAACAGTAGTGACGGCGATGGATGGCAGCGCAATGAAAGACAATGTGTTTACGAAAATTGACAGTGCGGTCGTTATTTCTTAGTCAGGCTGGCCCGAAAATGGAGGCCTGAAGCTGTGGATCGATTGAAGCAGCTTGCCATATTTCAAAACAATTAGGAGGATACCAGATGTTAAGATCTTTATATTCGGGCGTTTCAGGCATGCGTGGATTTCAATTAAAATTAGATGTTATCGGAAATAATATTTCCAATGTAAACACAGTGGGCTTTAAGGGCGGGCGCGTGATGTTCAAGGACATTCTCAGCCAAACCGTTTCCGGTGTAAGTTCTCCGGACACCACCCGCGGAGGTGTGAACGCTAAGCAAGTTGGACTTGGCGTAGCTACTGCGTCCATTGATACGGTTCATACACCAGGCAGCGCAATGACTACGAATGTAGTAACCGATATAAGAATCAATGGCGATGGATTTTTCGCCGTGGGTATTGAGGGTCAAGGAGCTACTCCTTATCTGACCAGAGCAGGCAACTTTACCCTGGACTCCAACCGCAACCTGGTGAATGCGGAAGGCTTGCATGTGTTCGGTACAGATGGAGCCAACATCGCACTTGCCGACACAGTCACGGCATTTTCCATCGCCCAAAACGGTGATATCGTTGCGGTCAATCAAGATGGAACATCCGCACCTACCGGTCAAAAAGTTGCCGTCGTCAAGGTAACGAATCCGGCTGGCTTGGAGAAAATCGGGGGCAACTTGTACCGCATGACTCCGAATGCCAACAATGGTTCAGCCATTACCCTTTCTGCTCCAGGTGATGCTACTCTGGGAACGGGCACCCTCATTTCAGGCGAGCTGGAAATGTCCAACGTGGACCTCACCAGCGAGTTTACCGAGATGATCATTGCGCAGCGTGGTTTCCAAGCCAACTCCCGGATCATTACGACTTCGGATGAAATTCTCAATGAAGTTGTTAATTTGAAACATTAATAGTTCGCTAAGCTTCACATAACCAATGGGGGAGGAACCGCTCCCCCTAGTATTTTAGATTAAGCTTACGAAGTCAGTTTTGCTAAAGCACTCAAGATTAAGCTTACGAAGTCAGTTTTGCTAAAGCAAAACTCAAGATTAAGCTTACGAGGTCAGTTTTGCTAAAGCAAAACTCAAGATTAAGCTTACGAAGTCAGTTTTGCTAAAGCAAAACTCAAGATTAAGCTTACGAAGTCAGTTTTGCTAAAGCAAAACTCAAGATTAAGCTTACGAAGTCAGTTTTGCTAAAGCAAAACTCAAGATTAAGCTTACGAAGTCAGTTTTGCTAAAGCAAAACTCAAGATTAAGCTTACGAAGTCAGTTTTGCTAAAGCAAAACTCAAGATTAAGCTTACGAAGTCAGTTTTGCTAAAGCAAAACTCTAAGGAGGAGAATATGATCTCTCTCACTCGTTTAAATGGCAAGCCGATTATAGTGAACGCAATTCTGATAGAAACCCTTGAAGAAACGCCGGACACCATGATTACTTTGACAACAGGCAAGAAGATAACAGTTCTCGAAAAGGGAACTGCTGTGGTAAGCTTAGTGCAAACCTACATGAAAGAAATTGGCTCGATCCGAGCTACAATTAAGTCCATGGATACGGAGGGCTCGTAGGTGTTTAAGAACAGGATATTTATTTTGGCCGTTTCCATATTGATTGCAATCACTCTTATTCTAGTAGCCGCCTTTGTCCTTTGGAACTTTATGGACAAAAGCGCCAGCTCTGCAAATCCGGCGGATGCGGCAAAAACAGCGGCAAGCAAGGTGAAGCCTACCAAACCTCCGACAGCAGCTGAGGTTCAGGCGAATACGGTTATTATTAAGGATATTTTGACTAACTTATCCAGCAATAAAAACTTTGTAAAGCTAAGCCTGGCTTTTGAAATGGAAAATGCAAAAGCCAAAACGGAATTCGATCACCTTGTTGAATCTACGGTAAAAGGCACAGTTGTGCGGATTTTGGCGGATGTCAATCCAGAGCAAATTCAAGGCAGCAAAGGTCAGGATTTTCTAACTTCAACCTTGCTCAACAAGCTGAATCCCCTGATGCAGGACGGCAAAATCAGACAAATATGGATTACGGATATGGTGCTTCAATAGTTCCTTTAGAACTTGCTTAAGGAGGTGACTCAAATGGTTGATGTATTATCGCAAAATGAGATCGATGCTTTGCTTGCTGCTTTGTCTTCAGGTGAAATGGATGCGGAAGAGCTCAAAAAGGAAGATACGCAGAAAAGGGTACGATCTTATGATTTTAAAAGGGCGGTACGCTTTTCCAAGGATCATATTCGAAGCTTGACTCGAATCCATGAGAACTTTGCGCGATATTTGACGACATATTTTTCTGCTCAGCTTAGAACCTTCGTTCAAATAAGTGTAGTTCAAGTGGAACAATTGCCTTACGACGAATTTATTCGCTCGATCCCCAAGATGACCATTTTGAACATCTTTGAAGCAGAACCTTTAGAGGGTCGAATGGTTCTCGAAGTTCATCCTAACGTAGCCTTTGCCATGCTGGATCGATTGCTGGGCGGTACCGGCACGTCTCCAACAAAAATCAGTTCATTAACCGAAATTGAAACTATCGTGATGGAACGAATTTTTAGCAGAGCTTTTGACAGCTTGCAGGAGGCATGGAAAACCATCATCGATATTTCGCCAAGGCTCGAAGCATTGGAAACAAATCCACAATTTATGCAAATTGTCTCTCCCAATGAAACGATCGCCCTCATATCTCTCAGCACGAAAATTGGAGACACGACCGGGATGATTAACCTATGTATCCCTCATGTCGTCATTGAACCCATCATGCCGAGGTTATCCGTACATCATTGGTTTGTCTCTCAGAAAAAGACAAGAGCACCCGAGGAAGTGGAAGCACTCCAGTCCCGGCTTACCAAAGCCAAACTCCCGATTATTGCTGAACTTGGAAGTACGGAAATTACGATTCGTGAATTTTTGGGACTGATGCCAGGTGACGTGATCTCGCTGCTCAAATCAACGGAAGATCCCTTGCAGATCAAAGTTGGCGAAAAGCTTAAATACTATGGCAGTCCAGGGACGGTAAAGGGCAAAATGGCCGTCCAAATTACTGAGATTGTTCATGAAGGAGAAGAAGAGCATGACGAATAATAAAGATTATTTGTCTCAAGAAGAAATTGATGCCCTGTTAAAGCAATCTTCAGATGACGATATGCAGGATTCTGATCCTTCTGTTTTGCCTTCAAGAGTGGAAGACTTCCTTACTTCTTTGGAGCAGGATGCGCTTGGAGAAATCGGCAATATCACATTTGGTAGCGCTGCGACAGCCTTATCAACTTTGCTCGGTAAAAAAGTAGATATTACAACTCCACAGGTTTCCATTATTTCCAGAGATGAGCTTGAAGAGGAATTTCCAAAGCCTCATGTAGCGGTTCATGTGAATTATGTGGATGGTTTTAACGGCACCAATCTGCTCGTGATCAAAACACGGGACGCTCAAGTCATTGCAGATTTAATGATGGGCGGAGACGGAACCGGCGGTCAGGAGGATTTGGACGAGATCCATATCAGTGCGGTACAAGAAGCTATGAATCAAATGATGGGTTCTTCCGCTACCTCAATGTCTACCATTTTTAATCGCTTTGTCAACATTTCACCGCCTGGCATAGATATCATGAATTTGTCGAAAGGCAAGGGATCGCTGCCTGACGAAGCAGTATTTATCAAGATATCCTTTCATCTGACTATTGGTGACCTGATCGATTCAACCATCATGCAGCTCGTGCCCGTTAAATTCGCCAAAGAAATGGTATCGATTCTAATGGGTAGTGTTTCGGAATCGGAAATCTCAGCTTTTGGCGTATCTGAAGAATACACAGCAGAAGCACCGGTGTATCAAGAGCCGCCAAAAGCGCCGCAACCGCTTGTGCAGCCTGCGTTTGAATCACCGCCGATGCAGCAGCCCATGTATCAACAACCTATGTATCAGCAGCCCCCCATGGGCCAACCTATATATCCGCCCCAGCAGCAGCCCATGTACCAGCAGCCTTCTCCAGGCTACGGAGAAATGCCAAACCGCAACGTCAACGTACAACCCGTTCAATTCGGCAATCTGCAATCCGGTCCAGCTGCGCATACCGATGAAACCAATCTTGGCTTGCTGCTGGATATACCGCTGAAGGTCACCGTAGAACTGGGCAGGACGCAAAAGGTAATCAAAGATATCCTTGAGTTGTCCCAAGGTTCCATCGTAGAGCTGGATAAGCTTGCCGGTGAGCCTGTTGATATCTTGGTCAACAATAAGCTGATTGCCAAAGGCGAGGTCGTTGTCATCGATGAAAACTTTGGGGTTCGGGTCACAGATATTGTAAATCAGTGGGAACGAATTCAGAAGCTACAATAACTTACTATATCTAGGAGGACTGTTTATTAATGGCAAACCGAATTCTTATTGTGGATGATGCTGCATTTATGCGAATGATGATCCGTGACATTTTATCAAAAAACGGATATGAGGTTTGCGGTGAAGCCAATGATGGGGCACAAGCCATTGAGAAGTTCAAAGAATTGAAGCCTGACCTGATCACCATGGATATTACAATGCCTGAAATGGATGGAATCCATGCTCTGAAAGAAATCAAAAAGCTGGAACCTAATGCCAAGGTGATTATGTGTTCCGCCATGGGGCAGCAAGCGATGGTTATCGATGCTATTCAAGCTGGAGCGAAGGACTTTATCGTGAAGCCGTTTCAAGCAGACCGGGTTATTGAAGCAATCAAGAAAACTCTGGGATAAGAAGATGAGGATCGCAATCAGCAGTTTCATCTTTTTGTTTTCAGTAAGCAGTGTGAGTTTGGCCGCCCAAACAGATAAACCCCAAGATCCGGGTCTCGCGATCACAGGAACCTTTGATACGATCAAAATGATTGGACAAGTGATGTTCTTTCTTATATTGATTATTGCTTTGTTTTTTGTGCTAATTAGATTTTTAGCCAAAAAAAATCAATATTCACCATTTGGAAGATCGATTCGCTCCCTCGGCGGTGTTCCGCTGGGCACAAACAAATCCATTCAAATCGTTGAGATCGGCCACTCCCTTTTTGTAGTAGGGGTAGGGGAAAACATTCAAATGCTGGAGAAAATTGATGATCCCGAGGAGGTTGCTTATGTGACGGAGCTGCTGACTTCCGCTCAATCGGATCAAGCAAGTTTTCTATCCGTGGGCAAATGGATCGAAAAGCTGCGTGGCAGCAAAAGGGAAATTGAGGAGGAGGTCGAAATTACCTCATCCTTCCAGCAGGTGTTTCACGATAAGCTGCAGCGGGTTACAACTCGGAACAAAAATGTGGAAGAATGGCTATCGGATCAAAAACAAAAGGATCGGTTGAATGATAAATGAAGAAACGTACTTTAGCACTCATTTTGCTTTTGTTTTTATGCTCATTGTGCTTTGGTGGATCGACCTTCGCAGCCCAAACGAATCCGAATAATCCGATTCCGGGAATCAGTGTCAACATAGGCTCAAGCGGATCCAGCGGAGCCTCAAGCACAATCACCATTCTGCTTTTACTTACGGTGTTAAGTATCGCGCCTTCCATCCTTGTACTCATGACCAGCTTCACACGTATTGTCATCGTCCTTGGTTTTGTCCGTACCTCGCTCGGAACGCAGCAAATGCCGCCGAATCAGGTATTGGTCGGGTTGGCCTTATTCTTGACCTTCTTTATTATGGCGCCCACCATTGGCGAAATTAACCAAACTGCGCTGCAGCCGTTTCTCAAAGGAACCATAGATCAAACAGAAGCCTTGAAGCAGGCATCGCTGCCGATTAAAAAATTTATGTATAGTCATACGCGTGAAAAAGACTTAATGCTGTTTCTGGATTATACGAAGGCTCCCAAACCTAAGGGAATTGAAGATACGCCGATAACAGCCATTGTTCCGGCTTATGCGATCAGTGAATTGAAATCCGCATTCCAAATGGGATTTATGATTTTCATCCCGTTTCTGGTCATCGATATGGTGGTCTCCAGTACCTTAATGGCCATGGGAATGATGATGCTGCCGCCCGTTATGATCTCACTTCCATTCAAGATTCTGCTGTTTATTTTGGTAGATGGCTGGTATCTGGTCGTGAAGTCCTTGCTCCTGAGCTACAGTACATAACCATGAATGGCCCTAGAAGACGGAGGTCTCCCTAATGAGTTCGGAGTTTGTTATCAAAATTGCCAGTGAGGCTGTCTACACGGTGCTCAAGGCCAGCGCCCCGATGCTGCTGATTGGCTTGGTCGTGGGTCTGATCATCAGTATTTTTCAAGCAACCACACAAATTCAAGAGCAGACGCTTGCATTTGTTCCCAAAATCGTAGCCGTTTTGCTTTCCATATTGATATTTGGTCCCTGGATTCTCAATTCGTTGGTTGATTTCACCTATAATTTGCTGAACAACCTTTACAAATTTGTCGGTTAGGTTGTGAAGGAGCATGGAGCAATTCTTTCTGGTTTGGCCTAATCTCATGCTTATCTTTTGTCGAATAACCGCATTCTTTGTCACAGTGCCGGTATATTCTTCAAGAAATGTGCCTATCACATTTAAAATCGGCTTTTCCGTATTTATGACTTTCATCATCTTTGCCATCCTTGGCACCAGTAATCCGGTTCCAATGGATTCGCAATATGTGCTATTGATCCTTAGAGAAATATTGGTTGGCGTGCTGCTCGGATTTCTCGTTTATCTGTTTTTCACCGCTGTGCAAACAGCTGGTTCGTTCATGGATATTCAGATCGGCTTTGGGATTGCCAATGTCATTGATCCCATGACCGGGGCATCTGCTCCGATGATAGGCAACCTGAAGTATATGATAGCGATGCTGTTATTTTTGGCTTTTGACGGACATCACTTTTTAATTCGCGCCATCATTGAAAGCTACCAATGGATTCCGATTCAAAACGAGCTGTTCGCGCGAATCTACAACGGTCAAATTTCGGAGTTTCTGTTTAAATCCTTTTCCGCCATGTTTTACCTGGCTTTTCAATTGGCAGCGCCTGTTATTGCTGTCATGTTCCTAACCGATTTAGGACTTGGTTTATTGACTCGTGTAGCTCCACAGTTCAATGTTTTCGTAGTGGGAGCTCCGCTCAAGATGATTCTTGGTTTTATGGTCATCATTATTGTGTTCCCTGAGCTGATTACAATGTTTCACGGCTTGTTTGTCACGATCGAGGATTCCATCTATAAATTGATGAGGCTTATATCTTTAGGAGGTTAACCGTGTCCCAGTTTCGATTGCAGCTGGATCTTCAATGGTTTGCCGGAGAGAAAACGGAATCTGCTACTCCGAAGAAAAGGGAGGAATCCCGTAAAAAGGGCCAGGTTGCAAAAAGCATGGAATTGCCCGCAGCCTTTATCTTATTTTTTGCATTTTTCTCCTTTTATTTATTTGGCGGCTACATGAAAGATAAGATGGTCAATATGTTCAGGCATGTTCTCCTGAATGAACTGACCATGAATGTTACCGTGGAAAATATACAGGTGCTTTTCAGCAATTTGGTCATTCAAGGTATGTTTTTACTGGCGCCGATTATGATCATTACCCTGGTTATTGCGATATTGGGAAATTATTTACAGATTGGTTTTATGTTCACGGGCGATCCGCTTATGATGAAGTTTAACAAAATTAATCCGATAGAAGGCTTCAAGCGATTGTTCTCCATGAGAGTGGTCATCGATTTTCTCAAATCCTTTCTTAAGCTGTCTATTATCGGTTATGTGGTTTACAGCACTTTATGGAGTGAAAAAGAAAAGCTTTTGGCACTTTCACACACTCCGCTGGAGCAAACCTTCACCTATATTGCCTCGATTACTTTATCGCTGGGAGTAAAAATAGGATTCATTCTCATCGTCCTTGCGATATTTGATTTTATTTATCAGAAATATGAGTTTGAAAAAAGCATCAAGATGTCGAAACAGGACATCAAGGACGAATATAAAAAATCAGAGGGCGATCCTTTAATCAAAGGAAAAATCCGCCAACGCCAGCGGCAGATGGCCATGCAGCGCTTGATGCAGGAAGTGCCCAAGGCCGATGTAATCATCACGAATCCGACCCACTTCGCGGTTGCGTTGAAATACGAGGCAGGCCGGATGCAGGCACCCGTAGTGCTGGCTAAAGGGAAGGACTATATCGCACTTCGAATGAAAGAAATCGCCAAAGAACATGGTGTTATGACAATGGAAAATAAACCGCTGGCCAGAGCGATATACGCACAGGTTGAAATCGGGGAAGCCATTCCCGCAGATCTATTCCAAGCCGTCGCGGAAGTACTGGCCTATGTATATAAAGTAAAAGGTCGAACAAGTTGAAGAGAGGAGGAGGTACACCATTATGAAACTGAGAGATTTGGTTGTGTTGATAGGGATCATTGGAATCGTTTTGATGATGGTTGTGCCTGTACCTATCTTTTTATTGGATTTCTTATTGATTATCAATATTTCCCTAGCCCTGTTGATCATCCTGGTTGCCATGAATACGAATGAAGCATTACAGTTTTCCATCTTTCCTTCGCTCTTGCTCATTACAACCCTTTTCAGACTTGCGCTCAATGTCTCGACAACCAGAAATATCCTGGCTAATGCCGAAGCCGGCAACGTGGTCAGAACGTTTGGTTCATTCGTGGCAGCGGGCAATATCGTGGTTGGCTTCGTCGTCTTCCTGATTCTTGTCCTGGTTCAGTTTATTGTGATCACCAAAGGTTCCGAGCGGGTTGCGGAAGTCGCTGCCCGATTTACGCTCGATGCGATGCCCGGCAAACAAATGAGTATTGACGCGGATCTCAATGCCGGGTTGATCAACGAAAATCAAGCCAGGGAACGCAGACAAAAAATCGAGCGAGAAGCTGATTTTTATGGAGCCATGGATGGTGCGAGTAAATTCGTCAAAGGGGATGCCATAGCGGGGATCATCATCCTCATCATTAATCTTTTGGGCGGACTTATCATCGGGATGACAATGAAAGGCATGCCCATCATGGAAGCTTTGCAAACCTTCTCCATTCTGACCATAGGTGACGGGCTGGTGAGCCAAATACCGGCGCTTCTCATCTCAACAGCTGCGGGTATCATTGTCACGCGCGCTTCCTCGGAAGGTAATTTGGGACAAGACATCACCATGCAGCTTACCTCACAGCCCAAACTGCTTTATATCGTATCCGGCACCTTGGTGCTTCTGGGTCTTTTTACACCGATTCACTGGTTTACCACGTTTCCGATCGCCGGAGTTTTAACCTTCTCCGCGATGAGAATGCAGCAGAACCTGCAGCGCAAAGCCGTGCAGCAGGAACAACTGGTAGAGGAGCAGCAGATTGAAGAAGTGCGAAGCCCGGAGAGTGTCATCAGCCTTCTGCAGGTAGATCCGATAGAATTCGAGTTCGGCTACGGGCTTATTCCTTTGGCTGATTCCCAGCAGGGAGGGGATCTCCTGGATCGAATCATCCTGATTCGCAGACAGTGTGCGCTGGAGCTCGGAATTGTCGTTCCCGTCATTCGCATTCGGGATAACATTCAGCTTAGACCAAACGAATATATCATCAAAATAAAAGGCAACACAGTAGCTCGCGGCGAATTGTTACTCAACCACTACTTGGCCATGAGCCCCGGCATAGATGATGATTCCATAACTGGTATCGAAACGACCGAACCGGCCTTTGGATTGCCTGCCATATGGATTGATGACATCACCAAAGAGCGCGCGGAGCTGTCCGGCTATACGGTCGTAGATCCGCCTTCGGTTGTGGCAACCCATCTGACTGAAATTATTAAAAAGCATGCCCACGAGCTGTTAGGCCGTCAAGAAACCAAAGCCCTGGTGGAGAACGTGCGTGAATCTTATCCAGCGCTTGTCGATGATCTAATTCCGACGATATTATCCGTAGGCGATGTCCAAAAAGTACTTTCCAAGCTGCTTAAAGAGAAAATTTCCGTACGTGATTTGGTCAGCATCATGGAAACATTAGCCGATTATGGAGGCTACACCAAGGATCCTGAAATCTTGACAGAATATGTGAGACAAGCCTTATCCAGACAAATTACTCAGCAGTACACTTCCATCGGTGATTCACTAAAAGTGATTACTGTCGGACCTTCCGTGGAAAAGAAAATTGCGGATTCCGTTCAGCAGTCCGACCAAGGAAGCTATCTAGCGCTCGATCCTTCCTCTTCCCAAATTATTTTTCATCGAGTCAGCGAGCAGGTAAGCAAATTAATTCAGTCCGGGCAGCAGCCAGTCATTCTCACATCTCCAACCATACGCATGTATCTTAGACAGCTTCTGGAAAGAACCATGCAGGATATTCCGGTTTTATCCTATAGTGAACTGGAACCAAGCGTAGAAATTCAAAGCATGGGAGTTGTCAATCTATGAGAGTGAAACGCTATGTAGTCGATTCAATGCCGGATGCTCTGCAAAAAATACGCAGTGATTTGGGCAAGGATGCTGTTATTCTAAACACCAAAGAAATTCGTTCCGGCGGTTTTTTAGGGCTTTTCGGCAAAAAAAGGATCGAGGTCTTAGCCGCTACCGATACAAGCGGCGGTGCGAATCATTCAGCGGCTGCAACCCGATCCTCACATACCGTGAGAACTACAGCTGCAGCCACTGCTCGTCATTTAACGCCGCCAGTTGCCGTATTGGAGCAAGAGCATCGTTCTGACTTTCCCGATGTGCCGGATGTCTTGGAAACCTACTCTTCGGCGAAAAAAGAACAAGCCCCGGCTGCTTCCAAAGTGACCAACGCCGCAGCTGCAGCTGCTTATTCACCTCAGACCGGAGTTGTTAAATTAAAGGAAGATCTTCTGCTGGAAGAAATCAAGCAGATGAAGGAAATGATGAGGAAGCTCTCGAGTACCGGCAAGGATGAGGATGCTTTGCCTGAACCGCTGCTTCGCTTGGAGCAGCGTTTGCTGGAGCAGGAAGTAGACTATCCACTCGTTAAGCAAATGATGGACAGGGCCATGCAGGATGCTCTGACCAGCGGAGAAGCGGTGACTGAAGAATCCGCATATTCCTCCATAAGGGAGCAGCTTATCGAGTTGTTTCAGTCGGAGTCGAACAAACAAATTTCAAGCGAAACCAGAGTCGTCCATTTTGTAGGACCTACCGGAGTGGGAAAGACCACGACCATTGCCAAGCTGGCTGCGGAGCAAGTGCTGAAATATCACCGCAAGGTCGGTTTTATTACCTCGGATACGTATCGAATAGCCGCCATCGAGCAGCTGAAAACCTATGCAACCATCTTGAATGTTCCGATAGAGGTCGTGTTCTCACCGCAGGATTTTACCAAAGCATTCCGCCAGCTGGAAGCTTGCGATGTGATTTTCATGGATACAGCAGGCCGGAATTTCCGCAATGAAATGTATGTATCGGAATTGAATGCGCTGCTTAAGACGCAAGGAAACAGTGAAACTATTCTAGTGTTAAGTCTGACAACCAAATATAAGGATATGAAAGCCATAACGAACAATTTCAATAAATTCAAGCTGGATAAAGTGCTGTTCACCAAGATGGACGAAACGGACACTTACGGTTCCATTGTGAATTTGATTCATGATTTTTCCTTGCAGCTTTCCTATGTGACCAATGGCCAAAGCGTACCCGATGATATTTCTGAAATGAATGAAAAGCATATCATTGATCTGTTATTGGAGGCGTCCTCTCATGACTGATCAGGCACAAGGCTTGCGGAATCTGGTACAAATTCAAAATGAACACGGCACGAGAGAGACCAGAGTCATCACGGTGACCAGCGGTAAGGGCGGTGTGGGAAAATCCAACTTCACGCTTAACTTTGCCCTGACGCTTCAGTCTCGCGGTTACAAAGTGCTGGTGTTTGACGCAGATATCGGTCTAGCCAACATCGACGTGTTGATGGGCGTTTCTTCCAAGTACAGCTTGTATCATTTGCTGAAAAAGGAAAAAACGATCTGGGAGATTATCCAGAAGGGCCATAACGATCTCGAATTTATTGCAGGCGGTTCAGGCTTCAACGATCTGCTTAGACTGACAGATGATGAGCTGGATTATTTTGCTAATCAAGTGAATCAACTGAGCGGCTATGTGGACTTTATCATATTCGATACCGGTGCCGGATTATCGAAGGAAACCTTGAAATTCATTTTGGCAGCCGAGGAAACCATCGTCGTGACCACTCCGGAGCCCACTTCGATAACGGACGCCTACGCAATCATCAAAATGGTGAATTCGATGGGGCATAAGGTTCCTTTTACTTTGGTCATCAATCGCGTAACTGATGTTAAAGAGGGCAAACATACTGCCGACAAAATCAGCTTGGTCGCCAAGCAGTTCCTGCATATTGATATCCCCACACTTGGCTTTGTGGATGATGACAACAGCGTATCCAAGGCGGTCAAAAAGCAAATTCCGTTTACGATTGCCTTTCCGAATTCGGCAGCTTCCAAGGACATTCATTCGTTAGTCGACCGATTCATCGCAGGTCAGCAGCAAGGCGACTCCCATCATGCGGGAATTAAGGGCTTTCTGAGCAAAATGATGAAACTACTCAAATGAAACCATCATGATTCAAGAGCAAAAGGAGGAAATGAACTTGGCATCTTATCGCATACTTGTAGTGGATGACTCCGTCTTTATGCGTAAAATCATCAGCGACTTAATTACGGAACATCCTGAGTTTCAAGTAGTCGGTACAGCCAAAAATGGGAAGGAAGCCGTTGAACAGGTGAAGCTTCTTAAGCCCCATGCCATTACTTTGGATGTGGAGATGCCTGTGCTCAACGGTCTGGACGCCTTGCAGCAAATTATGGCCGAGCAGCCTACTCCTACCGTTATGCTCAGCTCATTGACGCAAGAGGGAGCTTCCGAAACCATTCGGGCTTTGGAGCTCGGAGCTTTTGATTTTATCTGCAAGCCTTCAGGCTCGGTTTCCATGGATTTGTACAAAGTGAAGAAGCAGCTTCATGAGACGCTGCAATTTGCCGTCAAATCCAGAGTAAAGCTGCCTGGGCCGAATGATTCAATTCCCCAACCAGCTGCAAAACCGCAAATCGCGATCAAGAATACTTCGAGCTTACCTGCCCTTCCTCAGGAAGGCGCAACGAAATTCAAGCATATGGTTGCCATCGGTACATCCACGGGGGGGCCGAGGGCTCTGCATCAGGTGATTACTCAAATACCGGCAGGATTTCCTGCCCCCATCCTGATCGTGCAGCATATGCCGCCCAACTTTACCAAGTCATTGGCGCAGCGCCTGAATGATGTTTGCCGAATCAAGGTCGTAGAGGCGCAGGATGGAGATATTCTCCAAACTGCTTCTGCCTATATTGCTCCCGGGGGATATCATATGACAGTCCACCGGGATGCAGCTATGGATTATCGGATTCAATTGTCCAAAGAAGAGCCTCGGTCGGGTCATCGCCCTTCCGTAGATGTGATGTTCGAATCTTTGCTTGACTTAAATGATTTACAAAAACACATCGCTCTCATGACAGGGATGGGAAGTGACGGAGCCAAAGCGATGCTGGCTTTGCGGGAATCGGGTGTACCGACTACGATTGCCGAGGCGGAAGAATCCTGTATTGTCTATGGAATGCCCAGAGCGGCCGTTGAGCTCAATGCTGCTATGCATGTCCTTGTCCAGCAGGACATAGCTCCCATGCTGGTAAAAGCAGTTTTAACATAAACAAGTGTCTTGCAGGCAAGATACAACTCGATATGGAGGTGTGCAGGTTTGGAACTGAATCAGTATCTATCAATGTTCATCGATGAATCCAGAGAGCATTTACAGGCTATGAACGAAAATCTGCTTAGTTTGGAGAACAATCCAAACGATATCAGCATTGTTCAGAGCATTTTTCGATCCGCACATACCCTTAAGGGGATGTCAGCGACAATGGGATTTGATGATATCGCATCATTAACGCATGAAATGGAAAATGTACTTGATTTGGTTCGCAACAACAAGATCACCATGAATTCATTCATCATCGATTGTATTTTTAAAAGCTTGGATTCATTGGAATCGATGGTTGAAGATATTATCCAGGGAGGAACCGGCAAGGCCGATATTACGAACATCGTCGCTTCCCTGGTATCCATTGTTACTGGGGACTATCTAAGCGGAGCAGTGAAAACTTCTGCAAAAACTCCCGAGAAGGAAACCTCTAGAGGCATTGAAGTGGATGAATATCAATTTTCCATTCTTCAGCAATCCATTGAATCCGGTTTTCTTGTATTTTACATAGAAGTAGCAGTACGTGAGGATTGTGTATTAAAAGCGGCAAGAGCTTATATGGTATTCGACACTTTGGAGCGAATGGGAGAGGTCGTTAAATCTACACCTTCGGTACAGGATATCGAGCAAGAGAAGTTTGACCGTTCTTTTTCCGTCTTTTATATTTCCAAAGTGGATAAGGATGAACTGGAAAAACACATATTGAACGTGTCCGAAATTGAATCGGCAATGATTCTTGCCGTGGATAAGAATACTATGGGTGAAATGGTCCGTAATTCACTTCCGGACTCAGAGACAGAAGCTGCGAAAGCGATTCAAGAAATGGCGGCTACATCTCAATCAGCAGTCTTGGAAGAGCCGGGATCCATTGCAGCAGATGCGGGTGTACCCAGACCGAATGCTGCTGCAGCATCTGGAGGGGCTCCGGTAGCGAACCGTACGATTCGGGTAGATATCGAACGGCTCGACACCTTAATGAATTTATTTAGCGAGCTGTTGATTGACCGAGTTCGATTGGAGCAGCTTGCAAGTGAAGTTAAACGCAACGATCTGACAGAAACCGTTGAGCACATGTCCCGGGTCAGCAGTGACTTGCAAAACATCGTGCTGAAGCTGCGGATGGTCCCGGTAGATTCCGTATTCAACCGTTTTCCTCGGATGATTCGCGATTTAGCCAAATCGTTGGACAAAAAAGTCGATCTGGTCATTTCCGGCGCCGATACGGAATTGGATCGCACTGTTATTGATGAGATCGGAGATCCGCTTGTTCACTTGCTGCGCAATTCTATAGACCACGGTGTCGAATCGATTCAAGAACGTCAGGCTGCCGGCAAAAAAGAGACGGGCACGATCCAGCTCCGCGCTTTCCACAGCGGCAATCACGTATTTATTGAAATCGAAGATGACGGCAAAGGCATTAACCGTGATATTGTGCTCAAAAAAGCGATTAAAAATGGTCTTGTCAGCCAGGAGCAAGCAAGCAAGCTTGATGATGCTGAAGTATACCAATTGCTCTTTGAATCCGGTTTTAGCACCGCCGATAAAATATCCGATATTTCCGGGCGCGGTGTCGGGCTCGATGTAGTGAAGACCAAAATCCATACGCTTGGAGGACATGTACAGGTAGAGTCCAAGCTGGGCTTGGGGAGCAAGTTTTCTGTGCAACTGCCGCTTACTTTATCTATCATTTCGGCTATGCTCGTCCGACTCGGCAGGGAGAAATACGCAATTCCATTATCTTCCATCGTCGAAACCTCGGCCATCCCGCAGAGCCAAATTCGCCATATTCAGGGCAATCCCATGATAGATTACCGCAAATCTATCATTCCCCTGGTCTCTTTGAGCCAATTATTCGGTGTACCGAATAATAACGATCTGGCCGAAGAGGAGATCGAGATTGTTGTCGTTCGCAAGGGAGATAAGCAAATTGCATTAATGGTCGATGAATTTATTGGCCAGCAAGAAATTGTCTTAAAGGCATTAGGAAATTATTTGACAGGGTTGTTCGCCATCTCGGGCGCGACGATATTGGGAGACGGCCAAGTGGCGCTCATTATCGATACGAATGCACTGATCAAGTAAACTACCATTCTAGGAGGATTTCCCATGGGAGAAGAGAAGAAAGTAATTGTATTTGCTCTTGGCAGTGAGGAATACGGCGTCGAAGTTGATAAAGTAAGAACGATCGAACGCATGCAGCCGATGACGCGGGTTCCTAAAGTGCCTGCATTTATTAATGGAGTCATCAATCTTCGCGGTGTTGTTGTTCCTATTATCGATTTAAGAGCTAGATTCGGATTGGAACTTGCAGAATACAATGACAATACAAGGATTATCATTGTCTCTGCAGAGGAGTACGAAGTAGGCCTTATCGTAGATTCGGCTAACGATGTCATTGATCTGGACAGCGATGAGATTAACTCGCCGCCGGAAATTGTCGGAGGGATCAAAGCCAAGTATTTGGACGGTATAGCGCGTGTGGGTGAAAACCGGCTGCTTGTGCTGCTTAATCTGGAGAGGGTTCTGGATAAAAGTGAAATTCAACAGCTTGAAGGAATTGGAGAGTAACCTCAGTGGATGTGTTCAAGGATTTGGCCGATTTTCAAATGGATGTCCTTAAGGAAGTAGGCAACATCGGTGCCGGCCATGCAGCCACAGCCTTGTCAAAGCTGCTTGATAAGCCCACTGATATGCTCGTACCCAATGTGCTTATGCTTCCGTTTGAAGAAATATGTGAAATTGTAGGCGGAGCAGAAACCGTGGTCCTTGCGATTTTTCTTCGAGTGGACGGTGACGCACCCGGCAATATGTTCTTTATTCTGAACCTCGAATCGGCAAAGAACATGCTTCGCCATTTGGTAGGCTTTGATGAGAAGGTGGAAGAGCCGTACACTGAAATGGAATTATCGGCCTTGAATGAAATTGGCAATATTTTAGCTGGCTCCTATTTATCTTCATTGGCGGATTTTACCCATTTGCACATGTCACCGACGGTTCCTTCTCTTTCCATTGATATGGCAGGTGCCATTCTGAGTTATGGACTTCTCCAATTTGGCCAAATGGGTGATCGGGCTTTATTGATTGATACCAAATTTTTGGAGGGGGAAAATGAGGTTCAGGGGCACTTTTTCTTAATCCCTGATCCCGATTCCTTCGCAAAAATTTTTGAGGCATTGGGAGTCGAATCTCCATGATCCAGGAACATTTGATCAAGGTTGGAATGGCCGATCTGAATGTTGCTTACCTGAAAGGTGTATTAAAAACTACCGGGCTCGGCTCGTGTGTAGGAGTTACACTTTATGATGCAAGAGCTAAAGTTGCCGGAATGACCCATGTTATGCTGCCCTCTTCGGATATTGCAAGGGAAGGTTCATTCAATAAATCGAAGTATGCAGATACGGCAATTCCCGAGTTGATCAAGCGAATGGAACTGCACGGAGCATCGGTTCTGAGAATGGAAGCCAAGCTTGCAGGAGGCGCTCAAATGTTTGCTTTTGCAGGGAATCATGATACGATGAGAATTGGTCCAAGAAATGTAGAATCTTGTAAAGAAATATTAAAAAAATACTCGATTCCAATTAAAGCTGAGGATACCGGCGCTAACTACGGGCGTACGATCGAATTCGATTGCGAGACCGGCAAACTGCTCGTTCGCAGCGTTCAGCAAGGAGTTAAGGAACTATAATCATGATAGGTACAATTCGAATCAATTGGATCGTTTCACTGGTTGCGGGCATACTCACATTCTTGCTCTCCGTGGCAAATAATTTTTTTTTGACAACCTGTTTAAGAAGCCTGTACAGCTTTGTGATCTTATTTATTTTGACCTATGCATTTCGTTTTTTACTTGCTGTTTTTGGTGGCGCGGACTTTTTTACTCCACTCGGTTCGGAGCCGTCCGAATCCGAATCGGATGAAGGCCATCTGGGTTCTCAACTGGATCTGGCTACTCCCGACGATGATGAAGCCACCAGGCAAATGCTCAGGAACAATTTGGACAATCCCGGGCAGATTTTGGATGATGATTTGCCTTTCTCACCGCTCACTCCGCCAAAGCTGATCACCAAGAACAACCTGGACCCTGAACAACTGGCAGGAGCGCTCAGGCGTTTGTCAGAAGATTAAGGATGGTGAATGAAGTCATGATCGAACAAAAGCACTCTCCACTAGCCAACCACGAGCTTTGGATGGAATGGAAGGAACATGGACAGTTTCCTGCCAAGCAAGCGCTTATTGAACTGTTTTTGCCTCTGGTCGATTACGTATCCGGCCGTCTTGCCATTGGACTCCCCAAGAGTGTATCGAAGGATGACCTGTCCAGTTACGGGGTTATGGGACTCATCGATGCTGTCGAAAAGTTCGATTATGCCAGAGGTCTTCAATTTGAGACCTACGCGTCCTGGCGCATTCGTGGAGCTATTATTGATGGTCTCCGGCAAGGAGATTGGGTTCCAAGGTCAGTGCGCGAAAAGGCCAAGAAGATTGAAGAGGCCTATCAAAAGCTGGAGCAGGACTACCTCAGATCGGTAACGGATTCGGAAATCAGCACTTATCTTCAAGTCTCCGAGCAGGAATTTCAGCAAATGCTTCAGGATATTGCCATCACCACCATCTGCTCTGTAGATGATCCTATACGTGAAGAAGAATCAGAGACTCGACTTTCTCTGCTCATCGACGATAAAGCGAAAAACCCGGAATACAAAGTCAATGAATTTTTTCTCCAGGAATCCCTGGCTCGCGCGATTGAAAGATTGACCGAGAAAGAGAGAACGGTCATCTCCTTATTTTATTATGAGGACCTTTCATTAAGCGAGATTGCCGAGGTTATGAATCTATCTCCCTCTCGAATATCTCAGCTGCACTCCAAAGCTATTTTGAGATTAAAAGGATCTCTTAGCCGATTTAAAGTACAGTTGTTTCAAGATAGCTAAATATAAGGGGCCGGAAAGGTGGTATCTCCATGAATGAACGGAGCATGCCTTTGGATTACTACGTGACTATTTCCACTTCGGACGATAAGTTATCAGCTTATTTATTGATAAGCAATACGAATGATAGCTTTAGCGTCAAAATTGGAGAACTGGAAGAGCTGCTGAAGTCGCACTCCATTATTCATGGTGTCGACCGAACGCAATTGGTGCAAATCGCTTCCGACCCAAAGCCATATTTTTTTCAAAAGGTGACTATCGCTAGGGGAACTAAAGCCATTGATGGACTAAACGGTTCGATCAAATACATCTACGATCTGGATAATGAAGACAAAAGACCGCTTGAGCTTGAGGATGGCAAGGTGGATTTCAAGCAGGTTCTTTCCCTACATAATGTGAAGAAGGGCCAGCTCATCGGCCAAAGAATTCTCGCAACGGAAGGCAACCCGGGAAGAGCTGTGACCGGAGAAGTTATATTTGCGAAGGCCGGTAAAGAAGCACGCTTTAAAATCGGTAAAAATGTTATTATGGATGCCGACCGAATGGCCATCTACTCTGCGATTGACGGGATGATCGTGAAAACGGATCGCGATAAAATCAACGTTTTCCCGATTTATGAAATCAATGGCGATGTGGATTATAGTGTTGGCCATATCGATTTTATCGGTACCGTCGTAGTCCGCGGCAATGTCTTGCCTGGTTTCAAAATTCGGGCTGCCGGAGATATCCGGGTGCTCGGAGGCGTCGAAGCTGCAGAACTGGAAGCGGACGGCTCCATTGAGATTTCTGCCGGGATCGTGGGGCAGAGCAAAGCCAAGGTGAAAGCTGGTAAAAATGTGAAAAGCTCCTTCATCCAGGATGCGGTTGTTGAAGCTTCCGAAGATGTCATCGTGAGCCAAAGTATCATGCATTCCACTATTCGAGCGGGACGTACTGTTAATTGTAACGGCTCCAAAGGACTTATCGTTGGCGGTACCATTCAAGCAGGTGAAAAGGTCGTTGCCCGAACCATCGGTAATTCGATGGCGACTGTAACCGTAGTTGAGGTTGGTGTGCTGCCGGAGCTGCGCAATGAATTGATTCATTTGCGCGGGCAGCTCAAAGTCCTTTCGGAAAATTCGGACAAGTCGGACAAAGCCCTTTCACTTTTGGATCAGTTAGCCGCTGCAGGCCAACTCAGTCCCGATAAGGTAGCCATGCGCATAAAATTGAATCATACGAAGAAGCAGGCGTTCGAGGAGCTGACTGCCATCCGTGAAAGGATCCTCGAAATTGAAAAATCATTAGAGGATTCGGAGCATGCGAAGGTGCAAGTGATTTCGACGATTTATGGCGGAGCCAAGGTTGTCATCGGCCGCTATACCAAATTCATCAAAGACCCTGTAAGTCGGCTCATGTTTCAATTAAACGATGGCGATATTTCAATGGTGGCTTTCAAATAGCCTGCCTGTCGGACTTGCATCTTTTAGAGGGAGATGTTTGAGATGAGTATGAGATCGATTGATCTGCAGTTTGCTTTGCACAAAAACGATGAAGCCGGAATCAAGCAAAATCAGTTATCGCAAAAGCCCCAGCAAGATCAGGCGATCCTGGAGACTCAATCCGCATTGTCAACTGAAAAACAGCGTACGCGCGCCCAGATGGTGGATGAAAGTTCATCCACAGGAATCAGGGATGCCATGAAAGAAAAGCATCAAAAGCAGGGCAAGGACAGCCAAAAGAATCAAGCCAAGGCTGAAAAAAGCGGCCGGGGCGGAAAGTCCGAGCATCCCTACAAAGGGCATCATCTTGATATTTCACTTTAATAAGCTTGGAACAGGCCCAATTGGGGTTTACTTTGCTGGAAAAGGGAGTCGTTATTATGTATCCGTGGATGTACGTAGTTCTGCTCGGTCTGGTGCTGATTGTTTATGCACGGCTTTTGCCCAAGAGTGAAACAGCCGCCCCGAGGAACACGGTCGTTCAGGAAATTGAAGAGACAATTGAACATTTTGCGGTTGAAATGGACGAGCAAAATAAAGCGATCCTGGATTTATTCACGAGAACGAAACAGGATTATGAAGTAGAGCTGGCCAAGCTTTCGGGTAGAATGGAGCTATTGGAAAAGCAGAAAAGCGAGCTTTCCCAGGAATTGAGCAAAATTCACATATCCAGTCAAGTTGGGGCGATGACCGCTGCATCCAGTAACGCAGTACCAGCTGCAGCAGGCATGAACGATGCGTCTGTTGCTGCCAGTACCGTCTCGGTGCCACGCCGAAGGGGCAAGGCTGCTGACATGGCGAAGGAACCCGAACCATCCATAGAAGAGGCACCGCCGCTCAGTCTTAATATGAAATCAAGATATGCGGAGCTATTCAGCCTGCACGATCAAGGGAAGGGCGTCGAAATCATCGCCAAAAAGTTGGGTATGAACAAAGGCGAAGTCAATTTGATCATTCAGCTTTCCAAGCAGGAGGAACGGTCCCGTGTTTAAAAATAAAATCTATTTGAACGGACTGGGAGTCGGCCTCATTGTTGGCGCTATTCTGCTTCAATTGATGCTCGTTTCGAAAGAAGCTTCAAGCAAATTCTCAGCTTCCGAGTCCATGGCCAGAGTAAAACCTCAAACTACCCAGACAGCCCAATCTGCAGACGCAGATTTGCAGAAATTGAAAGCCGAAGCGGCCAAAAGCTTTCAAGTTTTTGATAAAAACGTAAAGCTCTATACCCAAGCGGAATATGATGCGGAATTGCAAAAGAAGCTCAAGGAAGAAAAGGATAAATCCGCAGCAGCCAGTCCGACGCCAAGCAAGCGCACTTATATTTATATTCAGCCCAATTTGCCTGCATCTTCTGTGGCAGAGCTTCTATATAGAGCGGAAATTGTGACAGATCGCCGGGCACTGGAGGAAGAGCTGGTCAAACAGAACGCCGTAAACAAGATGCAGGTAGGTTTTCATGTGTTTGAGGGGACGCCAAATATGCAGCAGGTGATCAAAAATCTGACATCAGAGCAATGAAGCGCCGTGTTGCATCCCTATGTCAGTTATGGTATATTTATTCTCGGTGTTAAAATCTCACGCCGATCAATTCATATAACGGTGCTTGCCTGGCAAGTTTTATATGAAAGTGCGATCGAGCGGCGGTCAACACAAAAACCAAAACAGAGGAGGTATGGAGATGGCAGTTATTTCCATGAAGCAGCTTTTAGAAGCTGGGGTACACTTCGGTCACCAGACACGTCGCTGGAATCCTAAAATGGACAAATACATCTTCACCGAAAGAAACGGGATTTACATTATTGACCTGCAAAAGACAGTGAAAAAAGTTGATGAAGCTTATAACTTCGTTAAATCCGTATCTGCAGAGAACGGCACGATTCTTTTCGTAGGAACCAAGAAACAAGCGCAGGATTCTGTAGCTGAAGAAGCAGCTCGCTGCGGTATGTTCTACATCAACCAGCGTTGGTTGGGTGGTACGCTCACGAACTTCCAGACGATCCAAAAGCGTATCGATCGTTTGAAAGAGCTGGAAAGATGGTCAGAAGATGGAACCTTCGAGGTTCTTCCCAAGAAAGAAGTTATCATTCTTAACAAAGAAAAAGATCGTTTGGAGAAATTCCTTGGCGGCATCAAGAACATGAGAGGCCTGCCTAGCGCTTTGTTTATCATCGATCCTCGTAAAGAGCGTATTGCTGTAGCGGAAGCTCGCAAACTGGGAATTCCTATCGTAGGTATTGTCGATACCAACTGTGATCCGGATGAAATCGATTATGTGATTCCGGGTAACGATGACGCAATCCGCGCTGTGAAACTGTTGACAGCCAAAATTGCCGATGCGGTGATCGAAGCTCACCAGGGCGAACAAACAACAGCTTAAACCTATAAGCATGAAACAGAATGAGGGTGGTTGGAAGGTGTAACAGCCTATCACCGCCCTTTTTCTCCACATAGGATGGTTTCATACAATAATCAATTTTCGGGGAGGTTCCTTTTATGGCAGTAACAGCTCAAATGGTCAAAGAATTGCGTGAAAAAACAGGCGCGGGTATGCTGGATTGCAAAAAAGCACTGGAAGAAGCAAACGGTGATTTAACCAAAGCAGGAGAGCTTCTTCGCGAGAAAGGACTTGCTGCAGCTTCGAATAAAGCAGGACGTATTGCGACTGAAGGTGCTGTTGAATCTTATATCCATGCCGGCGGTAAGGTTGGCGTGCTCGTTGAAGTGAATTGTGAAACCGACTTCGTTGGTAAAACAGAACAATTCAGATCCTTCGTCAGAGATCTTGCAATGCACATAGCGGCAGCAAGCCCAATTTATGTGAAACGTGAAGACGTTCCGCATGAGGCTTTGGATAAAGAGAAAGAAATACTTCGCAACCAGGCTTTGAATGAAGGCAAACCGGAAAAAATCGTCGATAAAATGGTAGAAGGCCGCATCAGCAAATATTATGAAGAGTTCTGTTTGATGGAACAGTCATTCATCAAGGATCCGGATAAAACGATCTCCCAATTGCTGAATGAAAAAATCTCCCAAATCGGAGAAAATATTTCAATTCGCCGTTTCGTACGATTTGGCCTAGGTGAAGGACTTGAGAAAAAACAAGAGAACTTTGCTGAAGAAGTTATGTCCCAGGTGAAACTCTAATATTCATCCTTCCAAAAAGAATGGAACACAGTGTGTTCCTTCTTTTTTAAACTTTATTCGCTTTGGGAACGGGGGTTTTACAAGTTGGAGCGTCCTTTTTATAAAAGAGTGATTTTGAAATTAAGCGGGGAAGCTTTGGCTGGACAGCTAGGCTACGGGATTGATGCTGAAGTGATGACTTCGGTAGCCTATCAAGTGAAAGAAGTCGTTGATTTGAATGTTGAAGTTGCCGTAGTTGTTGGCGGCGGCAACATATGGAGAGGAATTGCCGGCAGCGCCAAGGGCATCGATCGTGCGACTGCAGACTACATGGGCATGCTCGCTACTGTGATGAATGCGCTGGCGCTCCAGGATGCATTGGAGACCATCGGAGTGCCGACGCGGGTCCAATCCTCGATTACGATGCAGCAGGTGGCAGAGCCCTACATACGCCGAAGAGCGATGCGGCACCTTGAAAAAGGAAGAGTCGTGATTTTCGCAGCAGGCACAGGGAATCCTTATTTCTCCACCGATACGACAGCGGCGCTTAGAGCGGCGGAGATTGAAGCGGATGTTATCCTGATGGCCAAGAACAAAGTGGATGGCGTATATTCCGCTGATCCTTTTAAAGACAGCTCAGCTGTCAAATATGAAACATTGACTTATATGGAAGTGCTGAGCAACAATTTAGGCGTCATGGACTCGACGGCTTCCTCACTGTGTATGGATAACAACATCCCGTTGGTGGTGTTCTCGATCACAGAGAAAGGGAATATTAAACGAGTTGTCCTTGGCGAGAAGATCGGGACCACAGTTAAAGGGAGTGTATAGGATATGCCACAATCGGTCAAACAAAGTGCGGAAGACCGGATGGATAAAGCAATCGGTGCATTAAAGCGAGATTTGGCTTCTCTGCGTGCAGGCCGAGCTACACCTGCTCTGCTTGACAGAATCCAGGTTGAGTACTATGGTGCCATGACTCCAGTCAACCAGCTTGCGAACTTGAGCACACCGGATTCACGTACGCTGCTTATTCAGCCTTGGGATAAAAGCTCCATGAGCACTATCGAAAAGGCCATTATGAAATCGGATTTGGGGCTCTCGCCTTCCAACGACGGCACCGTCATTCGTATCGTGATCCCCGCATTGACAGAAGAGCGCCGGACGGATTTGGTCAAAATGACGAAAAAGTACGGAGAAGAAGCGAAGATTGCGATTCGAAACATTCGCCGAGATGCTAACGATGAAATCAAAAAGCTGGAGAAATCGGGCATTTCGGAAGACGAATCCCGACGGCATCAAGAAGATATCCAGAAATTTACCGATAAATATATTGCTGAAGTAGACAAAGTATTGGCCTCCAAAGAAAAAGAAATTATGGAAGTGTAAGCTTCAGGCCAGTCCCCGGTATGTACTGGGGATTTTTCATCTTTCCTTAGGTGGGGGAACCAAGATGCTCAATCCGTTTAAGAAATGGCTCGGGAACTTAGAAAAAAAAGATGCTCCTATATCCCCGTCCATTGATCTGGCGAATGTTCCAACCCATGTGGCGATCATCATGGATGGCAATGGCCGCTGGGCGAAGCAGCGCGGGCTGCCGCGAGTTGCAGGGCATCATTCAGGCATGAAGAATGTGAAGAAAATTACGATTGCGGCTAATGATATCGGTGTAAAAGTACTAACGATGTACGCTTTTTCTACGGAAAACTGGAAAAGGCCAAAAGAGGAAGTTGAATTCCTGATGAAGCTTCCGCAGGAATTTTTTCCGATGGAAATTGCAGAATTAGTCGAAAAAAATGTCAGAATTCGCATGACCGGATGGAAGGAAAGCTTGCCGGATCATACCCTCAGCGCGATCGAGGATGCCATTGAACGTACCAAACATAATACCGGCCTTATCCTTAACTTTGCCTTGAATTACGGGGGGCGCAAGGAAATTTTAGCTGGCATTCAAGATATGGTTCAAGATGTACAAGCCGGAACCTTTCACATGGAAGATTTGGATGAAGAAACTTTTTCATCGTATATGCTTACGGAAGATCTTCCCGATCCGGATCTGCTCATTCGCACAAGCGGGGAACTGAGGCTCAGTAATTTTTTATTATGGCAGTTGGCCTACTCCGAGCTATGGTTTACAGATGCCTATTGGCCAGAATTCACTGAGGACATTTTTTACCAAGCTATTGCGGAATATCAGCGAAGAGCCAGAAGATACGGCGGCATTTAAAGTTACCAGGAGGAATTAACTTGAAGCAGCGCATCTTAACGGGGGTTATGGCCGGACTCTTCTTTTTTATTTTTCTGATGTTGGGAGGTTACTGGTACTCCGGATTGATCCTACTGCTTTCGATCATTGGGTACGATGAGTTTGCTCGTATGAATGATATGAAAAAGCATAGATGGACATCAGCAATCGGGTTAGCAGCTATGCTGCTCATCGCAATACCCTGGGAGACCAATTCATTTTTCTTGAATTTGGATCTGACAGCTGTCATTTGGATAGCTATGTTTGTTCTGCTTTTCATTACGGTATCATCCAAGAATGCCATTACGATTGATCAAATATCCGTGCTATGGCTGGGTGCTGTTTATATTGGCATGGGTTTCCATTATATGATGTCTATCCGAATTACCGATCATGGGTTATTTTGGTCGATCTTTATTTTCATATGTATTTGGGCTTCCGATTCAGGTGCTTATTTTGTGGGCTCGAAGCTGGGAAAGCATCCTTTATGGCCCCAGATCAGTCCGAAAAAATCAATCGAAGGCGCAATTGGCGGCATTATCTTCTCTGTTATAGCGGCTCTGATCTTTGCAGGATTTGTTCCTGAGCTTCTTACCTATGCACGAGCTATCCTGTTAGGGTTTGTTATCGCCATTGTAGGACAATTGGGAGATTTGATCCAATCCGCCTATAAAAGAGTGAAGGGCATTAAAGATTCAGGAAAGCTTCTGCCTGGACATGGCGGAGTCCTTGACCGAGTGGACAGCTGGCTGATCGTATTTCCATTTCTTTTCTGGCTCGGTCTTATTCCTCATTAAACCATTCGAGGTGACTATGACTAAACGTATAGCAATATTGGGCTCCACGGGTTCCATCGGGACACAAACCTTAGATGTCATCGCCCATGAACCGGAGCGGTATCAGGTTGAAGCTCTCTCGGGCGGCTATAATCTGGCTCTGCTTATTCAGCAGGTAAACCAGTTTCGTCCCAAATTTGTTTCCATCGCAAACAAAGCGCTTGCCGATGAATTGGCATTACATATCCCGTCTGGCACCAAAGTATATTACGGAGATGACGGGCTCATCCAAACAGCAGCAGGAACCGATGCTGATCTTGTCGTTACTGCATTGGTAGGCAGTCAAGGATTAAGGCCAACCTTGGCGGCCATAGATGCAGGCAAACATATAGGTCTGGCCAATAAAGAAACACTGGTCAGTGCAGGACATATCGTCATGAATGCTGTCAAGCGAAAAGGCGTATCGCTGCTGCCCATTGACAGTGAGCATTCAGCCATTTTTCAATGTCTGAACGGTGAGAATCGAACCGACGTTGCCAGCATTACGTTGACCGCATCCGGAGGATCGTTTCGAGATCGCTCACGTAAAGAGCTTGAGGGAGTAACAGTCGAACAAGCATTACGGCATCCCAATTGGTCGATGGGGGCCAAGATTACCATTGATTCGGCAACGATGGTGAACAAGGGGCTTGAAGTCATGGAGGCCCATTGGTTGTTCGAGCTTTCCTACGACCAGATTAACGTGCTTCTTCATCCGGAGAGTGTGATCCACTCTTATGTGCATTTTGTCGATCACAGCATCATCGCCCAGTTGGGCAATCCGGATATGCGCATCCCGATCCAATATGCACTTACATACCCAAATCGTTTCGCGACTCCAACGAAACCGTTAAATCTCGCAGAAATTGGCAAACTGCATTTTCGGGACATGGATTATGCCAGATTCCCGTGTTTAAGAATGGCTTATGAATGCGGAAGGCAAGGGGGATCTGCCCCTACGGTTTTTAATGCCGCCAATGAAATGGCCGTTGCCCGGTTTTTAAAAGGGGAGCTGTCCTTTTTGCAAATTGAAAATGTGATTGAAGAAACGCTGCAGCACCATACGGTTATTGACGAACCGACTCTGGAAGTTATTCATGAGGTTGATCAATGGGCAAGAGCTTGCGCAGCCGAAGCTTTATTATAAGCTAATAGTCTAATCGGGCCTTACCTCAAGTATACTTGTGCTAAGATAGGGGCAGCTTGTATTCAAACGTTCAAAAATGGTAATCTTAGAGCAGACTACCTGCACAAATTACTTGAATGTTAAGGAGGAAGGAACGAATTGTCCACAATTGAGGTTGTGTTGAAGGTTATTTTGTTGTTTTTCGTTCTGGTTACTATACATGAATGGGGTCATTTTTATTTCGCCAAACGGGCTGGAATTCTCGTTAGAGAATTTGCCATTGGCTTTGGGCCCAAGCTCTTTTCATATAAAAAAGGCGAGACTCGTTACACCCTGCGGCTTCTGCCGATTGGCGGATTTGTTCGAATGGCGGGGGAAGACCCGGAAATTGTACAGGTCAATCCGGGTCAAACCGTTGCCATAAAGCTGAATACGGCCGGTGAAATTACTCATCTGTATCTGGATCAATTAAACACACGTGCTCAGGTTATTCAAGGGGTTGTCGAGTTCATCGATCTGGAGTGGCAGCTGACTCTTACTTTAGAAGTGGACGGCGAAAAGCTGACATTTCCAGTGCATCCGAGAGCTATGATGGTCACCAAAGGCTCGGAAACCCAGATTGCTCCGTACAATCGTCAATTCGGCAGTAAAAGTGTTGGTAAAAGGGCACTTTCTATCGTTATGGGACCGGTCATGAACTTTTTGCTTGCGATTGTTTTGTTTTTTATACTAATTATGATTACAGGTGTATTCACCAACGTTAAGCTGGATACAGTTGATCCGGGAAAAGCGGGGGATAAAGCCGGTCTTAAAGCAGGCGATATTGTCATTTCCGTTAATAATGAACCCATTGGCGAAAACCGGGAAAAGCTGACAACCTTGATCCAGCAAAATCCGAACAAAAAAATGTCCTGGCTCGTTGAACGCGGCGGAAGCACAATTCCGATTGATGTTGTGCCGTTAGCCGATGATGCAGGGACCGGTAAGGTCGGCATCAAGATTAGCGGTGACAAGAGGTCAGCGAATGCGTCCGAGGTCATCACCGGCACTTACAAGCAAGTGGTAGGCTCAACCATTGGGATTTTAACCAGCTTCAAGATGTTGATTTTTGGGCAATTCAAGATGGACGATCTGGGCGGACCCGTTCGCACAGCGCAGGTTACTGCAGAGTTTGCAAGAATGGGTATGAGTTACTTGATCTTCTGGGCAGCCACGCTCAGCTTGTATTTGGGTATATTTAATTTGTTGCCGATCCCTGCACTTGATGGAAGCCGCTTGCTGTTTATGGGTATTGAGGCGCTTAGAGGTAAACCGGTAGACCCCAATAGGGAAAGCATGGTCCATTTCGTGGGATTCGCCTTACTCATGCTGCTCATGGTCGCTGTGACCTACAATGATATATTGAGATTGATTAACGGATAATTTGGAGGAAGACGATGTCAAACGAGAAGCAGTTTGTCAAAGAAATTACACCGCAGGGAGAGGATTTTTCCCGCTGGTATTTGGATGTGATTAAAAAAGCGGATTTAATGAGCTATTCACCGGTAAGAGGCTGTATCGTATTCAAACCGGACAGCTACGAAATCTGGGAAAACATCCAGCATGAGCTGGATCGCATGTTTAAAGAGACCGGCCACCGGAATGCTTATTTTCCGCTTTTTATCCCCGAGAGCTTCTTTCAAAAGGAAAAGGATCATATTGAAGGCTTTAATCCTGAGCTGCCCTGGGTAACTGAAGCTGGCGGAGAAAAGCTCGAAGAGCGTCTTGCCATTCGCCCTACCTCGGAGACTATGGTGGGCCATATGTATGCGGAATGGATTAATTCTTACCGGGACCTGCCGCTGCTGATCAATCAATGGGCCAACGTGGTTCGTTGGGAGAAGCGGACACAGCCGTTCCTTCGGACCAGTGAATTCCTTTGGCAGGAAGGGCATACCGCTCATGAGGATGAGCAGGATGCTCGCCGTGAAACGATGCAGATGCTGGAAATCTATCGTGAATTTGTCGAGGATTTTCTGGCGATGCCGGTGATCGTCGGCCAAAAGACGCCGTCGGAGAAATTTGCCGGAGCCAAGGATACTTTTTCGATTGAAGCTATGATGAAAGACGGAAAGGCTGTACAAGCGGGTACCTCTCATTATATGGGAACCAATTTTGCCGTAGCCTTCGATATTAAATTTCTCGATCGTGAAAATCAGCATCAGTTTGCGCATACCACCTCATGGGGTGCCAGCACACGTCTTATCGGAGCATTAATCATGGTTCACGGAGATGACCGCGGCCTGGTTCTTCCACCTAAAATAGCGCCTACCCAGGCTATCATGATTCCTATCGGTCCTCCAAAATCGAGAGATCAAGTCGTAGGACGCGTCAATGAACTGTATGCCCAGCTGAAAAAAGCAGGTGTTCGTGTTAAAGTGGACGACCGTGCGGATCAAAGCCCCGGTTGGAAATTCAATGAGTATGAGATGCGCGGTGTTCCGGTTCGCATCGAGCTTGGGCCGCGTGATATGGAGAACGGACAGATCGTGCTTGTCTCCAGAGTCAGCGGCGAAAAGAAAATCATCGCCCAATCGGATTTCGTGCAAGAGGTACAAAATCTGCTTGCCGAGATTCATCAGCAGATGTATGATAAAGCGAAGCAATTCCGCGATGAGCATACGATCGCTGTGGATACCATCGATGAATTTAAAGAATTCCTCGAATCCAATAGAGGCTTTGCATTGGCCGGCTGGTGCGGATCAGACGCTTGCGAGGCTCAGGTCAAGGAAGAAACCGGGGCAACCAGCCGAAATATTCCTTTTTCACCGTCGGAACGCAAAGATACCTGCCTGGTGTGCGGCGAAGCTGCTGCGCATACGGTCGTATTTGGCCGAAGCTATTAAAATAGCAAGTTAAATAAATCCAATCAGGGCAATGGAATGCTAGACTCCTTTGCCCTTCGTATTTGCAGGGGAGGATATGGATGGGCAGTTTAGCCGAGAAAAGGAATCGATTTGAGCTGTTGATGCAGCAAGCGCAGATTCCTTCCGACATCGTACAGCCTTATTTTGCGGAGGGCTATCTGGATCAGGTCGTATGCAGCCGCACCAATCGCGAGTGGACCTTCCATCTGGTTAAAAGCGACCTGGTTCCACAGGATATTTACCGCTTGTTTTGCAGCAGGGTGAAGGAGAAATTTGCCCATATCGCAGAGGTACAATTTACTTTCAGCTTTGCAGCGGCGGAGACTTCGACACTCGTTGAGGAGTACTGGAGTTTATTTTTGGAATGGCTGCAAAAAGAAGCCCCGACGATCAATGGCTGGATGAGCAAGGCGAAAGTCGAAGCTAAAGGCAATGACTTGACGATTGTTTTCCTCGATCAAATCGGGATGGAACAAGCCAAGAAGAAAAATATCGATCAATTTGTACGGACTTATTATCAAACTTATTTTCAAATTCAGCTTCGGGTATCTTATAAAGTGAGTGAATCGAACGAGGAAGAATACGAGAACTTTCAGAACATGATCGTTCAGGAAGTTAAGACGGTAACCCAGGAAATGATGCTGTCCATTACTCAGGAGGACGCGACATCTTCCTTGCCGGATCCCAACGCTCGGCTCATGATGGGCTATGAGATCAAGGATCAAGCTGTTTCCATGCAGGATATTAAAGAAGAAGAGAAGAAGGTCACTGTGCAGGGAACGGTGTTTGGCTTGGATGTGAAGGAGCTGCGAAACGGGAGTACCTTGTTTACTTTTAATCTGACGGATTTCTCTGATTCGCTTGCCATGAAGGCTTTTGCCAAAACCAAGGAAGATGTGAAGATTCTCAGTCTGCTGGCCGACGGAAAATGGATCAAAGCAAGAGGCAAGGTAGAATTTGATCGTTTTATGCAAATCCCTGAGCTCGTGATGATCCCAAATGATATCAATGAAATCATGCCGCCCAAGGGTCGGAGCGATGACGTCGAAGAGAAACGAGTGGAGTTTCACCTACATACGACCATGAGCACGATGGACGGCATTACGCCGGTCGATCAATATATCAAGATGGCTGCCAAATGGGGACATAAGGCCATTGCCATAACCGACCACAGCGGTGTGCAGTCTTTTCCGGATGCGGGCAAAGCCGCCAAGAAACACGGCATCAAAGTCATTTACGGGGTAGAAGCCAATGTAGTTAACGACTCCGTGCCCATAGTTCTGAATCCGGCACCTCTGGATTTAAAGCAGGCAGCATATGTTATTTTTGATATTGAGACGACTGGACTCTCGGTTACGAACAACTTGATCATTGAAATCGGCGGGGTCAAAATGCAGGACGGCAAAGAAATCGACCGGTTTTCGACGTTCATTGATCCTCATGTTAAAATCCCTTACAACATTCAACAGCTGACCAACATCACGGATGATATGGTTCGTGGGGCTCCCGAGCTCGCAGACAAGCTTCCTGAGTTTGTCGAGTTTGTGGGGGACTGTGTGCTGGTAGCGCACAATGCCAGATTTGATATGGGCTTCATACAAGCCAATTTAAAAAGAATGGGACTTCCGGAGCTGAGTAATCCGGTGCTCGATACACTGGAGCTGGCACGCTTTCTTTTCCCATCGATGAAAAATCATCGACTGAATACACTTTCGGACAAATTCAAGGTTAGTTTGGAAAATCATCACCGGGCGATTGACGACTCTATTGCGCTTGGTTTTATTCTCTATCATTTAATCAGTGAGGCTTCTGATAGACATATCGTGTCGCTAGACAGGCTGAATGATCAAGTAGGTAAGGATTTGACCAATCAAAGGCCGTTTCATTGCTGTATTTATGCCCTTAATGCCACAGGCAAGACGAATCTGTTTAAACTGATTTCACTTTCACACACCGAGTATTTTCATAGAGTTGCCTGCATTCCCAAAAGCAAGCTGATCGAGCTTCGCGAAGGACTTCTGGTTGCCTCGGGCTGTGAGCGCGGCGAGTTTTATGAAGCCGTCCTTAACAAGTCTATGGAGGAAGCAGAGCAGGTGGCCGAATTCTATGACGTGCTGGAAATCCAGCCGGTCAGTTACAATATGCATTTGGTAGACAAAGGCTTTGTTGGAAGTCGTGCGGATTTGGAAAATGTCGTTAAAAGCATTTGCGAGATTGGATTTAAACAAGGCAAACCGGTAATCGCAACAGGCAATGCCCACTACTTGCACCCTAGGGATAAAGTATCCAGGGATATTACCATTCACGGGATTACAGGATTTAGTCCCCTTAAAGATATGAAGAAGCCGGATGCTCATTTTCGAACGACGAAAGAGATGCTCGAGGAGTTCAAATTTCTGGGCGATGCCAAAGCGCGCGAGGTGGTGGTTCAAGCTACCAATGAGCTGGCTGACCAGTTTGAGGAAATCCAGCTTTTTCCGGATAAGCTTTTCACTCCCATAATTGAGGGTGCCGACGACGAGATCCGTGAAACCTGCTATCGGACCGCCAAAGTCATCTACGGAGAAGAACTACCTGATGTGATTACAGCGAGACTTGAAAAAGAACTCACTCCAATTATCAAATTCGGTTTTTCCGCTAACTATCTGATTTCCGAGAGGTTAGTTAAAAAGTCAAATGCTGACGGTTATCTGGTAGGCTCGAGGGGTTCCGTAGGCTCTTCCGTGGTTGCCATGATGCTGGGTATATCCGAGGTTAATCCGCTTCCGCCGCATTATATTTGTTCTTCCTGCAAGCACAGCGAATGGTTTTTGGATGGCAGTGTCCCAAGCGGATTCGATTTGCCGGATAAGGCATGCCCGAGCTGCGGAGGTCTGCTCAGAGGCGATGGACATGATATTCCGTTTGAAACCTTTCTGGGCTTTAAAGGGGACAAGGTTCCCGATATTGACCTCAACTTTTCAGGTGAATATCAGCCGATTGCACACAACTACACAAAGGTGCTTTTTAGTGAAAAAAATGTATTTCGTGCTGGGACGATTGGTACCGTAGCCGATAAAACCGCCTATGGCTTCGTGAAAAAATATGAAGAAGAGCAAGGCAAGCATTGGCGTGGAGCAGAGCTTAGCCGATTAGCCAGTGGCTGTACGGGTGTGAAGCGCAGTACGGGTCAGCATCCAGGAGGTATCGTTGTCGTACCCGACTATATGGATATCGACGACATTACACCCGTACAATTCCCTGCGGATGATACGAGCTCGGAATGGAAAACGACACATTTTGATTATCACGCCTTCGATGCCAATTTGCTTAAGCTCGATATTCTCGGTCATGACGATCCGACGATGATGCGTATGCTTCAGGATCTCACAGGGATAGACCCAACTGCCATCCCGATGAACGATAAAAAAGTGATGAGCATCTTTAATTCAACCGAAGCCATCGGTGTTAAACCGGAGCATATCCGCTCGCCTGTAGCGACCTATGGCATCCCGGAAATGGGGACCAAATTCGTGCGGCAGATGCTGCAGGAAACGCAGCCGAGTTCATTTGCCGACTTGCTGCAGATTTCCGGCTTGTCCCACGGGACAGGCGTTTGGCTCGGCAACGCGCAGGAGCTGATCCGCAAATCGATTTGCAGCATTAAGACAGTTATCGGCTGCCGTGATGATATCATGCTGTATTTGATCTACAAGGCGGGCATGGATGCGGGGCTGGCTTTTAAAATTACGGAGAGCGTGCGTAAAGGCAAAGGCTTGACGGATGAATGGAAAGAAGAGATGAAGCGGTGCAATGTTCCGGCTTGGTACATTGAATCTTGCGAACGCATTGAGTACATGTTCCCTAAAGCTCATGCTGCAGCTTATGTTATTTCGGCCGTGCGTACCGCTTACTTCAAGGTCTACCATCCAATCGCATTCTATGCGACCTACTTTACCGTTCGGGCGCAGGATTTTGATTTGAACATCCTTTGCCAAGGCTATGAGGCCATCTTCAAGAAGCTGGTCGAGATTGAGGAAAAGGGCTTTCAAGCGCTGCCTAAGGAAAAAGCCATGATTTCCATTTTGGAAATGGCATTGGAGATGACTTCGCGGGGGTTCAGCTTTAAGCCGATTGATTTGTATCGTTCCCATTCCACGCGCTTCATCATCGAAGACACCTCCTTGATCCCGCCGTTTTCGGCCATGTCGGGAATTGGCGAGAACGCGGCGAAGCAGATTGCGGCCGCCAAGGAAAGCGGGGATTTCTTGTCGATCGAGGACTTCCAAACCCGCTCCAAAGCTTCCAAAACGATTGTGGAAATTTTGACCTCCATGGGCTGTTTCCGCGGGCTTCCGGAGTCCAATCAGCTTTCTCTGTTCTAACTCATTTCTAGGCTATGGCGGCGGTTTTAGCTATTGTAAACCTTAATATGGTTATGGTATAATTTTTATTGGCAATAATGAGGATATCAGCTTATGTACTTGAGAGTGGGGAAACCCACTCTTTACATTTTGATATGGGACTTTTTGGTATATACCTCAGCTTATGCTTGCTGAGCAAGTTTTCTATGAAACCTCAGCTAATGCTTACGAAGTAAGTTTTCTTCGAAAACTCAGTTGATGCTTACGAAGTAAGTTTTCTACGAAAACTCAGCTAATGCTTACGAAGTAAGCTTTCTACGAAAACTTTGAGGAGGGCCAGTCAAGGGTGATCACACAAGAACAAATTAAATCCACAATTGAAAATATGCTGGGTTCGTTCATGGAGCAAAATGCTTTTGAGCTCGTGGATGTGGAATATGTCAAAGAAGGCAGTAACTGGTTCCTTCGCGTCTATGTGGACAAAGAGGGCGGCATTGATATAGATGATTGCAGCCGAGTCAGCGAATTCCTGAGCGTCCAGCTTGATGAGAAAGACCCGATCCCTGATGCCTATTTTCTTGAGGTTTCATCACCAGGAGCCGAACGTCCGTTGAAGAAGCCTCAGGATTATTTCAATGCTTTGAATCACCATGTATTTATTACGACATACGAGCCGATTGACGGCGCTAAGGAATTTGAAGGACTGCTGGTTTCCTTTGATGGAGAATCGCTTACGGTTCAAGCCGGCAAGAAAGAAAGCAGCATTCCGTTAGCCAAAGTAGCCAGTGCCAGATTGGCGATCGTATTTTAAATTTGTCACGATTGAAAGGGGGAACTCCAAGCAAATGAATATGGATTTTATCGAAGCTCTGTCGGAAATTGAAAGAGAGAAGGGCATCTCGAAGGAACTGTTAATCGACGCTATTGAAGCTGCCATGATTTCCAGTTACAAAAGGAATTTCAATACAGCCCAAAACGTGCGTGTGGACATTAACCGCCAAACTGGACTAATCAAAGTTTATGCTCGCAAGACGGTGACAGAGGAAGTTCTTGATGTAAGAATGGAAATATCGGTCGAGGCTGCGCGTGAAATCAACTCCAATTATCAGTTGGATGATATCGTCGAAATTGAAGTAACGCCTCGCGATTTTGGACGTATTGCCGCCCAAACGGCAAAGCAGGTGGTTACCCAGCGTATTCGCGAGGCGGAAAGAGGCTTGATTTATAACGCCTTTATCGATAAAGAAGAGGATATTGTAACTGGCATACTCCAGCGTCAGGACCAACGCAATATTTATGTGGATTTAGGTAAAGTCGAGGCTGTTCTGCCTCTAGGCGAATTGATGCCAACCGATAAATTCAAACAAGGTGACCGCATCAAGGCATACATTACCAAAGTCGAGAATACGACGAAGGGGCCGCAGATTATTTTATCCCGGACACATCCTGGTTTGCTCAAACGGCTGTTCGAGCTGGAAGTACCGGAGATTTTTGACGGTGTTGTGGAAATTCGTTCTGTTGCGCGCGAAGCCGGATTTCGTTCGAAGATTGCGGTACATTCCAGAAATGCCGAGGTCGATCCGGTAGGATCCTGTGTGGGTCCCAAAGGAATGCGGGTGCAAACGATTGTAAGTGAGCTTCGCGGCGAAAAGATCGATATCGTGCGCTGGATGGAGCATGTCGAGGATTATGTGGCCAATGCGCTCAGCCCTTCTAAAGTGATCGAAGTGCAGGTGTTCGAGAACGAGAAGATGGCCCGCGTCATCGTGCCGGATTATCAGCTTTCTCTGGCGATCGGCATCAAGGGACAAAACGCCCGATTGGCTGCAAAGCTGACCGGTTGGAAAATAGACATTAAGAGTGAAACGCAAGCCGAACAAGAATACGGCAGAACCAAAACTTATGCCGAAGAAATGCATCAAGATTCCATTACGATTGACTAATCATTGAATGTTTTTTATGTGAGAAGAGCAAGGAAACCAGAAGAGGTGATTGGGATGAAACAGAGAAAAGTCCCTCTAAGAAAATGTGTGGCCTGCCAGGAAATGATGCCCAAGCGGGATTTGATCCGTGTCGTCAAAACCCCAGAGGATGAAATACTCATTGATCTTAAAGGCAAAAAATCCGGTCGCGGCGCTTATCTTTGCGGGAAGGTTTCTTGCTTTAAGCTGGCAAAGAAGAGCAAGGCGCTGGATCGAGCATTGAAATCACCGGTGAGCGCCAGTATTTATGATCAGCTGGAGCAGGATTTTATCCGCGTGGAAGATGAGTTTATAGCCTCGAAAGAGGAGGCTTCCGATGAAGAGTAAATTTTTATCACAGCTGGGGCTCACGATGCGGGCTGGTAAGCTCGTTACCGGAGATGAAGGTGTATTTAAGGCTATTCGCTCGGGTGAAGCGAAGCTTGTTATTTTAGCGGAAGACGCTTCCGAGAATACGAGCAAAAAGTTTCAGGATAAATGCCAGTTCTACGGTATACCACTCATACAAATGGGCAGTAAAGAGGAACTAGGCGGAAGCATTGGCAAAGAGATGCGGGTCATCCTCGGCGTTTTGGACGGAGGCTTTGCCCAAATGCTGCAAAAGTGCCAGGTAAACCCTGCGGAGGTGAAAAGGATTGACTAATAAAGAAGAGAATAAAGATAAGCTTCGCGTTTATGAATATGCAAAATCTTTAAATATGAGCAGTAAAGAGATCATCACAATCCTGAAGAGATTGAATATCCCCGTCAACAATCACATGAGTGTGATGGAAAATGATGCGGTAGGCAGCGTGGAGAAATTTTTCCGCGACATTAAAGCTAATGCAGCAGCCAAGAGAGCAGCTACAGACGGAGGAAAAGTGAATTCAACAACACCCAGTAATAAGCCTGCAACCGCAGCCGCAGCTCCGGCAGCGGAATCCAATCAAGCAGCAAGACCTGCTGCACCCCAGCAGCAAGCTTCGAGTCCTGTAAGACCAACCGGGTCAAGCCAAGGATCCCAAGGATCTCAAAGTTCTCAAGGCTCTCAAGGGCAAAGACCTTATAATTCACAATCGTCATCCAGACCCCAACAAGGCGGTCAATATGTGTCCAGTCGTCCGGCTTCTTCCCAGCAGGGCCAAGGTACTGGTCAGCGTCCGCAAGGTCAAGGCGGACAACGTCCTGGCGGCAGCTCCGGGCAAGGTCAGCGTTCAGGCGGCGAGAACAGGCCTTACAACAACCAAGGCCAAGGCGGCGGCAACCGTCCTGCATACGCAGGCAGCAACAGCGGCGGCGGCGCAAGACCTGCCAGCAGCGGAACTCAAGGTCAAGGCGCTGGCAATCGTAATACTTCAGGCCAGGCTCCGCGCACTGGCCAAGGCTCCTTCAGTCAAGGCGCCGGCAGCCGTCCGCAAGGCAGCGGAACACCGACTCGCAGCCAAGGACCGACTCGCTCCTATGATAATAACCGCGGAGGCCAAGGACAAGGCGGCAGACCTGTCATTCAAGAGTCCAAGCCGCTATTTCGTCCAGGTGCGACACCTGAGGAAATCGATGATGCAGCAGCAAAGGCAGCAGCTAATTTCAAAAAACCTATAAAACCTCCTCAAAACCGTTTTCAGGACAGCCGTCCTACCGGCGGTCGAGGTGGCAGCAGCGGCGGCAATCGCGGGAATAACCGCAATAACAGCCGCGGCAAATATCAGCAAGACACCGTCAAAAAAGAAAAAATCGACAACACACCGAAAAAGATTATTGTACGCGGCACGATGACTGTTGGCGAAATGGCCAAACTGCTGCACAAGGATGCTTCTGAAGTCATTAAGAAACTATTATTCTTAGGTGTTATGGCTACCATCAACCAAGAGCTGGAGATGGAAGCTATACTTCTGATTGCCAGTGAATTTGGCGTCGAGGTAGAAGTGAAAATCAAAGTCGAGGAAGATAACTTCGAAACCTTCGAAGAAGTCGACAATGAGGCTGACCTCTTGGAGCGTCCGCCGGTCGTTACCATTATGGGTCACGTTGACCATGGTAAAACCACATTGCTGGATGCTATCCGTGAAACCAATGTCACCGAGGGTGAAGCGGGTGGAATCACTCAGCATATCGGAGCTTACCAAGTAGATATCAACCAGAAGAAAATTACATTCCTGGATACACCGGGCCACGAAGCGTTCACCGTAATGCGTGCAAGAGGCGCGCAAGTTACCGACATCACGATTCTGGTCGTAGCCGCGGATGATGGAGTTATGCCTCAAACGGTTGAAGCTATCATGCATGCCAAAGCTGCAGGAGTACCTATCATCGTAGCTGTCAATAAAATTGATAAGCCAGGTGCTAATACCGAGAAGATCAAGCAAGCCCTGACAGAGTATGAGCTTGTACCCGAAGAGTGGGGCGGAGATACGATTTTCGTGGAGCTCTCCGCGAAACAGCGTATCGGCATTGAGCACCTGCTGGAAATGATTCTGCTCGTAGCCGAAGTGCAAGAATACAAAGCCAATCCGAACAAACGTGCTAGGGGAACGGTCATTGAAGCCGAGTTGGATAAAGGCAGAGGACCAGTTGCCCGCATCCTGATTCAACACGGCACACTAAAAGTCGGAGACAGCTTCGTTGCCGGAGTCTGCTTCGGCCGCGTTAGAGCGATGGTGAACGACAAGGGCAAACGATTGAAGGAAGCCGGTCCTTCCACACCTGTAGAAATTACAGGCTTGACGGAAGTTCCTCAAGCAGGAGATCCTTTCCTTGCCTTCGAAGATGAGCGTAAAGCAAGAGACATCGCCGACCGACGTGCTATCACCCTTCGTCAATCCGGAATGGGCGCAAATTCTCGCGTAACGTTGGATGATCTTTACAAGCATATCAAAGAGGGTGAAATCAAAGACCTCAATGTCATCATTAAAGGTGATGTTCAAGGCTCGGTTGAAGCGCTCAAAGGTTCCTTAGAGAAGATTGAAGTGGAAGGCGTCCGTGTTAAAGTCCTGTTAACAGGAGCTGGAGCCATTACTGAGTCGGATATTATCCTGGCTTCTGCATCCAATGCGATCATTATCGGCTTTAATGTTCGACCTGATCCGGCCGTTCAAGCAACCGCAGATCAAGAAAAAGTTGACATTCGCTTACATCGAATTATTTATAATGTAATCGAAGAGATAGAGCAAGCTATGAAAGGGATGCTTGATCCCATCTACAAAGAAAACGTCATCGGCCATGCCGAGGTTCGTAATGTATTTAAAGTCACGGGTTCCGGCACCATTGCAGGCTGTATGATTACTTCAGGTAAAGTAGCCCGCAATGCCGAAGCTCGTTTGATCCGCGGCGGAATTGTCGTCTATGAAGGCAAAATTGATTCCCTGAAACGCTTTAAGGATGACGCCAAGGAAGTAGCGCAAGGCTACGAGTGCGGAATTTCTCTTGAGAAGTTCAACGACCTCAAAGAGGGAGATATTATTGAAGCCTTCATCATGGAAACAGTTGAGAGGTGATAACGTATGGCAAGAGTCCGTGTAGGTCGAGTAGGCGAACAGATCAAAAAAGAGCTGAGCCAAATCGTGCAATCGGAATTAAAAGACCCGCGAATCGGCTTTCTTACCGTGACCGGGGTGGAGATTACTAACGATTTATCAATCGCTAAGGTTTTCCTTAGCGTCATGGGTACGGACGAGCAGAAGGAAGCGACGCTCAAGGCGCTTTCTTCCGGCTCGGGCTACATCCGCTCCGAGCTTGGCAAGAGGATCCGCTTGCGCAAAATTCCCGAGCTGCAGTTCAAATTCGATGCTTCCATCGATTACGGAAGTAAAATTGACAACATTCTTCATCAGTTGGGCAGGGAAGGGAATTCAGACTCATGACCACCGAGCTTTATGATCAAGAGACTATTTACAAGCGGCAGCTGGAAGCAGCTGCAGCTTTTATTATCGAGCATGACGATTTTCTGGTAGTTTCCCATATCCAACCGGATGGGGATGCGGCCAGCTCTACTTATGTAACGGGTTATATGCTTAAACAGTTGGGCAAATCCTTCACATTGATCAATGAAGGTGCGATCCCTGCCAAATTTGATTACTTATGGGGAAGCGAGCTAGCCATTAATTTCTCGCTGCAGGAAGTAAATCGTCAATTCCAAAACGTGATAACTGTAGACTGTGCTGATTTTTCCAGAATTGGTAAGATCAGCACTCTTTTTGACGAACGGGCGGAACTGCTCAACATTGACCATCACCCGACGAATGATCGTTTCGGCACCAGCCATTTGATCAAAGAGGATGCGGCCGCAACCGTTCAAATTCTTTACGATCTGGCTTTGGAATTGCAGATTTCCCCGACCAAGGAATTTGGGGAGTGCATCTATACAGGTTTGATTACGGATACCGGGGGCTTTCGGTATTCCAGTACCTCACCGCGAGTGATGCAAATAGCTGCAAGCTTGTTGGCACTCGGGGTACAAGGGGCCGAGATTGCCGAACAAGTGCTTGAGCGATTAACTTACGCCCAGATCGTTGTCATGCAAAAGGCGCTTTCAACCTTGGCTTTCTCACATAACCGCCAGCTAGCCTGGCTATCCGTATCCCTCGTTGACCTGGAGCAAACCGGAGCCTCCAGTGAGGATTTGGACGGGCTTGTGAATTATCCGCGCAATGTGGAAGGCGTTGAAGTAGGTATGCTTTTCAAAGAAAAAGAACCGGACGTGATTAAGGTCAGTCTTCGCTCTGCCGGAAAAGTGGATGTAGCGCGAATCGCTCAATCACTTGGCGGAGGCGGACATGTGAGGGCTTCCGGCTGCACGTTAAACGGAACGCTGGAGCAGGCGATCATGATCATGGTTCAGGAAGTAGGAAAAGAACTGAGATGACGATCGAAGGCATTTTGCCCGTTTTCAAACCGGAGAAGTTCACTTCCCACGATGTTGTTGCCAAGGCGCGAAGAATTCTGGGCATCAAGCGAATCGGTCATACCGGTACGTTGGATCCGGCAGTTACGGGTGTGCTGCCTCTTTGTATAGGACGAGCTACCCGCATGGTTGAGTACATTCAAGAGCTGCCCAAGGAATACGAAGCGGTACTGCTTTTTGGGATAGCTACAGATACGGAAGATTTAACCGGAACCCCTATCCATGAAATGGCAGATGTGCAATTGGATGCGGAAGATGTGAAACGAGCATTGCATGCTTTTATTGGAGAAATCGAGCAGATACCGCCGATGTACTCGGCTGTTAAAATAGATGGCAAAAGGCTTTATGATTTGGCCAGGGAAGGCAAGGAGGTTCAGCGGAAATCGCGTACCGTGCGGATCGAAGCTTTAGAAGTACTCGACATGAAGCTGAATCTTAAGCACCCTGAGGTGCGATTTCGCGTCAAGTGCTCGAAAGGCACCTATATTCGAACGCTGTGCGTGGATATCGGAAAGTCTCTTGGTTTTCCATCCGTTATGAAACAATTGATTCGCACATCTACGGGGAACATTGGACTCGAGCAGTGCCTGACATTTGAACAGATTGAACGTTATATTGCCGAAGGAACCTTGGAGCAATATTTGATTCCTATGGATGAAGCGATCTCGCATATTCCATCTGTCGATTTATCCGCTTTACAGGCCGAACATGCTTTGCAGGGCAAACCGATTATGCTTTCCTATTCGCCTTTGATCAATAAAGAGAATTCTTTATTCAGAGTATACGGCCCTGATCATCAATTCCTTGGTCTTTTTGAATGGAAGGAAGAGGCCCTGAGCCTGATTCCTGTAAAAGTATTTCATTAGAACATACCGTATTGGTTGGAAAATGGGTAGGTGAAGAGATGTATGGAAATAGTCCAGCTATCATATCCGCTTAATGATCATTCGACGGGGATTCTTCCTGTCAAACAGGTGATAGCCATCGGTGATTTTGATGGTGTCCACCTAGGGCATCGAGAAGTCATTGGCCGCGCTTTATACACGGCGGAGCAGCTGCATCTTCCCGCTTCGATTATGACCTTTGATCCGCACCCCAGAGTGGTGCTGGGTCATGACAAATATAAAGAGCTCTTGACGCCGCTTCATAAAAGAATGGAGCTTTTCGAGCAAATGGGTGTCAGCTATGTATATGCGGTACATTTCGACACAGCTTTGATGCGGCTTTCTCCCGAGCATTTTGTCAATGAGATTCTGCTTCCGATCGGTGTAGATAGTGTAATAGTCGGCTTTGATTTCCACTTTGGTTATCAAGGTAAAGGCAACCCGGATACCCTATGTGAGCTGAGCCACGGCAAATTTGCCGTAGAGGTGGTGCGGCCCTACTATATTGATGGAGCTAAAGTAAGCAGCACGCTGATTCGTGAAGCTCTTGTGAGTGGGCAAGTTGATGTGGCAACACGCCTGCTTGGACGCCGTTACAATGTTCGAGGCAAAGTTGTCAGCGGGGATAGAAGAGGGAGAACCATTGGATTTCCAACAGCCAACCTTGAACTGGATGAAGCCTATATCAAGCCTTTGAATGGCGTTTATGCCGTTAAGGCGCAGGTGAAGGGACTGAATTATGACGCCGTGATGAATGTAGGAGTCAAACCTACCTTTGCAGCAAGTGAGCCAAAGCCGTCCTGGGAAGTGCACTTGTTTGATTTTGAAGATCAGATCTATGGCGAGACGGTTACGGTTGAACTTGTTGAATTTTTAAGGGAAGAACGCAAATTCACTTCCATTGACATGCTTGTCGCGCAAATCAAACAGGATGCTGAAGAAGCAAAAGCGAAATTATCGCATCTTTAAGGCTTCAAGCATTTACTTGCACCATCTACCTATGCTATACTGATAAGGCTGTCAAGAGAGATTGCTTCATTTGACGCTAACCGCAGCATGGATTCACGCTATCACCGGCGTATTCTGGGCTGCTGGGGATACTTCATGAACAGGAGGTGAACAAGGATGGCATTAACACAAGAACGCAAGACCCAACTGATTGAAACTCACAAGGTACATGATACCGATACGGGTTCTCCAGAGGTTCAAGTGGCTATCCTTACGGAAAACATTGTTAACCTGACAGACCATTTGCGGATGCACAAAAAAGATCATCACTCCCGCCGTGGTTTGCTCAAAATGGTTGGACAACGCCGTAAGCTGCTAGCATACCTGAAAAACAATGATGTACGCCGTTACAGCGCTTTGATTGAAAAGCTGGGCTTACGTCGATAACACCGACATCGAGAAGCAACCTGTTGCTCTTTCGCTGGGCTCAAACGGGCTGAGCGTGCAGTGGCGACAAGGTTGCTTTTTCTTGCTCTTTTTAAAAAGAAAAAAGAAGGAAATACTAGGCTTCATGAAGAAGTAATGTAAGATTATCTACGGGCAATACATACAAGCAGCTTACAGAACAAGCATGCTTTAGGAGGATTTTATGGAAAAGAAAGTACAAATGGATCTCGGCGGCCGGCCGTTCATCATGGAAACCGGACGTTTAGCCAAACAAGCCAATGCAGCCGTAACGGTGCGTTATGGCGATACGGTTGTGCTCTGCACAGTGACGGCTTCTACGGAACCTAAGGATTTGGATTTTTTCCCGTTAACCGTTAACTATGAGGAAAGATTATATGCAGTTGGTAAAATCCCGGGCGGATTCATCAAGCGGGAAGGCAGACCCAGCGAGAAGGCGATTTTGGCCAGCCGCTTAACAGACCGTCCGATTCGTCCGTTGTTTCCGGAAGGCTTCCGGAACGATGTCCAGATCGCTAATATCGTCATGAGCGTGGATCAGGAATGTTCACCTGAAATTGCCGCTATGATCGGCACTTCTGCTGCTTTAAGCATTTCCGATGTTCCTTTCAGCGGACCTGTCGGCGGTGTTATCGTAGGGAGGGTAGACGGACTCTTTGTTGTCAATCCGACCACGGAGCAAGAAGAAAAAAGTGATATCCATTTGGTTGTTGCGGGTACGAAAGACGCCATTATGATGGTTGAAGCCGGTGCCAAGGAGGTTCCGGAAGAAGTGATGCTCGAAGCCATAATGTTCGGCCATGATGAAATCAGAAAAATCGTAGCCGTGATTGAAAGGCTTACTGAAGAAGCAGGCAAGCCCAAGATGGAAGTGAAGCTGCATACGGTTGCCCCCGAAATTAGCAGCACTGTTCGTGAGTTTGCCCAATCCAGATTGGTGGAGGCCGTCAAAATTCCTGAAAAGCACGCTAGACAGGAAGCTATTGATGCAGTAAATTCCGAAGCGGTTGAACATTTTAAATCGGTCTACGCAGATGCTCCGGAAAACATGGGTGATGTAAAAGAAACCTTGTATGATATCGTAAAGGAAGAAGTTCGCCGATTGATCACACATGATAAGGTAAGACCGGATGGTCGCGGACTTGATGAAATTCGCCCGATTGAATGCGACATTTCCCTGCTCCCGCGCACACATGGTTCCGGCTTGTTCCAGCGTGGACAAACTCAAGCACTCAGCGTATGTACACTTGGACCATTAGGAGATGTTCAAATCCTTGATGGTTTGGATATGACCGAAACCAAGCGTTTCATGCATCACTATAACTTCCCCCCTTTCAGCGTTGGGGAAGCAAGACCGCTTCGTCCTCCAGGCCGCCGCGAAATTGGACATGGCGCACTGGGTGAAAGAGCGATGGAACCGATCATTCCTAATGAAGTCGATTTCCCATATACCATTCGTCTGGTTTCGGAAGTGCTGGAGTCCAATGGCTCTACTTCCCAAGCAAGTATCTGTGCGAGTGTCCTTGCACTAATGGATGCAGGAGTACCTATTAAAGCACCTGTTGCCGGAATCGCTATGGGATTAATAAAAGACGGAGACCATTTCTCCATTTTGTCCGATATTCAGGGGATGGAAGACCACCTTGGCGATATGGATTTTAAAGTGGCAGGTACAGCTCAAGGCGTTACGGCTTTGCAAATGGATATCAAAATCGATGGAATCGACCGCAGCATTCTGCAGCAATCATTGGCTCAAGCGAAAGAGGGAAGAATGCACATCTTGAAGAAGATGTTAGCCCGTATCGACGAGCCTAAGAAAACGTTGTCCCCTTATGCGCCGAAAATTCTGACCATGCACATCAATCCTGATAAAATTCGCGATGTGATCGGTGCAGGCGGTAAAATCATTAACAAAATCATCGAGGAAACCGGCGTGAAAATCGATATCGAGCAGGACGGCCGCGTGTTTATCGCTTCTTCTAACGAAGAAATGAACAACAAAGCCCGTGCTATCATCGAAGGGATCGTTAAAGAAGTTGTCGTCGGAGAAACTTATCTTGGGACCGTCAAGCGCGTTGAGAAATTCGGCGCATTTGTTGAGATTTTACCGGGTAAAGAAGGCCTGGTCCACATTTCCCAGCTGTCCAATGACCGTGTTGCCAAAGTGGAAGATGTCGTTAACGTCGGCGACTCCATTACCGTAAAGGTTACGGAAATCGATAACCAGGGCCGCGTCAATTTATCTCGTAAAGCTACCCTTGCTCCGCAGGTCCCTGCTCAAAACTAAGAGAGGGATTTGCAGGCTTCAATTACATCCGTTATTCAAATTAAGAGTCAGCCCGTCTGTCTCTTTTTTGCTGTGTACGCATTGGCTTCCGGGTTCTAAACTTGTCCTTTTGCTCATATCCTCAGGATAAAATGAGGCAAGGGGGAAGCCGCGTTGCGCCAAATTGTGCTGCTTTTAGGATTTTTCTTGTTCGTTACCTATATCATTACTCAAAATCAGAGCATCCGTCTTTTTGTTTCAGCCATTAAGGCTGGGGCGGATCCTCTTGCCATGGGAACCAACTATTGGCTCACAACCAGCGATAACAGGCAAGCTCTGATAGATCTCATTCAATCGGAAGCCATAAAAAGAAAAATTGCCCCGATCAATGCTAAATTGGATTCAGTGTGGAAAGCGATACCTGCCTACAACGGGTTAGAGGTCGACATTGAGCAAACATTAAAGCTTGCTGAAGGGAAACGAGCCTCTGCTCCAATTTCCTATATCATGAAAGAAACAAGTCCTGCCATTTTGCTGGAAGACTTGGGTCCACATCCAATCTTTAAAGGAAATCCGCAGAAGCCGATGGCCTCCATCATGATCAATGTAGCATGGGGCAATGAATTTCTTCCTTCGATCCTGGACACGCTCGACAAGGAACACGTACATGCCACATTCTTTTTCGATGGAACCTGGCTGAGCAAGAATATGGATACCGCCAAATTCATCCAAAGCAAAGGGCATGAGCTGTCCAACCATGCTTATTCCCATAAGAATATGAGCCAGCTTTCCCGTGAAAATGCTATGGAAGAGATCAGCAAAACACAAGCTTATCTTAAAGAGCTGGGAGTCACTAATCATTTGTTTGCCCCCCCGTCCGGAGATTTTGATCAAGAAACCGTGCAGATCGCTTCGGAAATGGGGATGAAGACCATTCTCTGGACGCTTGACACAGTTGACTGGACCAATCCTGGAGCTGAGCGGATTATTCAAAAAATATCGACAAGGGTAGAGCCAGGCTCGCTCATTCTGATGCATCCGACTCGTTCCTCCAGCGAAGCGCTCCCCGAAATGATCCGATCCATTAAGCGTAAAGGACTTATTCTCGCAACGGTAAGTGAATTGATATCGCCTAAACGTGTGGATGTGACCCACTAAATGCAAGGAAATCTGCAAAGTTGAGTCAATCACACATTTTTGTTAGACTATATAAGTATTATTGGGTATTAGGTTTTTTGAGGAGGAAACTTGTTGATTAATTATCGCTTACATAACGGACTTCGGGTGATCATGGAACAAATCCCTACATTTCGATCGGTTTCATTCGGAATTTGGGTGAAAACTGGTTCCCGTAACGAGAAGCCGCAGGATAACGGCATTTCCCATTTTATCGAACATATGCTGTTCAAAGGAACGAAGCGGCATTCAGCTAAAGATATTGCTGAGATTTTCGATGGCATCGGCGGGAATGTGAATGCATTCACCTCCAAAGAATATACTTGTTTTTATGCCAAGGTATTGGATGAACACCTGCCGATCGCGATGGATATTTTATCCGATATGTTTTTCCATTCAACCTTTGATGAGGGCGAGCTGGATAAAGAAAAGAATGTCATCTTCGAGGAAATCTCGATGTATGAAGATACACCTGACGATCTGGTTCATGATTTAGCGGCAAAAGCGGCCTATGGCAGTCATTCATTGGGGTATACGATCCTTGGTACGGAAGAACAATTATCCGCCATGAAGTCGGATGACCTACGCCGGTATATGAAAAAATATTACAATGTTGAAAATACAGTCATAAGCCTTGCCGGAAATATTGATGACAGCGTTCGCGAGCTGGTTGAGAAGTATTTTGGAGGCTTCAACAATTCGGGGGAAGAGACGGGCTACGAGGTACCTGACTTTCTGGGCGAGCTCGTCTTTCATGCAAAGAAAACCGAACAAAATCATATATGTCTTTCCCTTCCGGGACTTTCCTTGAAGGAAGACAATTTATATCCGATGGTTTTGCTGAACAATGTAATCGGCGGCGGTATGAGCTCCCGTTTATTTCAAGAAATCCGTGAAAAAAGAGGGCTGGCTTACTCCGTTTATTCCTATCATTCCTCGCACATAGACAGCGGCATGTTTACGATTTACACAGGTACAGCGCCTAAACAAACTGAGGAAGTGTTAAAAGTCACTTTGGAATTGCTTCACGAAATTGCCGATAAAGGTATGACCGATTCCGAGCTGAAAAAAGGCAAAGAGCAGCTCAAGGGCAGCTTGATTTTGAGTCTGGAAAGCACCAGCAGCCGAATGAATCGCCTTGGCAAAAATGAGCTGATGACCGGTAAGCATTACAGCCTGGATGAAATGATCGAACGAATTGAAAGTGTACGTATGGAGCATATTCGTGAATTGACGCAAAACTTGTTCTCAGCCCCTTTTGCCTTATCCATGGTTGGCGATTCGGATCAAGTGCTTCAAGGCTTTAGGAGGGATCAACTTGTCATCCAATAGCTTCCAGGTGCAAATTAAACGATTGCCTGGCAATGAAGATATTGCGTTGCCTAAGAAAATGTCAGAAGCGGCAAGCGGCTTCGACCTTCATGCGGCAGTAAGCGAAACGGTTGTACTGCATCCTGGAGAGCGCCAATTGGTCCCTACAGGATTTGCCTTAAGCATGCCTCCTGAGCTGGAAGCACAGATTCGCCCGCGCAGCGGTCTGGCCTACAAGCACGGGATTACGACGTTGAATTCACCAGGAACGATCGATGCCGACTATCGAGGCGAGGTCAAGGTGCTGCTTATCAATCACGGGCAAGAATCCTTCACCATCCAGCGCAATGAACGTATCGCGCAGATGGTGTTTCAGGTTGTTCCCGTCATTGAGCTCACTGAGGTCGATGAGCTGACTGAGACGGAGCGCGGCTCCGGTGGATTTGGACATACGGGGAGGTAACCTCCCTCTTGACCCACCTGTAAATTGATCTCTTTTAAAATCTTTTTCTCACACCCAAACCTACCTTTCAACCATTTTGCACCCACCCAAACCCTCCCTCTAGGGAGGGCCCCAAAGGGCGGCAGCCCTCTGGACACCCGCAAAGTTGGATAGGGAGTGAAGTTGGCGCATGAAAGAGGACTTTGTTTAATCAAGCCGCTTTAGTCCCTGCGGGACACGCTCTTTCTCGTAACAAATCCTTTAAATCCCCACTAAAGACGTAAATTATGTCTTATCATAAGCCAGTAATCAAGTAATAAAGGAAACCTCCAATCATAGTGAGCTATGGATTGGAGGTTTTTGGCATTTGTTGATAAACGCGGTCGCTCATCTTAACCTTGAAATGGATGAGAGATGCATGCTCGCGAAATTTGAGGAAAATTGCCTTATATCAGCAACCATGTGGTTCTCCCAACATAAGTCCAAATACTTCCTTTATCATCTCAAATCACAGTAAACGGAGAATATACGTTCCATACCACCCTCACAAAGCACTATACACATTCGATTTAGTTGAAGTGCCCTAGACGAATGCCCACAGAATTTTCCTCACAATGGAACCGCATGATCCTCATTCCCGCTATGCGTGAATGCCTCCGGCTGCTTCACCGAAGCCTTCGAATATAGCCGCAAAGCGTAGATATAGATCAGATCAAATACAGAGCAGAAGATACCCAGCACCAGAACCAGCTTATTGCCATGCAAAACGCCGATCGAAATCGTTGGAGCTAACGTACCCAGCCATTTGCATACCGCTATGACCTGATTTTGTCCCTGCGTGCTTTTTCTTGCGACCAGCATGCAGATAAACAGAACGGACATGATCAGATTCTGGAGAAAGGCCGAATACTTCGGGGCGTTGTCACCGAACTCGACGATAAAAGAGTACTGAAGTACAAAGGACATGGCAAAGATGAGGATGGACCATGGGATAAAGTTATGTTTCAAGAGACCGAATTTCTCGAACTCTTTTCTTCCATATCGAAAGTAAGTGGTAACAATGGCGATGTCGAACAGGACCCAGACTAGATTGACCCAACCCTGCACGGGGATGGTGGGGGCAGTTAAGTCCTTGAAGGTATAAAGCCCCTCCCAAGTCACGTTCAGCGCAAGGGCGAAAAGGGGCATGCCGTAGGTTTTCTCTTTGAAGCCTATCCGAACCAATTCCAGATAGACAACGGTCCAACATATTCCGCTTAATAATAGCAGCAGCATTTCCATGATAATCTCTCCTTTTAAAGTGACGGTGTTACATTTGTAACGTTCTATGAGTTGAATATATACTGTATCTATGGGGCTGACAAGAGAGCCGGAGCGTACTGTGACAAAAGGGAGGAATTTGTTCATGAAGGGGCAGGAGCAGAACGCGCAGAATCAATTTGCAAAGGAATGTATATATACCGCACTCATGCAGCTGATGGAAACAACAAGCTTCTCGGATATCTCCATCACGGAGATTACGAGAAAAGCCGGCGTATCCAGAATGGCGTATTACCGCAATTACGGCTCCAAGGAAGACATCATAATCCAGTATCTCAATACGCTTTTTCAAGTATACCTGGAGGAAATCCGCAGCTATGGACAAGTGGACGTCTTCCAATTCGCTTACCTGTATTTTGCCTACTTCAGGAAGCATGAGGTGCTGATCAAGAATTTGCTCCGTTCAAATCTATGGAATCTGCTGCTGGACAGATTCGATACCTACCTGCACTCCATATTCGCTGGACTCTTGACGCACGACATCACCTCGCCGGAGATGAAAGCATATGAGGTCCATTTTCTGGCTGGAGGACTGTACAAAATATTAATCGAATGGGTTCAAAACGATATGGCCCAGAGCGATGAGGAGATGGCTGCACTCATCTGCAAGCTGGCACCTTCAAGTAATCAGAATTAGTGAAAACATGAAAACGGGATTTTTCATTCTAAAGCGTTTATAGTAAATAAAAGCAGCGGCTTTCTAAGACTTTATTTTAGAGTCCTAGTCCGCCGCTGTTTCCTGCTATCCGAAAGTTTGATTTCCTGCATCCCCAATCCACAACAATCCTCCAACAGCATTGGCTGTCACCCATCCATAGGCTGAATCATACAATATCCAAGTGATATGTACCGAGAAAGGGGTGTAAGCGAGAATGCTTACTGGCATATCAGTTGCTTTCATGGGCGGTGACGCGAGACAGCTGGAAGTCATTCAGAGGTTTACCGAGCTGGATGCAACTGTGTTTTTATTTGGTTTTAATAACCTGGGACGTCAACTCAGCGGAGTCACGAATTCGGAACCAAGCGCCGAGCTTTTGAAGCAAATTGACGCTTTCATTCTCCCTCCGGTAGGGACGGACGATACGGGTCGGGTGGAATCGATATTTTCCCATAATGAACTTGTTTTAACGGATGAAATTATTGGAGCGCTGCCTTCACATGCCAAAGTATATACCGGGATGGCCAAAACTTATTTAAAGCGGCTGTGTCAAGAGCACAACATTTCTGTCATTGAGCTTTTTGACCGTGATGATGTGGCCATTTATAATTCAATTCCTACCGCTGAGGGAGCGCTCATGATGGCGATCCAGAATACGGACATCACGATTCACGGATCGGTATGTATGGTGCTCGGGTTTGGCAGAACGGGCTTTACCATGGCCAGAACACTGCAGGGATTAGGGGCCTCCGTGAAGGTAGGCGTCAAGCAGCCGGATCACTTTGCACGTGCATGGGAGATGGGTTTTCAGCCCTTTTACACAACTGATTTATACACAGAAGTAGCCAATATTGACTTGCTTTTTAACACAATTCCGACTATGATAATCACAGCACAAGTTATCACTAATATTCCGCATCGCGCGGTGATCATCGATTTGGCCTCCAAGCCTGGCGGAACGGATTTTCGTTTTGCTGAAAAAAGAGGTATCAAAGCGATGCTTGCACCGGGCTTACCTGGAATTGTCGCTCCCAAAACTGCTGGACGTATCATAGCGAATGCGCTAAGCCAGTTATTAGAGGAGGACTTCAAGGACAGGAGCGATGCAGAATGAATTGGCAAGGGATAACAGTAGGTTACGCATTGACGGGTTCGCATTGTACGCTGGAGGAAGTCATGCCGCAAATCAAGAGATTTGTAGAGCAGGGAGCCAGGGTCATTCCTATAGTTTCATCCACGATCATGACAACGGACACCCGATTTGGCAAATCGGAGGATTGGCAGAAGCAGATTAAAGAGATAACAGGAAACGAAATCATATCCACGATCTTCGATGCCGAGCCCCTGGGGCCATCCAAGCTGTTGGATGTTTTGACAATCGCACCCTGTACAGGCAACACGACCAGCAAATTGGCTAACGCTATGACTGACAGCCCTGTCTTGATGGCAGCCAAGGCGCAAATGAGAAATCAAAGACCGCTGGTGCTGGCTATTTCCACCAATGATGGACTTGGGCTAAATGCGGCAAATATTGCTAAGCTGCTCATTACCAAAAACATCTATTTTGTGCCTTATGGGCAGGATGCGCCTGGTGCGAAACCAAACTCATTAGTGGCAAGAATGGACCTCATCATGGAAACCTGCGAAGCAGCCTTGCAAGGCAAGCAATTGCAGCCTATGATCATTGAAAGATTTCAATATTAATGCATGATTCCACTAAAAATCGTGACTCAGTGTTCTTAACACTATGCCCCAATTTTTAGTGTCAGATAAATAGATTAGGGGAGAGCAGTGTATGTCCAATCAAAAGCTTTTTAATGTTGCAGTTGTTGGCGCTACGGGGGCTGTAGGAGAACAAATCATACGGCTTCTGGATCAACGGAATTTCCCTGTAAAAGAGTTAAAGCTGCTTTCCTCAGCTCGTTCTGCAGGTACCAAGCTTCGCTTTAAAGACCGTGAAATTACGGTAGAAGAAGCAGGGCCTGGGAGTTTTGAAGGTATTGATATCGCTTTATTTAGCGCCGGTGGAGACATTTCCAAAGTACTTGCACCACATGCTGTAGAAGCGGGAGCAGTCTGTATTGACAATACGAATGCTTTCCGTATGGACCCGGAAACTCCATTAGTTGTTCCAGAAGTAAACATTGAGAAAATTAATGAGCATAAAGGCATCATTGCCAACCCGAATTGCTCCACGATTCAAATGGTTGCTGCTCTAAAGCCGATTTATGACCGTTTTGGGATTTCCAGAATCATCGTCTCTACCTACCAAGCTGTTTCTGGCGCTGGAGCTAAAGCCATCGATGAAATGAAGCGGCAGTCCAGAGAAGTTCTTGCCGGGAATCCTTCGAATCCGGATATTTTGCCTGTTGGTTCTTTGCCGATCAAGCATCAAATAGCATTCAATGCCATTCCGCAAATCGATAAGTTCCTCGATAACGGATTTACCAATGAAGAGATGAAAATGATCCGTGAAACCAAAAAAATCATGGGTGACGATTCCCTCGAAGTTACCGCAACCTGTGTCCGAATCCCGGTGGTTTATGGACATTCCGAGTCGGTCTACGTTGAGCTAAAGCAGGATTTCGACGTAGATGAAGTGAAGCAGCTGCTCGCAAATGCGCCAGGCATCGTTCTGGTGGATAATCCACAAGAACAGCAATATCCTCTCGCCACAGATGCAGCCGGCAAGCTTGAAATTTTCGTCGGACGTGTGCGCCGTGATCTCAGCAACCCAAGAGCATTAAACCTCTGGATTGTTTCCGATAATTTACTTAAAGGCGCGGCATGGAACGCTGTTCAAATAGCGGAATATATTGCTATCGAGCAGTGAGATAAACCGCTATCGTAAAAATGGGGGAACCTCATGCGAATTGTTGTACAGAAATTTGGAGGCACTTCCCTTTCCACCGCTCCCGCCAGAGAACATGTTCTAGAACACATTCAAGATGCACTTGCTGAATCCTATAATCTAGTAGTCATTGTATCAGCGATGGGAAGAATAGGTGACCCTTATGCAACCGATACGCTCCTGGAGATGACTCGGGAAAGCGGCGGTTCTATACCTTCAAGAGAGCTGGATTTGCTGCTAGGCTGCGGAGAGATTATTTCTGCAGTTCAGCTCTGCAGCCTCTTGGCCGCAAGAAACATACCTTCTGTGGTTTTAACCGGTGGACAGGCGGGTATACAAACGAACGGCAATTTCGGCAATGCCCAGATCGTTTCCATTCAACCTAATCGCATAGTAGAGCATTTAGAGCAAGGGCAGGTCGTCATTGTCACCGGATTCCAAGGCAAAACCATCGAAAACGAATTGACCACTTTGGGCCGTGGAGGCAGCGATACCTCAGCAACTGCTCTCGGAGCAGCTCTGAAGGCGGAGATCGTGGACATTTTTACGGATGTCAATGGAATTTTAACAGCAGACCCGAAGATTGTGGAAGATGCCAGACCTCTGGAAAGAGTCAGCTTCACTGAAATTTGCAATATGGCTCATAATGGAGCCAAGGTGATACATCCCCGGGCTGTAGAAATTGCCATGCAGGCGAACATTCCGATACGCGTAAGATCCACCTTTTCCAAATCGCCAGGCACGTTAGTGACGCATACCGATGCGATCCAGGCAGCTTCCAACGAGATTCAAGACAAGAGAATCACAGGTATAGCGCATTTTTCCAATGTTACTCAAATTCAAGTTTCTGCGGAACAAGGTCAATATGATTTACAGCTGAGGGTCTTCAAGACGATGGCTGAGCATCAGATCAGTGTTGATTTTATTAATGTCAATCCTTCTGGCGTAGTATATACAGTGTTTGGCTATGAAACCGAGCGCGCGCTGAATCTGCTGCAAGCTCAAGGCTATGCGCCTATTGTGCAAAGCGGCTGCGCCAAGGTTTCTGTTATCGGCGGTGGGATGAATGGTGTCCCGGGAATTATGGCTCATATTGTTGAAGCGCTTACGAATGAAGATATTCAAATTCTCCAGTCGGCCGATTCCAACACAACGATTTGGGTGCTTGTGCGGGGTGAAGATATGCATAAATCCGTCAGGGCACTGCATCAAAAATTTAATTTGCACAAGTAAAATAAGTTAAGGAGGGCGAACAGTGGATTTCGGAAATGTGATTACGGCAATGGTTACTCCCTTTGATGAGAATTTAGCTGTCAATTGGAGCCAAGTGGAACCACTGATCAATTATTTGATCGATGAACAGCTTTCGGATGGACTCGTCATTTGTGGAACAACAGGGGAATCTCCGACTCTGAGTGATGAGGAAAAGCTGAAGCTGATTGAAGCTTCTGTACGTTACGCCAGAGGTCGCTGCAAAATCATTGCAGGAACCGGAGGCAATGACACCGCACATACGATTCATTTTTCTCAAAAGGTTGAAAAGCTTGGCGTTGACGCTTTATTAGTCGTCGCTCCTTACTATAATCGCCCTTCCCAGGAAGGGCTGTATCAGCATTTCAAAGCTGTGGCTGAAGCCGTAAAGCTGCCTGTAGTGCTCTATAATGTTCCTGGGCGAACTGGAGTAAACATCGATGCAGACACAACCATTCGGTTATCGCAAATCTCCAAAATTGTGGCTACCAAGGATTGCGCCGGCACGAATCAGTTAACGCGAATTCTTAGCGGTGTGGGTGAAGGCTTTCATGTGTACAGCGGCGAAGACGCCAATACACTTCCTGCCTTGGCAGTAGGCTGCAGAGGAATTATCAGTGTGGCCAGTCATGTGATTGGAAAAGAAATGCAAACTATGATAAAGTATTACTTAGCAGGAAACAATCAGCAAGCAGCAGAAATGCATCGCAAGCTGCTTCCGGTGTTCACAGGCATTTTCCAGGCTCCGAGTCCCGCTCCAATCAAATACGCCTTGAAGCTTAAAGGTATTGACACAGGCGGCGTTAGACTTCCTTTAATTGAAGTTAATGAGCATGAAAGACAGTTCATCCGATCTCTTTTTTAAACGGGAAAGCAAACGGATCGGTGCTTCCGGCATCGGTTTTGTTTTTTTTGGGAACACTAGCGCTTACAGAGCACAACTTGTAAATGCTGTTTTTGTTCGTGTATAATGGTGGCAAGTGACTGGTTCGGTTTATCATGTAAATTCGTCGCCAATAAAATAAGGAGGAATAATTTTGTCTAAGAAAATTCAAGAAAAATTATTGATTTTCGCTCTAGGCGGCGTGGGCGAAATCGGTAAAAATATGTATGTGGTGCAGTATGGCAACGACATCGTGGTTATTGACAGCGGACTCAAATTTCCCGAAGAGGACATGCTTGGAATCGACATCGTCATTCCGGATATCGGTTATCTTACGGAAAATAAGGATAAAATTCGAGGCATCCTTTTGACTCATGGCCATGAGGATCATATCGGCGGTTTGCCGTATGTCATGAAGCAGCTTAATGTGCCGCTTTACGGTACGAAATTGACGCTTGGACTGGTGGAGACGAAGCTGAAGGAAGCTAATCTGCTGGGTGAAACCAAACGGATTATGATTAATGCTGATACTGAGCTGACTCTTGGCTCGATCAAGGCTACTTTCTTCAAGACGAATCACAGTATTCCAGACTCTGTCGGTGTCGCTCTTGAAACGCCGGAGGGAATGGTTGTTCATACGGGAGACTTTAAGTTTGACCAGACTCCGGTCAATGAGCAGTATGCGGATATTCATCGTATGGCTGAAATCGGCAAGAAGGGTGTGCTGGCCTTGCTTTCTGACAGCACCAATGCCGAAAGACCGGGTTATACCGGGTCTGAACGCAGTGTGGGCGTCGAGATTGAGGATGTATTCCGCAAAGCCAAACAGAGAGTCATTATTGCGACATTCGCTTCCAATATCCATCGTATTCAGCAAGTTATCGATGCTGCAGAAGCAACTCGCCGCAAAGTGACGGTCATTGGTCGCAGCATGGTCAACGTTGTTTCCATTGCCAGTGAGCTCGGATATTTGCACATTCCCGATGGCATGCTGATTGAACCGGAAGAAGTGAATAAGCTCGCGGCTGACCGCGTAGTTATTCTCTCGACCGGAAGTCAAGGAGAGCCTATGTCGGCATTGACGAGAATGGCTCGCTCGACGCATCGCAAAGTGGATATTTTGCCTGGAGATACTGTGATTATTGCAGCCACTCCGATTCCAGGGAATGAGAAGTATGTCGGCCGTACCGTCGACGAATTATTCCGTATCGGGGCTAATGTCATTTACGGGCCAGGATCCATTACAGGCGTCCACGTTTCCGGGCATGGCAGTCAAGAAGAGCTCAAGCTGATGCTGAATATCATGAAGCCGAAATATTTTATTCCGATTCATGGTGAATATCGGATGCTTCGCCAGCACGCGACTCTAGCAGAAGCAGTCGGAGTAGCCAGAGAAGATATCTTTGTCCTCGATAACGGAGATACAGTTGAGATCCAGGGCGGAGTAGCGCGCAAAGGCTCTAAAGTACAAGCCGGCAATATTCTTATTGATGGATTGGGTGTAGGGGATGTAGGTAATATTGTCCTGCGTGACCGGAAGCTGCTTTCTCAAGATGGTATATTGGTTGTCGTTGTTACTTTAGGTAAGCAGGACGGGAAGATCCTGTCCGGTCCGGATATCATTTCCAGAGGCTTCGTCTATGTGCGAGAATCGGAAGGATTACTGGATGAAGCGAACCGTATAGTGTCAAATACATTGAATAAATTAATGAATGAGAACATCAATGAATGGGCATCTTTAAAAACACATGTTAAGGATGCCTTGGGACGATTTTTATATGAACAAACCAGAAGAAGACCTATGATCCTTCCAATTATAATGGAAGTATAGTCTACCACTAGTCACTTGAACCTTTTGCAAATAATAAAAACTCTCTCCATGAAAATGGAGGGAGTTTTTTCATGTTTTCATGCATGATATTTGGTTGAGGTGCCATACTAGGAAAGCTAATAAGAGCAGCCGCTTAAGTAGTAAGATTTCCTAAAGTAAATGTAAAGGAGGACATGCACATGGAAGCACCGGATAATCCCGATCAGCCAGATAACAACACTGAGGAAATAAGAAGGAATACGACACTGGAGAATATTCAGCAGCTGGGACAAACCACAACTCCTACAACCGAAACTAATGTATATTGCATGACAATTATAGGTCAGGTAGAGGGCCATATTGTGCTTCCACCGCAAAATAAAACAACCAAATATGAACACATTATTCCCCAGCTTGTTGCAGCTGAACAAAATCAAAAAATTGAAGGTGTCCTTGTCATTTTGAATACGGTGGGAGGCGATGTGGAGGCAGGGCTTGCCATTGCGGAGATGATCGCTACGTTATCGAAACCAACCGTTACCCTCGTCCTTGGGGGTGGACACAGCATAGGTGTACCTATTGCCGTTTCTTCCAGTTTCTCTTTCATTGTTGAGACAGCAACGATGATCATACATCCTATACGGCTTAACGGGCTGGTTATCGGTGTTCCGCAAACCTTCGAATACCTGGAGAGAATGCAGGAGAGAGTGCTCAAGTTTATTGTGAACCATTCCCGAATTACGGAAGAAATGCTGAAGGAGCTTATGTTCAAAACAGGTAATCTTTCGCAAGATATAGGAACCTCTGTTACCGGACCCGATGCAGTCAGATACGGGCTAATCGACAAAGTTGGAGGCATTGGTGAAGCCATCCAGGAGTTGAACCGACTGATGAAGCTTAGAAAGAATCCCGAAGAGGGGGGTCTGGTCCAATGACGCTATACACTGTCATTCCGACTGAGGTGATTTTTCAAGGAATGGAGCAATATAACCCGCATTATGAAGATATAGAATTGCATGGGGTATCTATGCAAGTTGAGCGAATCAGCTATAATGAAGCGAGAATAGTGAGGTTATACAGTGTGAATTCGCAGGATTTTTTGAAACCTGAGCTTTGTCCCGGGACTCTTATTGTATATGGTCCCACTATACCGTAAGCTCTTAGAGCTTGCTACTAAAGCCAGTATCTACCCCTTTGAAACTATGCTATAATTGTTCATTGGGGGTGGCAAACGTGGCCAAACGTAAGAAAAAAGCGAAAGCTTTAAAAACCAGCTTAATGTTTGAACTTTATGGAATCATCATTCTCATATTTTCCGTAATAGCTCTTGGCAAACAGGGCCATGTCGGAAAATCATTGATGTATATGTTTCGTTTCATGGTAGGTACCTGGGATATATTAATCCCGTTAATCTTTATATACATAGCCCTGTATACCATGATCAAGAGGGGATGGCCTCCGCTGCGGACCGCAAAAAAAACGGGAATTCTGCTGTTTATTTTTGGCCTGTTGATCAAAAATCATATCGACTTGTACAGCCAGCTTTATCCAACCGGAAATTTTACGGACGGGTCCATTATTTCAGAAACATGGACCACTCTGATCAAAGGCTTAAGCTCCAATGAATCTGCCCTTAAAGCGCTTCAACAAGGAGTAGGCGGCGGAATCATCGGAGCGCTGCTCTATAGTGCTCTTCACTTTCTGTTTGCTGATCTAGGGGCCAGGTTAATCCAATATGCCCTGTTTGCGATTGGCTTCATTTTAGCAACGGGCATATCTTATGTCGATGTGGTCAGTATGCTTCAGGGGCGCTTCAAGCTGGCCGGCTTTAATCTGGGCGAGAAGATCAAGGAATGGCTGCAGGATCGCGGAACGAGACAGCCTCAGATGGCTTCTGGCAATGTGAGATCCAAACCGAAAAAGGCTGAGCCTTATATTCCAATGGATGATGAGTTCGACGAAGAAGCGTTCATACCTGCGAAAAAGAAAAAAGCGCCGCTTTTTACCCAGCTTCTAAAGCCGGATACCGGAAAATCACCGGGTAATGATTCTTTTGAGAATGAAGATTTGGATGCGGAACAAGTCGTTTATAAATCAGCAGTGTCATTGCCTCCTGCTGCAGTGCATGAAGAAGCGGCATTTTCTCCTGTAATTCGTGATTTTCAGGAGCGAGTGCAGCAGGAAGAATCTCGGTCAGCTGAAGATGTGTCTGTGAAACCCGCAAAACCCCAAACATCGACGGTCGGTTCGCTACCGGAGGAAGATGGAGAAGCTATCCATATTGAATTTGAAAATAATCCAGTCAAAGCGGCTCGTCCTTATGTATTGCCGTCGTTATCATTATTAGGCAAGCCGGCTACGGGTAAAGGCTCTGATATGGCCGATTATAAGGCAATCGCCAGGAAGCTTGAAGCTACTTTGGAAAGCTTCGGAGTACGGGCGAAGGTGCTGGAAGTGGTGAGAGGCCCATCCGTGACCCGCTATGAAATTCAACCGGATGTCGGTGTGAAGGTAAGCCGAATTGTAAGTCTGACGGACGATATCGCACTCGCATTGGCTGCCAAGGATATCCGCATGGAAGCGCCAATCCCGGGAAAAGCTGCAATCGGAATTGAAGTACCCAATACTGAAGTTTCGATCGTGACCATGCGTGAGGTAATGGAAACAGCAGCCTTTCAGGATTCAAGCTCCCGTATGTCCATTACACTCGGGCGGGATATTTCCGGACAACCTATTGTGGGAAATCTGGCCAGAATGCCGCACTTATTGGTGGCAGGTGCCACCGGTTCAGGAAAATCCGTTTGTATCAACGGGATTATCACAAGCATTTTATATAAAGCCAAGCCTAACGAAGTCAAATTTCTGATGATTGACCCCAAGATGGTAGAGCTTAACGTTTACAATGGCATTCCGCATCTCCTTGCACCCGTTGTAACGGACCCGAGAAGGGCGTCTCTGGCGCTTAAAAAGATCGTGGTGGAAATGGAGAAACGCTATGAGCTTTTTTCCAAAAGCGGCACCAGGAATATCGAAGGTTACAACGCTTTATTGAATGAAAATTCCAAGGAAGATCCGCTGCCTTACTATGTTGTCATAGTGGACGAGTTAGCCGATTTAATGATGGTAGCCGCTAACGACGTCGAAGACTCCATTATGAGATTGGCTCAAATGGCACGTGCTGCCGGCATTCATCTGATCATTGCTACACAGAGACCTTCCGTCGATGTCATTACCGGTGTGATTAAAGCGAACATTCCTTCCCGAATCGCATTTGGTGTTTCCTCGCAGGTCGACTCACGGACCATTCTGGATATGGTGGGTGCGGAGAAGCTACTGGGGCGCGGGGATATGCTCTATCTCCCGGTTGGTGCTTCCAAGCCCATACGTATTCAAGGCGCATTCCTCTCCGATCAAGAAGTGGAAGATGTCGTCACCTTTGTGAGAACACAGGAACAAGCGAATTATCAAGAAGATTTGGTTCCCATGTTCGAAGAGCAGCCAGAGCAGCAGCACGAATTCGAAGATGATCTCTACGATCAAGCTGTACAAATTGTAGTGGAGGCCAAGCAAGCGTCAGTTTCCTTGCTACAGCGCCGCATGAGAGTAGGCTACACGCGAGCTGCCAGGTTGATTGATTCCATGGAAGCCAAAGGCGTAGTTGGACCTTATGAAGGCAGCAAGCCCCGTGAGGTGCTTATGTCGATAGAGCAATACCATCACAATCGAATCAGTTCCTGATGTACGATTGAGCACATACTCCGACAGAGTGTGTGCTTTTTCATCTTAGATAAACAGCACACTCTGACAGAGTGTGTTTTTTTGTGTGCATAGAAGCAAACATGCTTTCTAATAATAAGCAATAGGAGTCAGCCACACGAAGAGAGGTTGAAAAAGGACATGAACAAAAGACTAATCCTCACAACATTCTGTATCATTTTTGTTCTTTTTGCTGCATATCAGTTAAAGAACATGGATACCGTTCGAGAAACGTTCAGCAAGAATGAGGTAAGATATGGCGCGACAGGATCTGATGTGTATGAACTGCAAGGCAGATTAAAGCTAATTGGTTTTTATCATGGTGCCATAGATGGAGATTACGGGTACACAACCTTGCAAGCCGTTAAACGATTTCAAGGTGAATTCGGCATGGTTGCGGACGGCGTAGTCGGCCCCAAAACAAAGCTGAAAATATGGGAAGCTACCAAGCAGTGGAGACCGACAGCTGCGCCTGCTACAGGAAGCGGCGGACCTGCCAACCCACCATCGCCGTCAACCAATTTGCCGACCTCCAACAATTTGGGTTTATCGGCTCAAGATATGAAACTCATGGCGAATGCTGTTTATGGAGAAGCCCGGGGGGAGCCTTACATTGGTAAAGTAGCAGTGGCAGCAGTAATTCTCAATAGAGTGCAGTCCCCCAGCTTTCCTCACTCGGTATCTGGCGTTATCTTTCAGCCAGGAGCCTTTACAGCTGTTTCAGATGGCCAAATTTGGCTCGAGCCTAATGCAGAATCCAAGAAAGCGGTCAAGGATGCGATTAATGGAATGGACCCCACCGGAAATTGCATATACTACTTCAATCCTAAAACCGCCACGAACAAATGGATATGGTCACGCCCTCAAGTAAAAACAATTGGCAATCACATTTTTTGCAAATAAGCTCTCTGGGAAGCAGCCGTTCTCGGTTGCTTCTTTTCTTTCCATAGGCATATAATGGGAGCATACTAAGCAGGTTTGAAAGGGGAGATGAGTTTTTTGAAACCATTGCAATTTGAGCGGAGCACCCATAATCATATTCGCATCCACGTCATGCCCACGGACCGATTCAAGACTTTCGCGATTTCGGTCTATGTCGGCCGGCCTTTGGATGAAAATGAAGTCACTGAAACGGCATTAACGCCATTTGTGCTTAGAAGAGGGAACGAGCTTTTCCCGGAAACCCAGCAGTTCAGAGAGCATCTGGATGAATTATATGGGGCCGGCTTTGGATTTGATATATACAAACGCGGCGATTACCAAATTGTTCAAATGCGAATGGATATCATCAATGACCGCTTTGTTTCGAGTACGGAGTCATTGCTCAGGCAAGGCTTGCAATTCGTGGGGGAAACACTGACCAAGCCGGCGCTGGAGGATCATCATTTTCGCGATAAATATGTAGACTCCGAGAAGCAAACCTTGCAAAAAAGGCTGGAAGCCGTCATTAATGACAAAATTCGTTATGCCGCAGAGCGATGTGTGGAAGAAATGTGCAAGGATGAGCCTTACCGTCTGCATCCATTAGGCAAAATATCGGATTTGACCCCCATTACCTCTTCAGGGTTGTACGAACACTATAAAAAATGGATGCGTGAGTCATCCATAGATATATATGTGGTAGGAAATACCACGCTGAAAGAAGTCGAAGATATCGTTTATAAAGCTTTTCCCATACCGAGAACCGGTGACGTCAACTACAAGCCTGCCAAAATAAGAAGTCAAGTGAATCAAGTGAAAACGGTAGTGGAGAAGCTGGATGTCGGCCAAGGAAAGCTGAATATGGGTCTTCGAGCCAATGTTACATATGGAGATGATTTGTATCCAGTTGCTCTCATGTATAATGGCGTCCTGGGGGGATATCCTCATTCCAAGCTTTTTATCCATGTAAGGGAAAAAGAAAGCCTTGCCTATTATGCATCTTCTCGTCTGGATGGGCATAAGGGGATATTGACGCTGCAATCGGGAATCGAGATTCAAAATTACGAAAAGGCTGTTGCGATCATTCTAAAACAGTTGGAAGCCATGGAGCAAGGAGACATCTCGGAGAAGGAGCTTAGCCAAACCCGAGCAATGATCTCCAATCATCTGCGCGAACTCCAGGATTCGGCGTTTGAATTAATTTCCTTTGATTTCAACTTGATACTTTCGGGCAAAGAAAGAACCGTGCCAGAATTAATTCGAGATGTGGTTCAGGTGGATGCTGGCGCTATCGCGAAGGTGGCGAACCTGGTGAAGCTTGACACGATTTACTTTTTACGGGATCAGAAGGGAGACTAAGTCATGCAGATTATACCTTATCCACATTTGAATGAAACGATTTATCACGAGGAGCTCTCCAATGGTCTAAATGTTTATGTTCTCCCTAAGGACGGATTTCAAAAAACGTATGCTACTTTCTCTACAAAATATGGATCGGTCGACAATCATTTTAAAGTCGAAGGCCAGGAAGACGTGCGTGTTCCGGACGGCATAGCTCATTTTTTAGAGCATAAAATGTTTGAAGAGCCAGAGGGCGATGTGTTTTCCACCTTTGCTTCACAGGGCGCTTCAGCAAATGCTTTTACCAGCTTTGACCGCACTGCTTATTTATTTTCCGCTACAGAAGATATCATGACCAGCCTGCAAACCTTAATTAATTTTGTGCAAAATCCATATTTCACCGATGAAAATGTGGAAAAGGAAAAGGGCATCATCGGCCAAGAAATCAATATGTATCAGGATAATTCCGATTGGAGAAGCTACTTCGGCTTAATTGAAGCGATGTATAAGACTCATCCGGTACGTATCGATATTGCGGGCACGATTGAATCCATCTCGAAGATTAGCAAAGAAACGCTCTATGAGTGTTATCACACCTTTTACCATCCCAGCAACATGAGTTTATTTGTGGTTGGCGGTGTCAAGCCTGAAGAAGTGATTGCCTTTGTAAAAGAAAACCAAGCGGCCAAGTCGTTTGGTCCCCAGGGCCGAATCGAGCGGTTCTTCGAGGAAGAACAGCTTGCCGTGGAGATTCCGCAAAAGCTCATTCATCTGCCGGTTTCTTTGCCAAAATGTTTGTTCGGCTTTAAAGAGCAGCCTCCAGGAACGGAAGGCAAAGCTCTTCTCGAGCTGGAGTTAGTCACCAAGGTCGTGCTGGATATTGTGTTCAGCGGAAGCTCATCTATTTATCAGATGCTCTACGACGAGCAGTTGATCTCCGATAATTTTGGCCATGAATACAACTGCAGTAAGGACTATGCTTTTTCAGTCATTGGCGGCGACACCAGGGACCCTGAACTGCTGATCAGCCGTGTTCGGGAAGAGGTAGAAAAGCTCAAAAAAACCGGTCTTGATGTTGAAACCTTTGAGCGAAGCCGCAAAAAGAAAATCGGCAACTTCCTGCGGATGCTCAACTCACCTGAATCGATTGCCAATGAGTTTACTAAATATCGCTTCAAGGACATCGATTTATTCGACATATTGCCCATGTTCGAAAGTCTAACTCTCGATCAGGTGAACGAGCGTTTTCGCCGGCATTTCAATTGGGGTCAATTAGCTGCATCCATTGTGCGGAGCCGTGACGAGGGATGAATGCTGCAATGAAGCCTTTTACCGAACAAACGGTATTGATTACCGGGGCGAGCCGAGGAATCGGAGCTGCCATTGCAGAGCGGTTTGCCTCCGTAGGGATGAATGTGATCATCCATTATTTGAATTCGCACGAATCGGCCAATGAAGTGGCAAGAGCCTGCATGAAGCACGGATCCAAGGTATTAACGGTATCAGCCGATTTGCGCTTTAAAGATCAGATTCTCAAAATGAAGGAGAAGCTGGATCAGCGAGAAATGATCCCGGATATCGTGGTAAACAATGCTGGAATTTCCCATTACGGTTTGTTATCCGATGTGACAGATGAAATATGGGATGAGGTTATGGAAGTGAACCTGAAAGGCGCCTTCCTCTGCACCCAGGTATTCATGGAGCAGATGATCCGGAATAAATACGGACGCATCGTTAACGTATCTTCCATATGGGGCATATCGGGAGCTTCCTGTGAGGTTGTTTATTCAACAGCCAAGGGCGGCATGAATGCTTTTACAAAAGCATTGGCGAAAGAGCTCGCCCCATCGGGGATCACGGTGAATGCTGTCGCTCCGGGTGCTGTTGATACGAAGATGATGACGGGATTCAATGCGCAGGAAAAAGCTGCGGTTGAGAGCGAAATTCCTGTTGGACGCTTTGCTCTGCCAAATGAAATTGCATCGCTTGTTTACTTTTTGGCGCTTCCGGAATCCGGTTATATCACTGGTCAAATTATTAGTCCAAATGGCGGTTGGTTAACTTGAGTTCAGCTAATGGCTGTTTTGCATATTTCCTCGGCACATTGTGAATCTTACTAAGTGTAAGTATATGCTCACAATAATAAGGAGGACCACAACATGGTTACTGTACTTAAGGTATTTGATAAGTGGAAGGAATTTCTTTCGGAGCGCGTTTCTCAAGCAGAGCGGGCAGGGATGAGTGATGAAACATTAAACAAAATCGCTTTTCAAATCGGCGATTTCCTGGCAACTAAAGTCGATCCAAAGAATGATGAGGAGCGTGTGCTCAAGGAACTTTGGGATGCCGGGAATGAAGAAGAACGACGCACAATTGCCAAACTTATGGTAAAATTAGTAGACAAAGTCTAATATGCGTTTTACAATTTCTATAACTGTTGCAAGAGCCTCCTGCCTGGAGGCTTTTCCATGCTTGCTTCAAGAAAGGATTTCGTTAATCATGGTATACCGCACAATTTTATTACTGCTCTTCTCATGCAGCATTCTTTTAAGCGCATGCGGAACTAGAGGGACTCCTGTGATTCGACCGGAAATCTTGGAGAGCAAGCTTTCTGTTCTTATGATAACCAGCGATAAATTAAGCGATCCCGTCAAACAGAAGATTGGGTCCAAGCTGCTGGAGTGGCGGTCTGGCAATCAGATCGCATTTGAATGGATGAAAGACAAAGCAGCCATCGATGAATCGATGATAACGTCCATCAAGTCAAAGCCTTACGATTACATATATGTTATTGGAACGGATCTATTCTTGACAGCCATACAGGCGGCAGATCAAGATAAAGACAGCAAATGGACGCTGCTGCAAGATCAGATGACCTTGCAGCAGCCTCCTGTAAAATCGGATAATCTGTCCATCCTGCAAATTGATCCCAAGCAAGCGGCAGATGTAAGAACTAATTGGGTAAATCAAATGCTGGCGCAAAAAGAATCCGTGGAATGGGTAACCTTCGCCGAGAATCCAATTCCAGCAGAGTGGGCGCCTTCCGAGGAAGCTGACCATATTGTTCTGCTGAACAATAACGGGGACTGGTTCAATCAGCTTAATTACCAAACCCGGTTGCATGCATCCAAATGGATTATTTTTAACGCACCTACGGATGCATCCTTTGGGAATCGCGCAAAAACAATTGGCGTATCCGTTGTCGATTTAACCGCTCCCCTTGAAGCGGAATTGAATTGGGATGCTATTCTTGCGGGCAGGCTGAACATGATGACTGGGCGCACTTGGGTAAAAGGAATTCAAGCATACAATGGGCAGGAAATGAAACAATTGTTGATAAAATGAAATAAAAGAGGATTTTGATGAATATTGTAGAAATAATTCCTTTAAGATCTTTTGCGTGACAGTATTGAAAATAATGAGGTGGAAGTATTGGACGTAAAAGAATGGTACATGGAATACAAAATCCACAAAAATCGTCCTGGCTTGCTTGGGGATATTGCTTCCCTGATGGGGATGCTCGACATCAATATTGTCACGATTAATGGAGTGGAAGACCGCACTCGCGGTATGCTGCTGCAAACAAATGATGAGGAAAAAATTGATTTATTGGGTAAAATGTTAAAGAAGGTAGATAATATCACAGTTAATGCGCTGCGTACGCCTAAACTGGTTGATATTCTAGCTGTGAGGCATGGAAGATATATAGAGCGCGATTCCGATGATCGCAAAACGTTTCGTTTCACACGTGATGAGCTTGGCCTATTGGTTGATTTTCTGGGAGAAGTATTTAAAAGAGAAGGCAACCAGGTCATTGGCCTCAGAGGAATGCCGCGTGTTGGCAAAACGGAGTCGATTATTGCAGGAAGCGTATGCGCGAATAAAAGATGGACGTTCGTTTCTTCAACGCTCCTAAGGCAAACGGTGCGCAGCCAGTTATCGGAGGATGAAACCTCCGTCCATAATGTATTCATCGTCGACGGAATCGTTTCGACCATTAGATCCAATGAGAAGCATTACAGCTTGCTGCAAGAGATTATGGCTATGCCTGCAACTAAAGTAATTGAGCATCCGGATATTTTTATACGTGAGTCCGAATACACTTATAATGACTTTGATTATTTTATCGAGCTGCGCCAACACCCGGATGAAGAAATCAATTATGACAGCTTCACATCCACTATGGAACCATTTTAATCGAAGAACCGTCCAACATAAGGGAGCATCCAGGAGGTGATCTAGTGTCTGAATTGGGACAGTTACTGAAGCAAGCACGCATGGACCAAAAAATCTCTTTGGAGGATTTGGAAGAGTCAACCAAGATAAGAAAACGTTATTTGGAAGCTATCGAGGAAGGGAATTACAAGATTCTTCCCGGCAGCTTTTATGTGCGTGCTTTTATTAAGAATTACGCGGAAGCCGTGGGCCTGGATCCTGCTGAAGTGCTGAGCTTGTATCAAAATGCGATGCCTGCATCCGTTTCGGAAAAGCCAGTTAATTCAAATTTGCAGAGCAAAAGAAGCCTTTCTCGCAATAATGATAAAATGAGTCGTGTTGCATCGAGTGTTATGGTGATTGGTTTTGTCATTTTGATTCTCGGACTCATATATTATTATGCCTTTCAAAGCTCAAAGGGGACTCCGTCTCAGGAAAAGACGATAGACAATAAGCCTGAACGGATAACCGATCGAACCGATCCGAAGGCAGGACAAGCTAGTACCAGCCCCAGCACTGCGGCTGCGCCTACTCATTCGCCTACAGCTTCACCGACACCGTCACCAACTCCGACGCCTCTGACAGCTGTGAAATTCAACAAAAGTGAAAATGGCGTTGATTTCTATACAGTTACCGGCTCGCAAAAACTGACCCTTCAATTGAAAATTTCAAGCGCCGACTGCTGGATTGAGGTTGATACAATTGACGTGAATGGTAAAAAAACAATGCAAAGGCAAAAGACTTACAAAGATGGCGAGACCGATTCTTTCTTATTCGACAGCTCGGCTTATCTCAATGTTGGAGCCGCAAAGGCTCTGGAGCTTAACGTAAATGGAACGATCGTGACTGTCGGCGATTCGCTGAATCCCAAGAGAATCCAGCTGGACCTGCAGAAAAGCTGATTATTTGGCGATTTTTGCGCTTGCCCGGGAAATAAAGCCGCGTGAAAGGGTGTTCGTAAGGTGAGTAATGAAAGCTCGTTTGATATCGTATCCAAGATGGATATGCAGGAGTTAAACAATGCCATCCAACAAGCCATCAAGGAGATCGCAACCCGTTTTGATTTTAAAGGCAGTAAGAGCACCATCGATTTGGATAAAGACCAGCTGGTCGTCATTTCCGATGATGAATTTAAACTGCAAAATGTATTGGATATTTTACACGCGAAGATGGCCAAGAGAGGGATCGCTCTGAAGAATCTGGAATATGGTAAAGTAGAGCCGGCTGCCTCCTCAACCGTAAGGCAAAAAATTAGTCTTAAGCAAGGAATCGATCAAGAGAATGCGAAGAAGATCAATATTTTGATTCGTGATTCCAAGATCAAGGTGAAAAGTCAAATTCAAGGGGACCAGATTCGCGTGACAGGTAAGAGCAAGGATGATTTGCAGGAAATTATTGCCCTTTTGCGTAAATCGGATATTTCTTTGGATCTGCAATTTACAAACCTCAAGTAATATTCCATAATATGAAGCTGGATGAAGAAAGCCCGATAAATCGGGCTTTTGCTTTTTGACATGCCTAAATGGCATGTATTATACTTGTAAGGATGGTTTAGGATCAATGGAGGTCTCGAAATGACTGAAAAGGTAAAGGTAGTCACGCTTGGTTGTGAAAAGAATTTGGTGGATTCTGAAATTATGGCGGGGTTGATTCATGGTCGCGGATTTCAGCTCGTAGAAGAAAAAGAAGAAGCTACCGTTATCATTGTAAATACATGCGGCTTCATCGATGCAGCAAAAGAAGAATCGGTCAACACGATTCTCGATATGGCTGATCTGAAGCAAACGGCAAAGTTAAAGGCATTAATTGTTTCCGGTTGCTTGACTCAGCGCTATAAGCAGCAGCTCATGGAGGAAATGCCTGAAATTGACGGCATCGTCGGAACAGGTGATTTTGATAAAATCAATCATATAGTCGATGAGGCTCTGCGCGGGAAGAAACCGATCCTTGTAGGCAATCCGGTATTTAATTATGATCAAGATCTGCCCAGGAAGGTATCGACACCCCGCTATACGGCGTATGTCAAAATTGCAGAGGGCTGTGACAATGCTTGCACCTTCTGCAGCATTCCGATCATGAGAGGCAGCTTCCGCAGCCGAAGTATGGAATCGATCGTCTCAGAAGTGGAGCAGCTTGCTTCGCAGGGAGTGAAAGAAATCAGCCTGATCGCTCAGGATTCTACGAACTATGGAACCGATCTTTATGAAGGATTCATGCTGCCTGCCTTACTGAATAAAGTGAGTGAAGTTGCGGGTATCGAATGGGTTCGTCTTCATTATGCCTACCCAGGTTTTTTTACCGATGAATTGATTGCGACTATAGCTTCCAATCCGAAAATATGCAAGTATATCGATATGCCGCTGCAGCATAGCGTGGATGCCATACTCAAGCGGATGCGCAGACCCGGCAGGCAGAAGGATGCAAGGGAACTGGTCCGCAAGATCCGTGAGAACATTCCTCATGTGGCTCTGCGTACTTCCATCATCGTTGGGTTTCCGGGTGAGACAAAGGAGGATTTCGAAGATCTGAAGCAATTCGTTCGCGATATGCAGTTTGATCGTTTGGGGGTATTCACGTATTCCAAAGAAGACGATACGCCAGCATCGCGGCTTCCTGATCAGGTTGCTGACGAAGTGAAGGAATTTCGTGCCCATACTTTGATGGAGATTCAGCGTGAGATTTCCAATCTCCGCGGCGGCAGCCGTATTGGCCAGGAAATCGACGTGCTCATTGAACGCTACGACGGCCGCAGCGATGTTTATATCGGCCGCTCCCAATATGATGCGCCAGAGATCGATGGAGAAGTCTATGTGTCCAATGCTCAGTTGAAAATAGGTGAAATCGCCAAGGTGCGCATCACCCACTCCTACGAGTTTGACTTATCCGGGGAGGTTGTTGCATGAATTTGGCAAACCGGATCACCATTGCCAGAATCTTCCTTGTGCCCATCATCATGTTTTTTTTATTGATCCGGATCAAATTTCCGGACATTAAAATTGATGAATTCAGCATCACGTATAATCAAATTATCGCTGCTCTCATTTTTATCATAGCTGCCAGTACAGACAGCCTGGACGGTTATATCGCCAGAAAAAATAAGCTTGTCACGAATCTCGGCAAGCTGCTGGATCCTTTGGCAGACAAGCTGCTGGTAACGGCTGTGCTCGTGTCTTTGGTCGAAATGAATAAGGTTGGAGCTTGGATTGCCATTGTTATCATCAGTCGGGAGTTTGCGGTAACCGGACTTCGACAAATCGCATTGCTTGAAGGCATCGTGATGGAGGCAAGCAAGTGGGGCAAGGCGAAGACCGCGGTTCAAATTACAGCGATCATTGCGTTGTTGATTAATAACTTTCCGTTTGCATTCTTGAATTTTCCATTTGATACGATTGCAAGCTGGTTTGCTGCGGTGATTACGGTTTACTCAGGAATTGATTATTTTGTCAAAAACAAGCATGTGATAGATTTTACGGAAAAGACGCAGTAGGGCAGCCTATTGTTTTTTTCTATTTGGCAACGCTTACGAAGTCAGTTTTGCTAAAGCAAAACTCAGCATATGCTTACGAAGTCAGTTTTGCTAAAGCAAAACTCTTGGGAGGAAAAAACATGAAAGCAGAAATTATCGCAGTCGGTACAGAGCTTTTACTCGGGCAAATCGTCAATACTAATGCACAATTTCTCGCTCGGGAATGTGCAGCTTTGGGAATAAATGTGTATTACCAAACCGTTGTTGGTGATAATGAAGAACGAATGTTAAGCACTTTTGAGTTGGCCGCTTCACGCGCTGATGTGGTTATTTGCACCGGCGGGATTGGCCCGACTCAAGATGATTTGACGAAGGATGTATTGGCTCGTTACGTCGGACAGAAGCTGTATATTCACCAACCCTCCATGGATAAGATCAATCACCTGTTCCAATCCAGGGGAGCCCACATGGTAGAGAGCAATGCGAGACAAGCGCTTCTGCTCGAGGGAAGTGATGCTTTGGAAAATGATACGGGTTTGGCAGTTGGAGCCGCATTTACATATGAAGGAACTCATTTTATCGTTTTACCCGGACCTCCGAAAGAAATGAAGCCCATGTTTGAAAACTATGCAGTTCCATGGCTTCGTTCCCTGATGACCGATGAGATTCCCCTGTATTCCAAAATGCTTAAATTCGCCGGGATCGGCGAGTCCCTTTTGGAGAATAAGCTTATTGATTTGATTGAAGCTCAGACCGATCCTACAATTGCTCCTTACGCCAAAGAAGCCGAAGTCACGATTCGTCTGACGACCAGGGCTCGTACAGCTGAGGAAGGCGAGTTTAAGCTGGCTTCGACTTTGGAGGAGATCCACAATCGGGTCGGGAAGCATTTATATGCGACTGAAGATATTCCAATTGAGCAAGTGATTCTCCAAATGCTTGCGAGCAAAAAGCAAACACTTGCTGTAGCTGAGAGCTGCTCAGGCGGCCGTCTAAGCGATCTTCTTACAGCAGTGCCTAGTAGCTCGAATGTCTTTAAAGGAGGCATCACATGCTACTCCAACGCTCTAAAACACAAGCTTCTCGAGGTTCCTCTCAAAATTCTTGAAGAAGAAGGGGCTGTAAGTGCGGAAACAGCACGGCTGCTTGCTCAAAACCTGATGAGAATTGCAGATTCGGATTATGCGCTGTCCATAACGGGCGTAGCAGGTCCGGATCCGTATGAAGGCAAGCCAGTCGGCTTGGTTTATATAGGCATTGCTGGTCGAGGCTTTGAAACCATTGTAGAGAAGCTTCAAACCTCGGGCAACAGGGAGTCAATTAAACTGAGATCCGCTAAACACGCACTTTATCAAATATGGAAACAGTTGATTAATAACTAAAAATCGACTATACTAGCATTATCTGTTAGCGGAAGAACCGTAGCAAAGCGATAACTTTGTTGCGGTTTTTTGTTTGCCTTCAAAAATGACGAATATATGTTCGGAAAATGCTTGGCAAAGACACCAAAATAAGTTATCATATACCTATATAATGAAAAAAGGGAAGTGAGTGTTTTGACAGATCGTCGCGCCGCACTTGAGGTGGCATTGCGTCAAATTGAAAAGCAATTCGGTAAGGGTTCCATCATGAAGCTGGGTGAATCCACCCATATGCAAGTCGAGACAATCTCCAGCGGTTCGCTGGCGCTTGATATTGCGCTTGGCGTTGGCGGATTTCCACGCGGAAGAATTATTGAAGTATACGGGCCGGAATCATCTGGTAAAACAACGGTAGCCTTACACGCCATCGCAGAGGTGCAGAAGGCAGGCGGAACAGCAGCTTTTATTGATGCGGAACATGCACTAGACCCTTTATATGCCAGCAAATTAGGAATCAACATAGATGAACTATTGCTTTCTCAACCGGATACGGGTGAGCAAGCTCTGGAAATTGCCGAAGCACTCGTTCGCAGCGGCGCTGTTGATATCATTGTAGTAGACTCAGTAGCAGCCCTTGTTCCAAAAGCGGAGATCGAAGGCGAGATGGGAGATTCTCACGTAGGCCTGCAAGCCCGCCTTATGTCTCAGGCACTTCGCAAACTGTCGGGAGCCATCAACAAGTCGAATGTCATCGCCATCTTCATCAACCAGCTTCGCGAAAAGATAGGTGTCATGTTCGGAAATCCCGAGACGACCCCGGGTGGACGAGCCCTCAAATTTTACTCTACGATCCGGTTGGATGTTCGGCGCGTTGAAACCATCAAGCAGGGCAATGATATGGTCGGGAATCGGACCAAGATCAAGGTCGTCAAAAATAAAGTGGCGCCTCCATTCAAGCAAGCCGATATTGATATCATGTATGGCGAAGGTATTTCACGCGAGGGAAGCATTGTAGACATCGGGACTGAGATGGATATCATCAACAAAAGCGGTGCCTGGTATTCCTTCAATAATGAACGACTTGGGCAAGGACGCGAGAACTCAAAGCAATTCCTCAAGGAAAACAAGGAAATCGCAAATATCATCGAACAAAAAATAAGAGATTCCAGCAGTCTCATTAAAGTCGTTGGACCTAACACCGATGATGAAGATGATAACGCATTGGATTAAACTAAAATCGAAGCACCTTTAATATCGTTTAAAGGTGCTTTCCTTTTGTATAAAGGAGTGCTTGGAAATGGAGCCGAGTGAATTAAAGGATTCCATCATCACTAAAGTGGAAAAACAGAAAAGAAGCAAATACCGCTACAATCTTTTTGTGAATGAAGAGTACGCATTTTCCGTTCATGAGGATACAATGATAAAGTACCGGCTCTTCAAAGGAGAACGGATTGATCCCCAGCGGGTGCAGCTAATTATGCAAGATGAAGAAAAACAGAAATCGATTACAAAAGCTTTGCAGATGATTGGACGGAGGCCCCATTCTATATTGGAAATAAAGCGAAAGCTTAAACAGCATGGTTTTGAACCGGAGACCATTGACTGGACCATCGAAAAACTGAAGCAGCAGAATTATATCAATGATGAAGACTTTGCCAGGGCATTAACGGAGAATCGAGTATATACGCAGCGCAAAGGCAGGAATTATGTGCGGAAGGAGCTTCAACAAAGAGGTGTCGCCAAGGAATTTATCCAGGATGCCATGGATCGTATCAATCCCGAAGAAGAATACTTGGGCGCATTGACCCTCGCGAAGAAAAAATGGGAGCTTACATCGGGTACCCAGCAAGACAAGAGAAGGAAGACGCTGTCTTTTTTGATGAGAAGAGGCTTCACTGGGGCCGTTGTCAACAAGGTACTGCAAGAGGTCTCCAATGGATATGATGATGAAGAGGATGGATTTGCAGACTTGGATGAACCATTAGATGATTCTTATAATTAATGTTGTTAATAATTATTAATATTAATAAATAATGTATAATGATCTGAAATGGGGTATATCGGGGTTCGTACCAATAGTTGGACAATGGCTTGACAAGCTTCTTCGACAAAAGATAAAATAGCAATGTATATTTTCATAACAATCACGATCATAGGTCATCTATGATTTTGATGGACAGTCTTAAAAAACGCCAATTTTTATACTGTCTTTTATGAGTCACAAAAGCGCTGTCACTTTTGTGAATATTCATTCTAAAACATGCTCGCTAGAGTATGGATGTAATGACTTGCCAAACAATTAAAAACCGGATTAAAAAACCGAAGGAATCCCAAGCTCATACCTTGGAGAAACCAACGAGGAGGTGACATGATGCTGAACACAGCTATCTGGATCGCGATCATTCTCGTTGTTGGCCTTCTATGCTTAGGGATTGGTTATTTTATCCGCAAGTCTCTTGCAGAAGCGAAAATTTCCAGTGCAGAGCAAGCCGCTGAACAAATCAGGGAGTCAGCCAAGAAAGAAGCGGAAGCATTGAAAAAAGAAACGGTAGTGGAAGCCAAGGATGAAGTACACAGGCTCCGCTCCGAAGCTGAAAAAGACATTCGTGAACGTCGGAACGAAATTCAACGACAAGAAAGACGATTGTTGCAAAAAGAGGAATCGCTGGATAAAAAAATAGAATCTCTTGAACGTAAAGAAGAGCAGGTTGCCAACAAAGAGAAAAGGATCGAAGATACACAAGCACAGATTGACCAGCTTTACAAAACCCAAGTAGCGGAACTTGAACGAATTTCCGGACTCTCTGCAGAAGAAGCCAAGAGCATCATTCTCACTAATGTAGAGCAAGAGGTTCGCCATGAAACCGCTCAGCTTATAAAGGAAATTGAACAGCAGGCGAAGGAAGAGGGCGACAAGAAAGCAAGAGAGATCATTACCCTTGCGATTCAAAGATGCGCCGCTGACCATGTTGCCGAAACTACGGTGTCTGTAGTTACATTGCCTAACGAGGAAATGAAGGGTCGGATTATCGGACGTGAAGGCCGAAATATTCGTGCACTGGAAACACTGACGGGTATTGACCTTATTATCGATGACACGCCGGAAGCTGTTATTTTATCTGGATTTGATCCCATTCGCAGAGAAATTGCCAGAACCTCACTTGAAAAGCTTGTCGCAGATGGACGTATTCATCCGGCACGAATTGAGGAAATGGTCGAAAAATCCCGCAAGGAAGTGGATGAACGTATCCGCGAATACGGGGAGCAAGCCACCTTCGAGGTTGGTGTTCATGGTTTGCATCCGGATTTGATCAAAATTTTGGGCAGACTGAAATTTAGAACGAGCTATGGGCAAAATGTTTTGAAGCATTCAATGGAAGTAGCTTATCTGTCCGGATTAATGGCAGGCGAGCTCGGGGTAGACGTAACTTTGGCGAAACGTGCCGGGCTGCTTCATGATATCGGCAAGGCGCTTGATCACGAGGTCGAAGGATCTCATGTGGAAATCGGCGTGGAGATCGGTAAGAAATACAAGGAACATCCAGTTGTTATCAATGCTATCGCCTCTCACCATGGAGATGTGGAAGCAACATCGGTTATTGCCATGCTGGTTGGAGCAGCGGACGCATTGTCAGCTGCAAGACCGGGAGCACGCAGGGAAACGCTGGAAACTTATATCAAGCGTCTGGAGAAGCTTGAAGAGATTTCCGAGTCGTTTGAAGGTGTTGAGAAGTCTTATGCGATTCAGGCAGGCCGCGAGGTTCGGGTCATGGTACAACCGGAGAAAGTGGATGACACCGAGGCTTTCCGTTTGGCGCGAGATATAACGAAGAAAATCGAAAGCGAGCTCGATTATCCAGGTCATATCAAGGTTACCGTCATTCGCGAAACCAGAGCGGTTGAATACGCAAAATAAAGGCAATATAAAAGGAAAAGTGGCTGATGAAGCCACTTTTCCTTTGTTTTCAAATTCGAATGGGGGTGTCCGTTATCAAGATTGTATTTATTGGAGATATCGTCGGTTCGGTCGGACGAAAAGCATTAAAAACGATCATGCCCAGATTAAAACAGGCTCATTCGAATGCCATATTTATAGCCAATGGAGAGAATGCAGCTGCAGGCAGAGGCATTACAACGGCCATTGCCAAAGAGTTTTATGAGCTCGGCATTCATGGATTGACCATGGGCAACCATACCTGGGATCAGAAGGATATTTTCGATTTTATCGATCAGGATGAGAAAATGATTCGCCCTGCTAACTTTCCCCCAGGAACACCGGGTCGAGGCCATGCCATCATAAAGGTGAAGGATCAAGAGCTGCTGCTTATTAATCTGCAGGGACGAACATTCTTGCCGCCCATTGACTGCCCTTTTCGTACAGTGGACGAAATTGTCGAAACGGGCAAAAAGAAGCATAAATTTATTTTTGTTGATTTCCACGCGGAAGCGACATCAGAGAAAATTGCCATGGGCTGGCATTTGGACGGTAAGGTGTCAGCCGTAGTGGGAACGCATACACATGTTCAGACCCATGATGAGCGCGTGCTGCCGCAAGGGACCGCTTACGTGACGGATGTAGGCATGGTAGGCCCGAGAGACGGAATTCTAGGGATGGAACGCACAGCGGTCCTGCAAAAATTCAAAACCCAGCTGCCTGTTCGTTTTGTTACAGATGAAGGCAAGTGGCATTTTCACGCAGTCGTGATCGAGCTGGACGATCAAACAGGTTTGGCCAAAAGCATCAAGCTGATTCGTTATGACGAAGATCATGTTTTTCTTGATTGATGGATAAAAGGAATGATTGGCCCTCCTTAAGAATATGATGGTTATTGGAATCTATCTATCTTTTCCCGAGGAGGTACTTTCATGGACGTATTAAAAGTTTCAGCAAAATCCAATCCAAATTCTGTTGCAGGTGCATTGGCTGGTGTGCTGCGTGAGCGGGGAACCGCAGAGCTTCAGGCCATCGGAGCCGGTGCGCTAAACCAAGCCATTAAAGCAGTAGCCATCGCAAGAGGGTTCGTTGCTCCCAGTGGTGTTGATCTCATTTGCGTTCCAGCATTTACAGATATCGTCATAGACGGGGAAGATCGGACAGCCATCAAATTGATAGTCGAACCGCGCTAAATCCACTTTCATACATTGCCAGCGCGCCTGTTTACGTTGTAGACAGGTTTTTTGCTGCATCCATATTGAACTGCAAGTCAGTTGAAGACACTAGGTTTATCTCAGTTGATAAGAAAGTATAAGTTTTTCTAAATTATTCTTGTGAGAGGATGGGGAGTCCATGTATATTATTGATGCTCATTGTGATGCGCTGTCCAAGCTTTACTTGCATCCGCAGCTCGATTTTTATCAAGAAGAAGTTGAACTCGCTGTAAGCTTTCCGAGAATGCAAAGGTCGGGGATCAAGATTCAATGCTTTGCCATCTATCTCCCGGAGCTAATCCAACATCCCAAATATGAGCACATTTTGCAAATAGTCGACATTTTTTATCAAAAAGTCATTCAGCCTGGCCGGCTTCAAATAATTAGGCAGGTTAATGATTTGCAAAAGGTGCTCCAGCAAAAGGTAAAAGGCGCGATCCTGACTTTGGAAGGTGTGGATGCTTTAGCAGGTAATGTGGCATTGGTGCGGAATTTATATCAAATTGGCGTCAGGATCATCGGGATCACATGGAACTATGCAAACTGGGCTGCCGACGGAGTCATGGAACCGCGTAAAGGCGGATTTACATTAAAAGGGAAGAAGCTCATTTGGGAAATGGAAAAATTGGGTATAATAGTGGATGTGTCTCATTTGTCCGTCAATGGTTTTTGGGAGTTGATGGACATGTATGCCAAGCCTTTTATCGCTTCCCATTCCAACAGCTATGAACAGTGCCCCCATCCAAGAAATTTATCAAATGATCAGATCAAAGCTATCATTGCGCGTAAGGGTCAAATCGGGCTCACCTTCGTGCCCTATTTCGTTAAAAAGCATTATCCGGTACAGATCAAGGATTTATTGACACATATCGATCATATTTGCGGATTGGGTGGTGAAGCGAACATTGGCTTTGGTTCCGACTTTGACGGAATTGATCAATGGATTCAAGGGTTAGAGCATGCCGGGAAGTACGGAAATCTGGTTGAGGTTTTATGCAAGAACTATAAGGAGGAACAGGTGGCCGGGTTTTTACATGGCAATTGGGAACGTTTTCTTATAAACAATTTGCCGATGGTTGAAAATAATTGATCTAATTTTGATATGGATTCCATCTAAAAATGCTATCTTTACAATTCCACCAAAACTCTTGCTTTTTACTGTCCAAAGGCATAAAATTTGGAATGAATAGTGAAAGAAATTTTTTATATCTCTTAGGATAACGACATGCAATTTAGTCTGAACAAACAGACAGCTACTATTAAAAGGAGTGGACAAAAGGTGATTAGTCAGTTATCTTGGAAAATCGGAGGTCAGCAGGGGGAAGGGGTCGAAAGTACAGACCGCATTTTCTCTACCGCTCTGAACCGTCTCGGTTATTATTTGTATGGGTACCGCCATTTTTCCTCGCGGATTAAAGGGGGACATACGAATAACAAGATTCGCATCAGCACCAAGCCGATTCGCGCAATTTCCGATGATTTGGACATTCTTGTCGCATTTGACCAGGAAACCATTGATTTCAATGCTCATGAGCTTAATGCAAATGGCGTTATTGTGGCGGATGCAAAGTTTAACCCTGTATTACCTGAAGGAATCAAAGCAAGATTGTTCCCGGTTCCCATTACGGCGATTGCCGAGGATTTAGGAACTTCCCTTTTTAAGAATATGGCTGCATCCGGTGCGTCTTGGGCATTGCTCGGACTGCCTTTGGATGTATTTAATAAAGCAGTAGAGGAAGAATTCGGACGTAAAGGCGCAGCAGTCGTTGAGAAAAATATCGAAGCCGTGCGTAAAGGTGCGGAGTCCGTATTGGAGCTTGCTGGTGGCCCGATTCACGAGTTCGCTCTGGAGCCTGCAGACGGTGCTCAGAAGCTGTTCATTATCGGCAACGATGCTATTGCACTAGGTGCAGTGGCAGCGGGATGCCGTTTTATGCCTGCCTACCCGATCACACCGGCTTCCGAGATTATGGAATATTTGATCAAGGCGCTGCCTAAATTTGGCGGTACAGTTATTCAAACCGAAGATGAGATCGCAGCAGTTACCATGGCTATCGGCGCTAACTATGCCGGTGTTCGTACCTTGACTGCATCTGCAGGTCCAGGGCTGTCCTTGATGATGGAAGCGATCGGCCTTGCCGGAATGACCGAAACACCGGTCGTTATCGTGGACACACAGCGCGGCGGACCAAGTACAGGCTTGCCGACCAAGCAAGAGCAATCTGACCTCAATGCCATGGTTTATGGCACACACGGTGAGATTCCCAAGATTGTACTTTCACCAAGCACGATTGAAGAATGCTTCTATGATACCCTTGAAGCTTTCAATCTAGCGGAAAAATATCAATGTCCGGTTATTCTGATGACCGATCTTCAATTGTCACTCGGTAAGCAATCCTCGGAGCTGCTCGATTACAACCGCATTGTGATTGATCGCGGGGCTTTGCTTACAGAGGTTCCTGTACAAGAAGAGAATCAGTTGTTCAAACGCTATGAATACAAACAAGACGGTATTTCACCTCGTGTCCTTCCAGGAACGAAGAATGGGATTCACCACGTCACAGGCGTTGAACACGACCAAAGCGGACGTCCTTCCGAAAGCACGGATAACCGTCAGAAAATGATGGATAAGCGGATGGAAAAACTGAAGCATATCCAGGTAAGAGATGCTGTTAAAGTCGATGCTCCTCATGAGTATCCGGATATCCTGATCGTGGGCATGGGCTCAACAGGGGGAACGATTGACGAAGCCAGGGCAAGACTTGCTAAAGAAGGTATCAAGACCAACCATGCTACTGTTCGTCTGATTCATCCGTTCCCAACAGAGCAAATCAAATCTTATATTGAAAAAGCAAGAACTGTGATCGTAGTTGAAAACAATGCTACCGGCCAACTGGCTGATCAAATTAAACTGCATGTCGGACATGCGGATAAGATTCAAAACCTGCTTAAATACAACGGGAATCCTTTCTTGCCATCGGATATCGAACAAAAATGTAAGGAGCTGAGCTTGGTATGGCAACATTAAAAGACTTTCGTAACAATGTAAAACCGAATTGGTGCCCAGGATGCGGGGATTTCTCGATTCAAGCTGCTATTCAAAGAGCGGCTGCAAATGTTGGACTAGAGCCTGAAGGTCTTGCACTTGTTTCAGGTATCGGCTGCTCCGGTCGGATTTCCGGTTATGTGAATGCATATGGCTTCCACGGCGTTCACGGCAGATCTCTTCCAATCGCACAAGGCGTTAAAATGGCTAACCGTGAACTAACCGTTGTTGCCGCAGGCGGAGATGGAGACGGCTTTGCAATCGGTATGGGACACACCGTGCATGCGATTCGCCGTAACATCGATGTAACTTACATCGTCATGGACAATCAGATTTATGGTTTGACTAAAGGGCAAACTTCCCCGCGCAGTGCGGAAGGCTTCAAGACCAAAAGTACACCGCAAGGTTCCATCGAGACTGCACTTGCTCCCTTGGAGGTAGCACTTGCCGCGGGTGCAACTTTTGTGGCACAATCCTTCTCCAGCAACCTGAAGCAGCTTACAGCTATTATTGAAGAAGGAATGAAGCACAAAGGATTCTCTTTAATCAATGTATTCAGCCCTTGCGTTACTTTCAACAAAATCAACACTTACGATTGGTTCAAGGAAAACATTGTTGATTTGGATGAGTTCCCTGATTATGATCCATCCAATCGTGTAATGGCGATGACTAAGCTTATGGAAACTGGCGGCATGCTGACAGGCATCATCTACCAGGATAAAGCAAAAAAGAGCTATGAAGATCTCGTAGTCGGCTTCAAGCAAGAAGGACTCGCCAAGCAAAACATTAAAATCACAGAAGACGAGTTCAACAAACTGGTTGCCGAATTTAAATAATTGATGACAAGCAAGCGGAGCAAGAGGGCATATGGGTAACCGTATGTCCTTTCTTTCTGCAGTCATACATAGAATCATGCAGCAATTGAAAGGATGATTCCATTTTGAAGCAAGTTCCAATCGGTGTTTCCGCACGCCATGTCCATTTGTCGCCTGAACATATTGATCTTTTGTTCGGTGCTGGATATCAATTAATGGTGTTAAAGAAATTAACCCAACCCGGACAGTTTGCCGCCGAAGAAACGGTCAAAATTACAGGTCCAAATGGACATATCGATAAAGTGAGGGTTATTGGGCCAGCGAGAAAACAAACACAAATTGAAATTTCCCGTACCGATGCTATTACTCTGGGAGTAAATGCTCCTGTATGTGAATCTGGCAAACTCGAAGGTACGCCAGGTATAAAAGTTACAGGCTCCAAAGGGGAGATTGAATTGGAGAAGGGTGTTATCGTAGCTGCGCGTCATATCCATTTTCACACCTCGCAAGCTAAAGAGTGGGGAATTAAAGACATGCAGAGGCTCCGAGTGAAAATAAGCAGTGATCGTCCATTGATCCTTGAAGGTGTGATTGCCCGAGTTTCGGAGCGTTATGCGTTAGATATGCATATCGACACAGACGAAGGAAATGCTGCTGGCGTATTAACAGGGGACTGGGCTGAAATCGTAGATTAGTTTATGCAAAATGGATAAGCAAGCAGGGCGCCGTAGCAGGCGCCTTGTTTTTTTTCTAAAACGATTCATCTTCATCTCATATTTTTTGTCAAAAAGAGTTTTAAGTAATGGATCAGGGAATGCTTACAAGTATACATATTGGGTTATGTATTTATATAACGAACATACAACTAACAAACATATGAGGTGAATTTCTCGAATGAACGACACAAAGGTTTCCATCCAAATAAACGGTAAAGAGATGAATGGCCTATCCGGACAAACGATTCTTGAAGCGGCTAACCAAGAAAAAGTGTTCATCCCTCAAATTTGTTACAACCCGCAGCTTGGAGCTATTGAGACATGTGATACCTGCCTGGTCGAGGTGAACGGCGAGCTTGTCCGCTCCTGTTCGACTTTAGTGCAGCCTGGTGTGCAGATTTATACCGATTCCGCACTAGCGAAGGAAGCTCAGCTGGAAGCTATGTCGCGGATTTTGAAAAATCACGAGCTTTATTGCACAGTATGCGATAACAATAACGGCAACTGTATTGTTCATAACACAACGGAGTTGCTTGAAATGGATCACCAGAAATATGAATTCCAACCCAAACCCTATGAGGTTGATTTGTCCCATCCTATGTATCGCTATGATCCCAATCAATGCATCTTGTGCGGCAGGTGTGTGGAGGCATGCCAAGATCTGCAGGTAAACGAAACGCTGTCCATTGACTGGAATCGCGAGCAGCCTCGCGTGATCTGGGATCAGGACGTGCCGGCCGATATGTCGTCCTGTGTCTCTTGCGGTCATTGCGTAACAGTATGCCCTTGCAATGCTTTGATGGAAAAATCGATGCTGGGGGAAGCAGGTTATTTAACCGGGATTGCCTCTAATTTATTGGAGCCGATGATTGATCTCACCAAGAAAATCGAGCCAGGCTACCGTGAAATTTTCATGATATCCGAAATGGAAGCCGCAATGCGAAAATCCAGAATTAAACGGACGAAAACCGTATGCACCTACTGCGGTGTCGGATGCAGTTTTGAGGTTTGGACGAAGGACAGAGAAATCCTAAAAATAGAACCTACGGTAGAAGCACCGGTGAATGGGGTCTCTACTTGCGTCAAAGGCAAATGGGGATGGGATTTTGTCAACAGTGAAGAAAGGCTGACTAAGCCATTGATCCGCAAAGGTGACAAATTTGTAGAATCGACCTGGGATGAAGCACTGGATCTGATTGCAGCCAAGCTCGGCGAGATTAAAGAAAAGTCCGGACCCCATTCCATTGGGTATATTGCTTCCTCCAAATGCAGCAATGAAGATAATTTTATTTTTCAAAAATTCGCACGGGCCATTATGCAGACCAACAATGTCGATAACTGTTCCCGTTATTGTCAATCGCCGGCTACTGCTGGCCTCATGAGGACCGTTGGATTAGGGGGAGACAGCGGGACCATTTATGACATCGCAAATGCCGATTTGGTGTTGATTATCGGAGCGAATCCCGCTGAATCTCATCCAGTCCTCGCTACTCGGGTCAAACGAGCGCATAAGCTGAACGGGCAGAAGTTGATTGTTGCAGATTTGCGTAAAAATGAAATGGCCGAGCGAGCGGATATGCATATCCATCCGAAACCGGGAACCGATCTGGTATGGATCTCGGCGGTAACCAAATACATCATCGATCATGGTTGGGAAGACCGTAATTTTATTTCAGCTCGTGTACAGGGATATGATCAATTCGTCGAGTCGCTAAGCAGGTTTACTCTTGAATATGCGCAGCAGGTTACCGGACTGTCACAGGATGAGCTCGTCCGGTTGGCCACGATGATCCACGAATCGCCGTCCACTTGTATTCTATGGGCTATGGGCGTCACACAGCACTTGGGGGCAAGCGATACAAGCACGTCAATCTGTAATCTTCTGTTAGTTACCGGCAACTTCGGACGGACCGGGACTGGAGCTTACCCGCTCCGCGGCCATAACAACGTCCAGGGGGCTTGCGATTTCGGCACGTTACCCTCATACTTCCCAGGCTATGAGTCGGTCGCAAATGATGAAGTGCGTGCCCGTTATGAGCAAGCATGGAATGTTAAGCTTCCGAATGAAGCCGGATACGATAACCATCAAATGGTGGAGGGTATTGAAAAAGGCGACCTGAAAGCTCTGTATTTATTTGGAGAAGAGATGGCTATGGTGGACTCCAACTCCAACTTTGTCGAGGAAATGTTCGGAAGGCTGGAATTTTTCGTGGTCCAGGATATATTTTTTACGAGAACCGCGCAGTATGCCGATGTGGTGCTGCCTGCAGCACCCAGCCTGGAAAAGGAAGGAACTTTTACAAACACCGAAAGACGTATCCAGCGTTTCTATAAGGTGTTTGAACCAATGGGCGAATCAAAGCCTGATTGGCAGATTATTCAGGAGGTGGCCAACCGGCTGGGTGCGAACTGGAACTATACGCATCCTGGCGAGATCATGGCAGAAGCCGCCAGTCTGGCCCCGCTGTTTGCCGGTGTGAGCTACGAGCTGCTTGAAGGCTGGAACAGCCAGGTTTGGCCGGTTGCTCCGAACGGCGAAAGCACACCTCTTTTATATAAGAATCAGTTCGGATTTCCGGATGGAAAAGCCCGCCTGTATCCCGTGGATTGGACGCCTCCGTTTGAGCCGAAGGATTATGATCTTCACTTGAACAATGGGCGTATTTTGGAACATTTTCACGAGGGCAATATGACTTACCAAGCGGAAGGCATTCGGCATAAAGTACCGGGTATTTGGCTGGAAGTTTCTCGTGAGCTTGCACAGGAGAGAGGGCTTGAAGACGGAACTACGGTCCGTCTGACTTCTCCTTATGGACAAACAAAAGTTCCGGTGCTGATAACCGATCGTGTTCAGGGAAATGAACTGTATCTGCCCATGCATACAAGGCAAGCGGAGGAAGCTGTCAATCGGTTGACAAGCAGCTACTTTGACATCGTCACTCATACACCGGTCTTTAAGGAGATGAATGTCAATATGGAGATTGTCGAGCAAAAGGGTGAAATCCCGCTTCCTCGTGTAAACCACCGATTTGCCGAGCGAAACCCGCAAATTGGAGTCAAGGTGGAGGAGAAATGGCAGAGGAACGATTTTGTACCCGTGGCAGAAATGGTTCGGAAGGAGACTGAGCAGCATGGCTAAGGCGATCAGCTATATTGAGCGCAAGCTTCCGACCGATGAAGAACTGCAGGCCGAATCGTTAGCAGATGTTTTGAAAGCTATCAGCGATAACCGTCAAGCTATTCTTGCTTTTCTGGATATTCTCAAGGAAATGGAGAATTCGGGAATGCTCGACATCATCCGGGGAATCATGAAAAACAGGACAAGTCTGGGTTCGGTCGGTATGGAGTTTATCAATGTTGCGAAAATACCGAACATGCTTAAAAATGTCATCATGGCTTCTCAATTTCTGGGACGCATTGAACCCAAGGACACGGAGAAACTGATAAACGGACTGGACAGCGGTTTGAAGAAAGCGATGAAAAAAGAGGAAGAATCCATTAGCATGTTGGGCTTACTGGGTTTATTGCGCGATCCCGATGTCAAAACCACTTTGTCCAAAGGTCTTCATCTCCTGCAAGGAATGGGGAAGAGCTTGAACAGCAAATAAACTGTTATACGGGTTGAGAGTTTTAGAAAAACGGGCTGAGGGTAAATCCTCAGCCCGTTTTCATTTTTTAAGGTGAAACTCAGAATCTATGTGGTCATATTTCTTTTGGATAGATAATACAATGAGCATAAATGGAGTATTTATGAAAATAGGGTGTGAAATGGATACAATTGGCCGCAATATCGTACGAAAAGACGCCTTGGAGAAGGTAACGGGAGCGGCCAAATATACAGCCGATCTGGTTACCTCTGATTCGTTATATGCCAAAATGGTTGTCAGTCCTTACGCTCATGCACGGATTATTTCTGTTGATTTATCCATTGCGCAACGTATACCGGGTGTGCTAACGATATTGATCGGTAGAGACGCCAACCTGTTAACCGGCGAAGAAATTAAGGACCGTCCTATAATTGCCTTTGATAGAGTTCGGTATTATGGGGAGCCGGTTGCTGTAGTTGTAGCCGATTCACCTGAAGCTGCTATTCGTGCCGCGAGGCTGATTCTCATAACCTATTCACCGCTTCCGGTGGTTCATACTCCGACCCAAGCTTATCAACAAGGAGCACCTCTTATTCACGAAAATCTGGGTAAGTACGAAAAAATCCCGGGCGTTTTACCAAAGCCCGGTACGAATATATGCAACCACACCAAAATACAAAAGGGGAACATGGAGCAAGGCTGGGCAGATAGTGCTGTTACTGTAGAGGTGAATGTCTCCTTCCCGCCATCAGACCACGCTGCCATGGAAACGCGCAGTGTCAGTGCTGAAATCCTGCCTGATGGCCATGTGATCATCCATTCGGCTACACAAGTCCCATTCGCAATCAAAAAAATGCTGAGCTCCACATTCGGTCTGAGCCAAGGGGAAATCACCGTCCATACTCCATTAGTTGGTGGTTCGTACGGGGGCAAGTCAGCCATTCAGCTTGAATTTATCGTTTATTTGGCTTCAAAAAAGGTAGGAGGCCGAAAAGTTGAGCTGACCAATTCGCGTGAGGAGGATTTCACGACATCACCGGTTCATATCGGGTTGGATGCACGGGTGAAACTGGGCTGCGATTCAGAAGGCTTCTTTCAGGCTGCCGAAATATTTTTTTTATTTGACGGCGGTGCTTATTCGGACAAAGCCGTCCTAATAAGTCGGGCTGCCGCGATCGATTGTACGGGGCCTTATCATATGCCCAATGTTCGGTGCGACTCGTTATGCATGTATACGAATCACCCCTATGCGACATCGTTCCGTGGCTTCGGTCATCCCGAATTAACCTTTGCCATTGAACGGTCCATGGAGCTATTGGCGGAAAAATTATCGATGGACCCGCTTGAGCTTCGTTGGAAAAACGCGATTCGACCCGGCCAAACAACCCCGACTCAGGTTGTTTTAAATGAAAGCAAAATCGGTGATACCCGCCGCTGCATTGAAAGGGTGAAAGAATTGATCGCATGGAAGGAAGGACAGCACATCAAAGTTGGTCCCGACCTCATAAGAGCGAAAGGGATGAGCTGTTTTTGGAAAACGTCTATCCTCGCAACAAATGCCGGGTCCGGAGCGATTCTTACATTCAACGCGGACGGAACCGTCAATCTAAGCTGTGGGGTTGTCGAAATCGGCACAGGCTCGCGAACGGCACTCGCACAGGTCGCATCCGAAGCTTTGCAGATCGATATCGACCGGATCTACGTAAAGATGGATATCGATACGAGTCTTGCGCCGGAACATTGGAAAACCGTGGCTTCGAGAGGAATGTGGATGGCGGGCAGAGCGGTGCTCGCTGCTTGTCAAGACGCGATTCGCCAGCTCTTTCAAACAGCATCCCAGGTTTTACGATGTTCCATGGACGATTTGGGGATACGTGACGGATATGTCTTTATCATGGGTGAACCGGAACGAAAATTGGCTGTCAAAGACATCGCCTACGGCTATGTGTACCCGAATGGCAATGCGATCGGAGGGCAAGTCATAGGTCGGGGCCAATATACACTTCAGGGCATGACATACCTTGACCCTGAGACCGGAAAAGGCGTCCCGGGACCGGATTGGACGGTCGGGGCCCAGGCAGTGGAGGTCGAATGGAATTCCCGTGATTATACATATAAAATATTACGGGCTGTCACGGTTATCGATGCCGGAACGATCATTAACCCGAAACTTGCGGAAGGACAGGTTAAAGGAGCAATGCACATGGGTTTGAGTTTTGCCAGCCGGGAGGGATTTATATTCGATCAACAGGGGATCGTTTTGAATACACAATTTCGAACCTACAAAGTGCTCCGTTACGGAGAAAATCCCGATTATACGGTTGAGTTCGTCGTGACGCCGTCCCACGAGACAGCCTACGGACTGCGAGGCATTGGGGAGCACGGTTTGATCGGCATGCCGGCCGCGCTTGCGAACAGTCTATCAAGGGCAGCCGGCGTTCCGCTGAATCGTCTCCCGCTATTGCCGGAACTGATTTGGCGTGTGAAAACGGGTGGCAAACCATGATCGAATTTGATTTTGAATACTATCGTCCTTCGACGATCGAGGAAGCCGTCAGACTCTACCATGTGCTGTATACAAGGGGAAAGAGCCCTATTTACTACTCGGGTGGTACGGAAATCATCACATTGGCAAGAGCAGGCCAGATCAAGATGGGGGCGGTTATCGATATAAAAGGTATAGCGGAAAGCCGCATTTACGGTTATCGCGAACAGGAGCTTGTCATCGGATCCTCAGTCACATTGACACAATTGTCCGAGGTCCCGGAATTTCCTCTTCTTGCTTTGACCGGGAGCCATGTAGCAGACCATACGGCCCGAAACAAAATCACAATTGGTGGAAATATTTGCGGCGAAATTATTTACAGGGAAGCTGTCCTGCCGTTTCTATTGGCGGAAAGCCGCGTCGTAATCGCAGGAAGAAATGGGGTGAGGACCGTCCCGATTTTAAATGTCTTCCGGCAAAGGCTGTTACTGGAAAGAGGGGAGTGGCTTGTCCAAATATTAACCGACCGCAGAATGCTCCAATTGCCCTTTTACAGTGTTAAAAAACGCAAGCTTGATCTCATCGACTATCCTCTTCTTACGCTCTCAGCCCTCAAAATCGGTGATTTTATTAGAGTCGCCATAAGCGGATTAATATCCTACCCCTTTCGTTCAGATGAGGTCGAGAATATTTTGAACAATCGAGACTCGCCTCTGGAGGAACGTATACGGCTAGCTGTTCAAAAGCTGCCTTCACCAGTTTTGGACGACTGGCTGGGATCGGCGGATTACCGGCTTTTCGTGTTAAAAAATACGTTGGTCGAGATGTTTACAGCGCTGGAGGGAGGATCATTTTGATGGATCAATCACGTTGTTTGACTAAATTAATGGTGAATGGGGAAGTAAGGAGAGTGGAATTTCGAGCAGCGGAAACATTGCTGGATGTCTTGCGCGGTCCGCTTGGTCTAACTGGTTCCAAACCCGGATGTTTGAATGGAGATTGCGGAACTTGTACAGTTCTTGTTGACAGTTGGCCGATGAAATCGTGTATCATGCTGGGCGTGGAAGTGATCGGCAAGTCCATTGTAACGATCGAAGGAATCAAAGGTTCAGCGGTACAAAGAGCTTTTATCGAAAATAATGCGTTCCAATGCGGTTATTGTACACCCGGGTTTATTATGAACATCGAAGGCTTAGTCCAAAACCATCCGTATGCGAACGATGATATTATTGAAGAATGGTTGCAATCGAATATCTGCCGATGCACCTGCTATGAGGAAATCAAGGCAGCGGCGATTTCCGTGTTGAGAGAAAACAATCCTTAACCACATAAAAGACCACATTCCAAGTATTGGAATGTGGTCTTTTATCAATTGAAGATATGGCTATCTTAGACCTAATGTGGAGTCCTTTAAAGACTTTTCGCCTTTTGGATTACTTTTATGTAAAATGAGGTATGTGATAATTCATTTGTATTTACTGATTAATGATTTTAAAATTAATGGAAGGGGGGCTGTCCTGATGTTTATTACCAAACATGATGGATATTTATTTATTGTCAATCAATATGATCATTCCGTACAAGCGGGAGAGGTAGTAAGGCATTGGGGGAATGTTCATTTTGCCTGGCCGGAGGCTTTTCAATCACTTTGTTTAGCCGTAGAAAAGCACGATATTGGTTGGATAGAATCGGATTCAAAGGTCGTGTTTGATCCCGAAACCAGACAGCCTGTTCCTTTCAATCGTGTGGATCTACTTCAGCATGTTGAGTTTTACGGTAAGGGATATGAGCAAGTAGCAGCGGAGGATCCATATGCCGGGCTTTTGGTAGGGATGCACTGGATAGGATTATATACGAGTCGTTTTGGATATGATCCGTCGTTCACGTTTAGAGTACCCGATGAATTGGTTCCATTTATGAATGAGAAGATCATCAACACGCAAAAGGGTTGGATTGATCTGAAGATGAAATTGTGGAATAAAAAGGAGCCCAGAAGCCGATTTGAAGATCAGCTATGGATGAATTATGAGATAGTTCAATTTATGGACCGCCTTTCACAGTATGTATCTATACATACCTTGGATACGCAGAATCAATTTATATTGGGTCCTGTACGTCAAACCGTAGATAGTGAAGGGGTTATGTTTACGGTTCAAGGGCAAGGTGACGGAAACGTTGTTGTAGACCCATTCCCATTTGATTCCGAGGTGGAAACTACTGTCCATTTGCGTAAAATTCCAGATATCTCTTATGGATCGCATGAGGAAGTTTATCAAACTATGGAAGAAGCTGCAATTGAGCGAGTGACCTGGAAGTTCATACCTGCTAAATAAGGAGGAGTAAGAAGAAAGAAAGGAACTAAGAATTAAGGAGATTAATCAATGAAATCGGTTGCTTCTGCAGAGGTATATGGAATAGTGCCAGCGAGTGGTTTTTCTAGACGGATGGGAAAACAAAAGCTGCTTCTTTCATGGCAAAATACCCCCCTCCTTGAACATGTTTTAACAACAGCCCAAAATTCATCACTAAGAGAAGTTTTATCTATAATTCCTGCTGGAGATGAAGAATGCAGTAGAATCAATAAGCAAAGCAATTGCCATACTGTATATAATGACAATCCCGAGAGAGGTATTGGATACAGTCTGGCACTTGGAGTTAAGCAAATTCCAAGAACGGCTGATGCAGTGATCATTTTACTCGGTGATCAGCCTGAATTAAAACGGGATGACATTGAAAACGTCATTCTTCGTTACCAGGATCTTTTAGAAAATCAAAGTGATTCGAAAGTAATTATTCAAACGCAATATACAGATAATAAGGTGGGTCACCCTATATTATTTTCTAAACATTTCTTTTCCGATATTTCTCAATTGGATGGAGATCGGGGAGGTAATAGTATTATTACTTCTAATTTAAAATATAAATCTCTTGTTGAAAGTAAACATGCTTACCCTGATGATATTGATACAATAGAAGACTTTAATCGATTACTTGACAGATAATTGGAGGAGTTTATCATGGCAACTTATGATATTGCTGTAATTCCGGGTGACGGAATAGGCAAAGAGGTTATGGATTATGGCGTGAAAGCATTACAGATTGGTGCTGAAATTCATGGGGGTTTCTCTTTTGAATTCCAACAATTTCCATGGAGCTGTGAGTATTATCAACAGCATGGCAAAATGATGCCAAGTAACGGGATTGAGATATTAAATGGGTTTAATGCTATTTTTTTAGGTGCTGTAGGACTTCCGGCCCTAGTGCCGGATCACATCTCCTTATGGGGACTGCTTATAGAAATTCGCCGTGAAATGAGACAATACATCAATCTTCGGCCGGTCAAGCAAATGAGGGGTGTACAATCGCCTTTAGCATCCCCAAAAGATTTTGATATCGTGGTTGTTCGTGAAAATTCAGAGGGCGAATATTCTCCTATTGGCGGTCGGATGGGACATAATGAAAATGAAATTGCTATCCAAAACGCCGTTTTTACGCGAAAAGGAGTCGATCGAGCTGTTCGATATGCCTTTGAACTGGCAGTAAAAAGAGATAAGAAATTTCTAACCAGCGCTACCAAGTCCAACGGAATCATCCATTCCATGCCTTTCTGGGATGAAGTATTTCATCAAGTAGGCCAGGAATATAACCATATTATCCAACAATCTACGCATATCGATGCCCTCTGCGCCTTTTTTGTGACAAAGCCGCATACTTTGGATGTGGTGGTCGCATCTAATCTGTTTGGTGATATTTTAACGGATTTGGGCGCAGCTATTATGGGATCTATTGGAATAGCTCCATCTGCTAATATTAACCCGGAAAAGAAATATCCTTCCATGTTTGAGCCGGTTCACGGTTCGGCGCCGGATATTTACGGTAAGGGAATCGCCAATCCGATTGGTCAAATCTGGTCGGCCAAAATGATGCTTGATTTCTTTGGATATGAAGAAATTGGTCATCTGCTTCTGGAAGCGATTGAAGATACACTTGAACAGGGCATTGCAACCCCCGACCTAAAAGGAACTTCGTCTACATCTGAAGTGGGAGAAGCTATATTGGGTACTTTCAAGAAAAAACAGAAATAATCGGTGAGCCAAGGGTGATCGGTATTATCGCAGAGTTAATTAAAGAAGCAAGGTCTGGCTTTCTTTTATAAAGGAAAGCTTTTTTATTTTGAACTGATTTTTCCTATTTCCTTGGATGGATATACGGGGTGAGTAATGTTATAATCTTCACGTATGCTCAATTTTCCGGATGACCTTTATATAGAAGGAAGTGAAACTATGGCTAAAGAAACAAAGGATTTCTCCAAATACTTTCAGCCGCCATCCCTGACGGATGCCAAGAAGCGCGGGAAAGAAGAAATTTCCGTTCATTATGATTTTACGATACCCGAGGATATGCTGGTCTTCGGAGCCAATAAATTTTATATGATCCGCACCTATGGCTGTCAAATGAATGAGCACGATACCGAAGTGATGAAAGGCCTGTTGGAAACAATGGGTTATTCGTCTACGGAAGACAAGCTGCAAGCGGATGTTATTCTGCTTAATACATGCGCGATTCGCGAGAATGCTGAGGATAAGGTTTTTGGCGAGCTTGGTCATTTGAAGGCGCTAAAAGCTGAAAAACCCGGTTTGGTTCTGGGGGTATGCGGATGTATGTCCCAGGAAGAAGCGGTCGTGAATCGAATCATGCAAAAGCATGGCTTTGTCGATTTGATTTTTGGAACGCATAATATCCATCGGCTGCCGTCCCTGCTCAAGGAAGCGTATTTCAGTAAAGAGATGGTCATTGAGGTGTGGTCCAAGGAAGGCGATATCATTGAGAACCTGCCGAAGAAACGCGAGGGGATCAGAGCCTGGGTTAATATTATGTACGGATGCGATAAATTCTGCACCTATTGCATTGTTCCCTTTACGCGCGGGAAAGAAAGAAGCCGCAGGCCGCAGGATGTTTTGGCTGAGGTTAGAGATTTGGCCCGACAGGGCTTTAAGGAAATTACATTGCTGGGTCAGAATGTGAATGCTTATGGCAAGGACTTTGAGGATTTAATTTATTCCTTTGCCGACCTAATGGAGGATATCAGTAAAATTGATGTTCCCCGGATTCGGTTTACGACCTCACATCCCCGTGATTTTGATGATCGATTAATTGAAGTTCTGGGGAAACGCGGCAATCTGGTTGAGCATATTCATTTGCCTGTACAATCCGGCAGTACCGAGGTTCTCAAGATCATGAACCGCAAATATACGAGGGAGCATTATCTCACTCTCGCAGCCAAGATCAGGCAAACGATTCCGGATGTAGTGTTAACCACCGATATTATTGTAGGTTTCCCGGGCGAAACTGATGAGCAGTTCGAGGAAACGATTTCCTTGGTTAAGGAAGTAGGCTTTGATTTTGCTTTCAGCTTTATTTATTCGCCAAGAGAAGGAACTCCAGCTGCCGCTATGGAAGACAACGTACCCATGGAATTGAAGAAGCAGCGTTTGTATCGTCTTAATGAAGCTATCAATGAATTCAGTAAAATGAGCAATGAAAAGCTGCGCGGCGAGATTGTCGAGGTTTTGGTGGAAGGCGAGAGCAAGAACAATCCGGAGGTGCTTTCCGGACGAACGCGCACGAATAAAATGATCCATTTTGTTGGATCGATGGAGATCGTAGGCAAGCTGGTTCATGTGAAAATCACAGAGCCGCAAACCTGGGTGCTAAAAGGTGAGATTGTACCGGAACCCATTGCTTTGGCTTAATGAAAAGTTACCAAGAAAGAATGAACGGGGAGAGTGTTGGCCAGTGTCAGGACATGAAAATCATCAGCATCCGCATACACATACACATGAAATAGAGAGTTTTACAAATACGGAAATGATCGTCCGGGGGGATATTCTCGCGAAGGCGAAGGAGCTTGCCGATCTGCTTACGACCTCAAGCGAGGTACAAACCTTTCAAAAAGCGGAAATCCAGATTGCGAGTAACGACCATATTCAGCAGCTGATCAGCGCCATCAAGAAGAAGCAAAAGGAAATCGTGGCTTTCGAGAGCTTTCAAAACGCCAAGATGGTGGATAAAATCGAGAAGGAAATTGAAGTGCTGCAGGATGAATTGGATTCGATCCCTGTTGTCAGCGAGTTTAAGCAAACACAGGAAGACATCAACTATTTGCTGCAGCTGGTGATGTCGGTGGTTCGTGATACGATTTCCGATAAAATCAATGTGGAAGCCGGAAGCAGCGAGAGTCCCGAGGATTCATACGGAGAGTAACTTGAATGCATAAGGAGCATCTGCGATGATTACGGTCAGAAATTTAACCAAAACGTATCCGCCGAACAATGAGATTCTTTCGCAGGTAAGCTTCCAAGCGGATGAAGGTGAATTTATTGTGGTCCTTGGCGGCAGCGGCAGCGGAAAGAGTACACTGCTGCGCTGTATAAGCCATCAGGAGAAATGGACCTCCGGACAATTGATTCATGATGGACGTGATATCAGCTCGCCGGGCTTGCTTGAACGGTACAAGCTGGGCAGGGATTTTGCTTATATTGAAGAGAAGCCTGTATTAAATCGCAATAAAAGCGCGCTTAAGAATGTGCTGAAGGGCCGTTTCTATCAAACCTCCATCCTCAGACTTATGACCGGCACTGCAAACAGGGATGAGCATGTGCTCGGGATGGATTATTTGGAAAAGGTCGGCCTGCTCGATAAAGGCTATAAAAAGCTTGGCGACCTGAGCGGGGGAGAGCAGCAGCGCGTTGCCATTGCCAAAGCGCTTGTCAAAGGTGCCAAGATTCTGGTTGTCGATGAGCCGGTTTCGGGTCTCGATCCCAAATCGGTGGAATTCATCATGAATGATCTTCGAGCCTTGTGTAAGGAGAAGAACATCACGGTCATAGCTGCGCTCAATCAAGTCGAGCTAGCCGAGCGATATGCGACGCGGATCTGGGGAATTGCCGAAGGCAGACTGGTTCTGGATATTCCGGCTCGTTCGCTGACAATGCGTGAGAAGCAGCTTATTTTTGGTGCAACCTCATGATTAAAGTGCTGTTTGTATGCTTGGGCAACATTTGCCGCTCTCCCATGGCTGAAGCTTTGCTTCGACACAAGGTTAAGGAAGCCGGGCTGGAGGATTTGATCCAGATTGATTCCGCCGGAACCGGGAATTGGCATGCCGGAGAACCTCCTCATGAAGGCACTCGCCGAATTCTGGATCAATATCAAATCAGCTATCAAAGTCAGAAAGCTAGACAGTTGAAAGCTGCGGATTTTACAGCATTCGATGTGATTGTAGCAATGGATGACAGCAACGTGCGTAATATGAAACAAATTGCAGGACCGGCTATTGCTGTAAAGATTCATAAATTGCTGGATTTTCTGCCTGAACAAGGGATTACGGATGTTCCCGATCCTTATTTTACAGGCAATTTTGAAGAGGTTTACGAAATGGTAGATCAAAGCTGCGATCGGCTGCTTGCCTGGCTGCTTGAACAGAAAGAAAAAGCTGGCCCCAAGGAGTGAGGGGAACAGCTTTTTTTGTCTAAGACATGATTGAAGTAAGCCCGGATAAACGTGCGCATTCCGAGATGGCCTGCAGCATTTGTTTGTGGATAGGGATGATGACATCGGTTGGTCCGAGTTTGAAAAAACCGCTGCGATTATGGACGGTCGCTGCTTGCACATAAAGCCTGAAATGCTGATCCTCCGCTGAGAAATTCGCTGATTCCTGATTGGAGGAGCGCCAGTTGACAAAGGTGATCTTTTTAAGCTGCTTGTTGTCAAAAGGCAAGATGCTGAGGATGTCTTCCAGCTGAAAGTAATAATTGACGTGAGGCTTATGAAGAATTAATTCCTTGGTAGAAATGGTTAACCCGTAATCCTTTTTTTTGTGTGACATTCGCAGATCGCCTTCGAGCGATTTGATTTTGATAAAGTCAGGATTCATAGGAAGCATCCTCCCAGCCGTATATAATTTTGTTCTGGCTAAGCTTATTTTAACAGAATACCACAAAGCGGAACGATTGTTAATGTCGAGTCATGTCAATGAGATGAAACGAAATGTGTCCATCGATGCAAAAAAACTGTACGAGAAGACGCATGAGAAGTATAATAAAAGCTGGCGAGTATTTGCAAACGGTTACATGATTGAATTTTCGGGAAACGGAGAGCGATCGTTATGGAACCTGTATGCGGTGTAATCTATGATCCGCTTGCCGAAGAAAACATCGAGATCTGTGAGGCGTGTAAACAAGGCGAGTGCAAAGAAAATTTACAAGCCCCTTTGGAAAACAATCGCGTTCATTCGTTTCATCTGGGCGCCTGCGGCTTGATTTTGGACTACATGCTCTAACCGTTTAGAAGCAAAAAACTGTTGCTTACCAGAGATTTACTGTTACAATTAAAGAGTAAAACTATTCACACTATTCAATGCATTCTCATTCTTGAAAGGAGATAAGGAATGGTTACTTTACCCAAAATCAATGATCTTGGCTTTTTCGAGATCAGACTGGAATCGATCGGCGGGCTTGGCGCCAACCTTGCCGGTAAAATGCTCGCAGAAGCAGGGGTGGTCGGTGTTGGACTCAATGGCGTGAGCTTTTCCTCCTACGGTTCCGAGAAAAAAGGGTCAGCCGTCAAAGCGCATATCCGTTTCTGTGATCCAACAACCAATATTCGCGATACTTCACCGGTTGAACGTCCTCATGTAGTCGGCATTTTTCATGAATCGCTGTCGAAAACCGTAAACGTTATCAGCGGTATTTATGAAGATAGCACGGTTCTCATTAATTCTACCAAATCACCCGAAGAGCTTAAGGAAAAGATGAAGCTTAGAGGAGGAACTATAGCCGTTGTCGATGCCATCGGAATCTCCTTGGAAGAGAAGAACCGGGTTAACATGGCCATGCTGGGCGCGCTGTTTCGGTTGTGCGACTTTCTTGATCCTGAAGTAATGAGAGGCGTTATCCGTAAATCCTTGGAGAAGAAATATCCTGCAGCCGTAGCACCGGCCATTCGTACTTTTGACAGAGGCTATGATGAAGTGCAGTTTCATACGTTTGCGCTTCCCGAAGGGGAAAGGATGCCTGATTTCGTTCGTTTTGACACTCCCGTGCTTGGCTATGGAACTCAGTCACTCGGAGGCATGATTACCAATCCTGGCAACAGCATTCTCAAGGATCTAAGTATTTCCCGAGCAGGCATGATGCCGCATTTTCATGAAGATAAGTGTATACATTGCGCTTCATGCGATAATGTGTGTCCGGATTTTTGTTTCGTTTGGGAAGAACAGCCGGATAAAAAGGGGCGTCCACAGATGTTCCTGCAAGGAATTGACTATCAATACTGCAAAGGCTGCTTAAAATGCGTACAGGCCTGTCCGACAGAAGCTTTGTCCGGCGAGCGGGAAGAAGACGGTTATGCGGACGATCACCGCACCCCACATCACTTTGATTTGGCGGTTAACCAATAAAGAGTAAGAAATCCCAGGGAGAAGGGTGGATACAAAGGTATGGCGATTGATATTAAGAAGGAATTGGGTCAAGCGAAGATCGAACAGCGTATCGTCTATGAGTCCGGCAATGAAATGGCTGCTTACGCAGCTCACCAGATCAATTATCACATTATGGGATATTTTCCCATTTCCCCGTCAACCGAGGTTGCGCAGTTTTTGGATTTGATGAAATCTAACGGTCAGCATGATATCGTGTTGATTCCTGCAGACGGCGAGCATGGCTCCGCCGGTGTATGCTATGGAGCTTCAACAGCCGGAGGACGTGTATTTAATGCGACCAGCGCGAATGGCTATTTGTATATGCTGGAGCAAATGCCGGTGCAATCGGGAACCCGTTTCCCCATGGTCCTGAATTTGGTTTGCCGCTCGGTATCCGGACCTCTGAATATCCACGGCGATCATTCAGACCTTTACTATGCGCTCAATACTGGCTGGCCGATTCTGATGTGCCGGGATCCGCAAGCCGTTTATGATATGAACCTGATTGCTCTCAAGCTGGCGGAAGATCCAGAGGTGCGGTTGCCTGTAATGGTAGCCTCCGATGGTTACTTTACTTCCCATCAAAAGCGCAAGGTGCAAACCTTCGCGCATAAAGAAGATGTTCACAAGTTTATCGGTGAGCAGCCCAAAGGCTATCCCCATACCTTGGATCGGAACAATCCTATCACAGTCGGCCCTTATATGAATGAGCCGGATTATATCAATAACTGCTATCAGCAGTCGATGGCCATGTATAATGCGGAAACCGTGTTTGACCGCATTCGTACGGAATACGCAGATTTGACAGGCCGCGATTATCCGATTCTCGACCTTTACCGTATGGAAGACGCAGAGGTTGCCGTGTTCCTGATGAATTCCGCATCGGAAATCATCAAGGACGTTGTGGACCAGTTGAGAGAGAAGGGCATTAAAGCAGGCTCTATCGCTCCCAACATGATCCGTCCTTTCCCTGCGAAGCAGATTGCGGAAGCCTTGAAGAATGTCAAGGCCGTTACCGTTGGCGACCGTGCGGACTCTTATGGCGGTCATGGCGGCAATATGGTACTTGAAATTAAAGCCGCATTATTTACAGAGGGCAACCGCAATACCATGGTCATCAGCCGAATCTACGGATTGGGTGGGAAAGATTTCTATTCGGAAGACGGCCACAGCCTGTTTCAATTCGCAATTGACGCCGTTGAGAAAAACAGAATTGACGTGCCGTTTGATTATCATGGCCACACCGTAGGCGATCCTGCGAAAGCTCCGAAGCGCGTCCTGAACCCAATGAAATATGAGGACCTGAACACAGGGCTTATCACGGTGACTCCGGATGAAGCTTCAGGCAAGCTGAACGTTCGAATCCCTCCGCTGCGCTCCTTGACAGGCAAGCCTAAGCGTATTGCACCAGGCCATGGCGCTTGCCCGGGCTGCGGTATTTTCTCCGGCTTGGAGCTGTTCTTCAAAGGAATAGAAGGCGATATCGTAGCTTTGTTCCACACAGGCTGTGCGATGGTTGTCACAACCGGTTATCCCTATTCGGCCCATAAAGCGACTTACATCCATAACCTGTTCCAGAATGGCGCGGCCACTTTATCCGGTGTCGTGGAAATGTTCTGGGAGCGTAAGCGCCGCGGCGAATTGGATGAGTACAACTTGCCGGACGATTTCACCTTCGTCATGATCACCGGTGACGGCGGTATGGACATCGGCATGGGACCCGCTATCGGAGCTGCCCTGCGCAACCACAAAATGATTATCCTCGAGTATGATAATGAAGGTTACATGAATACAGGGGCTCAACTGTCCTACTCTACACCGATGGGACATAGAACATCGACTTCGAACGTCGGTTCCAAGCAGGCAGGTAAGGTGTTCCACCATAAGGATACCGCGCAAATCATGGCAGCAACTCATATTCCTTATGTATTTACCGGTTCGGAAGCCTACCCTCAGGATTTGGTTAAAAAGGCAGCCAAAGCCCAGTGGTACGCTCAAAACGAAGGTCTCGTTTACGGAAAAATTCTTATCGCCTGTCCTTTAAACTGGCTGTCTGAAGATCAGGATGGATCCAATATCGTGGGTGCAGCGGTTGATTCTTGCTTCTTCCCGCTCTATGAAGTGGAGCATGGTGTGACGACGATCACGTACAATCCGGAAGACAAGAACAAGAAGGTTCCCTTAATCGATTGGCTCAAAACCATGGGTAAAACCAGACATATGACCAAGCCCGAGCATGTGGAATCTCTCACGTCGTTCGAGCACGAAGTGGAACGCAGATGGAATATGCTAAAAGCCAAGCACGAGAATCCTTATTTATAAAAAGATATTTCCGACCAAGGCACTTTCTCCATCCGTGGGAATGTGCCTTTGTGTTGATGTTCGAACTATTATAGAATCAGGAGGGACTTCCTTTGCCATTCGTGCTGCAGCATAAAAATACATCTCAGGTTTACACGTGCATGCTGGTGAATCATTATCGATTGGAGTATTACGGCGTTAAATTTTGGGAGGATGAGGATGAGGCTGAGCAGGACCGAGTGCCATTTTTGCAGGAAAAAGGTGTGCCTGATCCGGAGTCCTGGCGTGTGGCCGAGATGGAAGAAGGCCAGATGAAAATCAGCAATGTGAAGCTGAAAAACGATCCCGCTTATATCCTGCATTGGAAAGAAAATGAGAGGCCGATAGCGACAAAGATCTAACTTTTCACAAAAATTCGTTCTTTTTGAAAAATAGCATATAATAGATGATGAGAGACCTCCCAATCCGCAGAGAAAGGAAACCTTGCTTTTGAGGTCCTGGTGAACCTGATGAAGAAGCGCCCCTATCTGACCATGATTCACGATCTGGAGTTTCGCAATACGACGGAGAAAGGACTCAGTCTTGAAAAGGTGCATGAGCGCATTCTCCATTTTATGCGGTTGGATCCTAAGGCTGAATACAAATTCATAATTGGAACAGATTGTCAGGTGCATACCGGGCATACGAAATTCATCACCGGAGTTGTCATTCAGCGCATGGGCAAGGGAGCATGGGCCTGCTACAGGCAAGTCATTATCCCCAGAACATTCAGCTCGATAAAAGAAAAATTATCTACAGAAACCTCGTACAGTGAAGAGATTGCCTTGTTTTTCAATGAACAGAGACGCTCTGAAATGGAAGACATCGTGCTGCCGTTTGTCTATCAAGGCGCCTCGGTTGAAATGTTTATTCACATTGATGCGGGTACAGATAAGCTGAAAAACAAGACGGCCATGTTCGTTGAGGAGATGGTGCGCAGAGTCGAATCCATGGGCATGGTACCTATTATCAAGCCGGATTCCTATGTCGCTTCTTCCTATGCCAACCGATTTTCGAAGAAGCCCTATCATCCGACAGAAGCCGGAATTACATTGTCGAACGGAATCTTATAAGTAAAAATCCGCTGTTCCCTTATGATGTTTATTTTGCATCGGTAGAGGATAGTGGTTTTTTTGCTGCATTCAGTTTAGAGAAGGGGGCAAGGCCCATGGCAAGAAGTTTTATAATGGAAGCAGTTATGCTAGCGGTTCATGGTCAGCTGCTTGCACCCGAAAGTCCCGTAGAGTATATCATTCCCTATACAACTATACTGGAATTATATGAAATGAAAGACGGTTCCGAATTGATTATGCCTACTCCGGAAGATGATGCACATGTCAAAAATAAAATTGGCGAGCTCATTGCGTATTTTGAGGATTCATTCAATAAGAAGAAGATTGAAAAAGCCTTGCAAATGGCTTGGCGAAAGAGTCCGCCGCTGCCGATCAACGAGTACGTAACCTTTACGATCATTTATGCGGTGGAGAACGAAGAGTATGGGGAGGTCTTTGACCCTATTGAAACAGAGCTGATTCTTACGGCAATCAAGGAAAAATCACCGCTTCTGACCGATCAATTGGATTTTCTCGATAAGCTGATTGACGCGCAAATTCCTATTGAAGTGATTGATGTGGAGGACTTTGAATTTGCGACTGAGGGAGATTTTTTATTGTGATCATTGAGCTAATAAAAAAGTATTGACCTCCAGAAAATTTCTTGTTATATTACAATATAATAATTCCTATAGGTTAACTATGAATTGTTTATCGGTCAACCGAAGACACAACCATTAGAGCGTGGGTGTGTCTTTTTTTACCAAATAAGAAAGTATACAATTTCGGATTTCCGAAATAAACTTTCTTATTGGCGAATAAACCTACCTTAAAACGCGGTCGCTCATCTTCGAAGGACCTCGATAGAGGTTTATCTCATTTAAAATGAAAAATGGAGGTTTAATTTATGGCTGAAGAAAGAAAGCTGCAACCAGAAACATTGGCGATTCACGCAGGTCAAGTCATTGATCCAACAACACGATCGAGGGCTGTACCAATTTATCAAACAACCTCGTATGGCTTCAAGGATACAGACCATGCTGCCAATCTCTTCGCTTTGAAGGAATTTGGCAACATTTATTCAAGAATCATGAACCCAACCACTGATGTATTCGAACAACGGATAGCAGCACTAGAGAACGCGGCAGCTGCATTAGGCGTGGCATCCGGCCAAGCAGCCATTACTTACTCGATCTTGAATATTGCTCAAGCTGGCGATGAGATTGTTTCCTCTGCGAGCCTTTATGGCGGTACATATAATTTATTCGCAACCACCTTTCCCAAGCTAGGCATTCAAGTGAAATTCGTTGATTCAAGCGACCCAGAGAACTTCCGTAAAGCCATCACCGATAAAACAAAAGCTTTGTATGCTGAAACCATCGGCAATCCCAAAGGCGATGTACTGGATATCGAGGCTGCAGCAAAGATTGCTCATGAGAATGGCATCCCCCTCATTGTGGATAATACCTTTCCAAGTCCTTATCTGCTAAGGCCGATTGATCATGGTGCAGATATCGTCGTGCATTCCGCAACCAAATTCATTGGCGGACATGGGACTACAATTGGTGGAGTGATCGTTGATGGAGGGCGCTTTGATTGGAAAGCAAGCGGAAAGTTCCCAGGTTTAACCACACCTGATGCAAGCTATGGCGGTGTTGTCTATACAGAAGCTGTAGGCCCGATAGCTTATATTATTAAGGCTCGTGTGCAATTGCTGCGAGATTTGGGTGCAGCGATATCTCCATTCAATTCCTTCCAGCTTCTTCAAGGCCTTGAAACCCTGCACCTGAGATTGGAACGCCATAGTAAGAATGCTTTGGAAGTTGCTCAATATCTGGAGAAGCACCCGGATGTTGAATGGGTTAGTTATCCTGGCTTGGAAAGCCATCCTTCTTATCAGTTAGCAAAGAAATATTTGCCCAAAGGTCAAGGTGCTATCCTTACCTTCAGCATTAAAGGAGGCATTGAGGCGGGCAAGAAATTGATTCATTCCGTTCAATTATTCTCTCACTTGGCTAATGTTGGAGATTCCAAATCATTAATTATTCATCCCGCCAGTACAACACATCAACAATTAAACGTGCAAGAGCAGTTGAACGCAGGTGTGACTTCCGGACTTATTCGATTATCTGTTGGTACCGAGGCGATTGAGGATATTTTGTACGACTTGGAAGAAGCTATCAAAGTCAGCCAGCAGATTTAGGCAGAGATTCTAATAAAATAGAAGAGGAGTGGTTATCATGGCACGTGTTGTCATTATTTCAGGAAGCCCGTCGGCTTCTTCTAGATTGGAAGGCGTACTGCAAACCGTAATCAAGCAATTGGAGATAGCAGGATTGAAGGTTCAATTGCTATCTGTCCGAGACCAATCTCCCGAGGATTTAGTGTACAGTAATTTCAACAGTCCGAGGATCATTCAGGCGGTAAAAGATATTGAGCAAGCTGATGCCGTAATCGTGGCTACTCCCATATACAAGGCTTCGTACACAGGAGTTTTGAAAAGCTTCCTTGATCTGCTTCCGCAAAAAGGGCTGCAAGGTAAAATTGTCCTGCCGCTAGCCATCGGAGGTACAATCGCACATTTATTAGCCATTGATCATGCATTGAAGCCCGTACTATCTGCGCTTAACTCCTACCATATTTTAGCTGGAGTCTATGTCCTGGACACTCAGGTCGTACGTGAAGAAAATAACTTTACACTGCATCCGGAAATCGAATTGAGACTTCAAGAGGCTGCGAAGACATTTGCTCAGGAAGTCATCTGGCGCTCTGAACGAGTATCCGCTGTTTCTCTTCAGGAAGAAGATGTCCATGCAGGATGAAGTTCACCAATGGATTCAAAGTGTTTACATAACTATTGTTATGTAAACACTTTGAACAGTTACCCGAGAGTAAGTAAGACACGTTTTTTTCAGTTCTTTTTTTATAATCATTATTCGCCTATACTTAGTTAGGTAAAGAAGTCGAGCTGACTTGAATAATGAGGAGGTTAATCATGGTATATCAAGCGAATCAAAACCGTTATGCGGACATGACTTATAATCGGACAGGTCGATCAGGGCTTAAACTGCCGGCCATTTCACTCGGGCTCTGGCACAATTTCGGCGGTGTCGATCAACATGAGAATGGCAGAGCCATGCTGTTGAGAGCATTTGATTTGGGGATCACCCATTTTGATTTGGCGAATAATTATGGGCCTCCGGGGGGATCGGCGGAAATAATGTTCGGTAAGGTATTGAAATCGGATTTTGCTCCTTACCGCGATGAAATGATCATTTCCACAAAAGCCGGTTATTATATGTGGGAAGGCCCATATGGGGAATGGGGCTCCCGGAAATATTTGATTTCGAGCCTGGATCAAAGCTTGAAGCGCATGGGGCTTGACTATGTAGATATCTTCTATTCTCACCGTCCGGATCCCAACACTCCGCTTGAGGAGACCATGGCAGCACTCGATCATGTGGTACGGCAAGGTAAAGCTCTATATGTCGGAATTTCCAACTATAAAGCTGAAGATGCGAAAGAGGCGATCAAGATTCTGAATCGCTTAGGCACGCCGCTGCTTATTCACCAACCTTCATACAGCATGTTTAATCGCTGGATCGAAGATGGACTTCAGGATGTGTTAGAGGAAGGCGGAGTGGGAAGCATTGCATTCACTCCACTGGCGCAGGGTCTGCTGACGAACAAGTATGTGAGCGGCATTCCCGCTGACTCTCGCGCAGCGAAGCCAAGCGGGTTCCTGAAGGTGGATCAGGTTACGGAAGACAAGATTGCGAAGGTCAATCGCTTGAATGAAATCGCCGGTAAACGTAATCAAAGCTTGGCCCAAATGGCGCTGGCGTGGGTATTAAGAGGCGGCCGAGTAACGTCTGCATTAATTGGCGCTAGCCGTGTTTCGCAAATTGAAGAGAATATTGCAGCGCTTAATAATCTGGAGTTCAGCTCAGATGAGCTCAAGCAGATAGATGAAATCTTGAAGTAAATCTTCGGTACCTATGAATAAGAAGCTCGCTGCATGAGCCAGTGAATCCTGAAGCTGCGGCTTCAGGATTCTTTGCGGTTATCGATGGCGTCGGCCATGGTTTTATCGGTTAGATGCGCATAGATCTGTGTCGTTTCCGGTGAGGCGTGGCCAAGCTGCTCCTGTGTTTTGTACAAATCATTGCGCAGATAATAATCGGTCGCGAAGGAATGCCGTAATTTGTGAACGGAGAGGTAGGGCTTGCCGAATCTCTTGGCATATTTGATCACCATCTCCTGGATCGCCCGTTTGGTCATGCGTTCTCCCTCTTTTTTGCCATTAGCAATGGCGAGAAAGAGGGCTTTTTCTTTTTTCTGCGGTTTGTACATCACTTGCCGCATGGTGACATAATCCGTTAATGCCTGAATGGCTTCATGGCGAAAGTAAACCGGCGTTTTGAAGGTGTCATCGTTCTTCCCCTTACGGTAAACGTAAGCGAGCTTCTTTTTCAAATCGATGTCATCCACATTCAGGTTATACACTTCAGAAACACGGAGCCCGGAGTTGAGAATCAGGGTTATGATGCATGTATCGCGCACTTTGTTGAGTTGAAAGGAATAGACGGCCTGTTTATTGCTCGACACGTCCTGCTGATACCCACCATTTTGGATATAGTCGATGAATTCATGGATTTCCTGCTCCTGCAGCAATTTCCCTTCCAGCTTGGCAGCCGAATCCTTCGGCTTATGCGAGCGCTTGATTTCCACCTTGGCCATCACATTGCGTTTCAGCAGCGGATAAAAATGTTCATCCTCGGCAATCTGGCTTAAATAGTGAAAGAGAGATCGCAGGGAAGAGAGCTTACGGTTAATTGTCGTCTTGATATTGGCCTGCTCCTTACGGGTGGAGAGAAACATTTTATAGCCATCAACGCTGTCCATATGCAGGTTTTCCAGATCCTCAAGAGGAACGCGGGCAATGGAATCCGCAGTGGAGAGACCTTCAGCCAGCATCCAGGATAGAAAGGTATCATAATCTCGCGTATATTCCAAAAGAGAGGACGGGGACAGATCCGGCAGCTTATAATTGATGAATTTCTCCACATACCAAGGCATGGAGGGGATCCTTTTCTCTAACTCATTCCGATCTTTCACTTTGATGATATTCATTGGAAATGCGACACCTCGCTATATAAGGTAATTTGTTTACATAACATTTATTATGTAATCTAATTTCGAGATTTCTTCACAAATAAAGCCTATTGTCTATTATAAGGGATTCTGTTTGGAAAGGAAGCTATAAATAGGGAACATTTGTTTTAACAAAATTGCCTAAGGGTAATGATAGTAAAAACAGAATACATTTGCTTTGCACTGGGGTGATTCCTATCGTATTCCTATTTATACTCATTTATTTTGTATTGATCTTTTTAGTCCTGGAGATAGCTGTCACGCTGCTGATCATCAGCGGTTTGGACAAGGAGGTTGCCCGGTTTCAGGCTGTATCGATGCTGACTGCAACCGGATTTACCACCAAGGAATCGGAATTGATAGCCCGGCACCCGATCCGCAGAAAAATTGCTATTTTTCTTATTTTATTTGGAGTTTTTTCATTGGCGGTTATGATTGCCTCCATCAGTACAATTTTAACGAAGGACTTAAGGATTGTTCAGTTGATCATTATCACTTGTTTGTTTGGAATCGTGCTTTTCGTGGTGAAAACTAAATCCTTTAACAGCAAAATGTCAGGTGAATTTCATCACAAATTGAAGAAAGAGTATGAACTTCACGAATTGCCCTTTCAGGAAATTCTCTACTTGAATGAGGGAGATTTATTTACAAGTGTGAAAATCGATGAGGAATCCCCCTATGTGAATAGGAAGATGGAAGAAGTTTTCATAGCGGATAAAGATATTTTGCTGTTATTTGTCCGCAGAGGAGAAGAGAAGATTCGCCGTGAGCGCATGAAACTGGTGATCCAAGCTAAGGATGAACTGTATGTTTACGGCTCAAATGCAGTTATCGACAACAAGTTTCATACTGAAATAGCAAAAATGATGGCTAAAAAGCAAGATGAAGAAGAAATAAAAGCTTTAGAATAATTTATGACATAAAGTAACAAGTTTCAATGATAATCGGGATACGGGAGTGAAACTATGAACCAGCCTCAACTGCGGGAGAAAACATTGAATGCCGCTTTGCATCAATTTATTTTCCCCTTTTCAATCAACAATAACGCTGAAAGTGAGTTCAAGAAACAGCTGATCCTGGAACAGTTTATTCCCTTTTCACTAGGAGATCTCGAACAGGAAAATATGTTTTATGGCGTTAATTATCGAGTTTCCCATCATGAGATGGAGCGGTACTACTTACCTTTTACCAATAATGTATTGTTTCCGCATCAAACTGATGATGAGAGCTCCTTTCAGCGTTATTCCAAGCGTTATGAAATTTCATGTGAATTGAAGATGGAGCATGCTACTTTTCCTTTTGCTATTCACTCTGTGGATGTCACCTTGTGTCCATTTGATTTAGGCTTTATTACAATAAGAACCGAGCTCGACTGTGAAGTGATCAATTATTCATTAGCTCTCGAGTTTGCGAAACGATTTAGAGTTCTACAGAACATGAGCAAGCAGGATGACAAATCCTACATTCAGCATCAGAATGTAAATTACAATGAAGTTGAAGATTTTATTTTTGCTGTTCTGGTGCCAGATACAATGCGGTTTTTGGATAAAGAAAATATGAGTGAGGTTTATTTCGAGAACCTGCCGTTTTTTATTGATGAGCGGATGTTTGTTGAAAGCTTCTTTTCTTTACCGAAAGACTCGGAAATTACATTGGAGGACCAATATCGTGCAGCGCGAACGGATGGCCTGAAGATAAGGGAGAACCCTTCATCGGGGCTACCAATATGGACTATATTAAAGAATATTGTGCGATTCATTCCTATTACCGGTGGGGGCCGAATACGTATTTTACGATGGACGAGAATTCCTTTTGCTGCATTACCAATCAACCCCAAGACATTGCAACCAAGATCGCTAATAAAATGTATGGGGAGTACTATTATATTTTGTTAATTAACCTTTTTCATAAAATTGTACTGCTTAAGCTATCGATTGAGTATTCGCATGTACAGTTGAAATTGAACCAGGATCTCATTGATGAATTGATTCATTCCATCACAACCTTTTCGGCCAAATATTATTTCATCGAGGCGGTTTCCCAATCGCAGGGCAAGGAGCTGTATGGACTTGTGCGTAACCTGCATGGGATTGAGGAACTGTTTGAAGATGTGAAGCTGACTTTGGATGATTTGTTTAAATATCAATCCACTTATACGAATAGACGCTCAAGCATTTTATTAATGATATTAACCATCTACACAGTGATCAGCGGTATCTTTGGAATGAATCAAGTGATTGAAGATTTAAAAGGGGCTATTGCATTTGAAAAAATGCTTCATTATTCACCCTTTGAATACTTGGCTCTGGTCGTGACACTTTCGGGAATCACAATAGTTCTGTCGCTTGCCGCCAGTACCATATGGCAGTTCTATAAACGTAGAACCAAGGAAAAAACTCGAAAAAAATATTTGATGTGAAGCTTGAAAAAGGAGCTTTCCGATGAGGTATGACAACCTCCCGGGAAGCTCCTTTTCTTCAACGGCGGTAAATCTAATTATGTTGCTGCGCTGGCCGTCTTGACGACCGGATTCGGCTTTGGCTTTACCTTGCCGATGAACAAACAAAATGGAAGGGCTACAGCTGCGATCAAGGTAGCGATCACATACACGTCGTTGACACTCATCGTGAATGACATGGCGCCGATATGGAGTTTGTTCGTGTCGCCTCCTGCAATCAGAACAGCGCTGTGACTAGACGTGTGTGTAGCCAGCAGCGTGGTGAAGATGGCGATGGCGAACGAGCTGATCACATTTCGTGTCCAGTTCATGATTGCGGAAGCATGACCTGACAGCAGCGGATCGATCCGCTCCATGCCCGCATTGCTGGCCGGCATCATGCAGAATGCGATTCCCAGGTTCCGAATCGTCATCCAGACCATAATGTACGTATGCGAAACGTCGATGCTCAGCCAGCTAAGGAATATCGTTCCTGCGGACAAAAGCACAACCCCGATCGCCATCAACCAGCGTGGCCCGACGGTTGAATACATTTTGCCAACAAGCGGCATGGCGAGCGCCATGATGAGCGAAGCAGGCAGCAGGATAAGGCCAGTATCCATCGCCGAAACATGCTGGATATTCTGCAGAAAGATTGGGGTCAGGAACGTTCCCGAAAACATACTGACCGTCAGAATGTTGGTGATTAGCAGTGATATCGTATAACGACCATTGCGGAACACACGCAGATTAAGCAGCGGAGTCGACGTAGTTAATTCACGCCAGATAAAAGCAATTAAGAACAACGCTCCGATGATAAGTACCGTAACTGTTTTGGCTGAGCTCCAGCCCCATGTATGTCCCTGCGAGAGTCCGACTAGTAAAGTGGAGCTGCTTACCAGCACGGTAACAAATCCGATTCCATCGAAGCTTTTGGGAACACTGAGCCGATAATACGGAATAAATGCGATTATGAGAACAATGGCGATCAAGCAAATGGGAATGTTCATAAGGAACAGCCACTGCCACGCGAAGTTCTGAAGCAGCCAGCCGCTGAACGTCGGGCCGAATGCGGGCGCAAGCATGGCTGCAAGACCCCACAGCGAGATGGCCATCGCATGCTTCTCCCGCGGAATGACTTGGTAGATGATTGACATTGTCGCGGGGATGATCAAACCGCTAAACAATCCCTGCAAAATGCGAAAAGCGATCAGCGACTCCGGATTCCATGCGGTTGCGCACAAGCCGGATGCGAAGGTAAAGCCGATCAGAGAGAATAAGTACAAGCGCTTATAGCTGAACTTTTCGCCGAAATATCCCACGACAGGTGCCGATGTGCCCATGGCCAGCATAAAACCTGTCAATGTCCATTGAATCGTACCGAGACTAGTGTCGAAATGCTTCTGCAAAATCGGCAGTGCAATGTTGATCGTGCTGGAGGCCAGGATACAGATGAACGACCCAACGAAAATAGCGGTCATGATCGGCCAAAAGCGAACTTGCTGAGTAGGTGAAGCGGTGCTCATAAATAATCTCCCTCTGTTTGACTATATGTCTATATTTACATATAATAAATCCATAAACAATTATATGACAGAAAATCAATTGTGTCAAAGTTGACATATGAAATGAGGCGGAAATGAATACATTAGCATACGGGTTGCTCAACATTCTTACTTTGGCTCCCCAGTCGGGGTATGATTTGATGCTCCGGATTCAGTCGTTCTGGCCTGCCAAGCATAGTCAAATCTATCCCATTCTGGCTTCTCTGGAGAAGGAAGGGTTGGTTAGCTGCGAATGGGTCCAGCAATCTGACAAGCCTGACAAAAAAGTGTATTCCATCACGGAGCAAGGGTTCGAATCATTACGGGCGTGGAAATGCGAACCTCTTGGCGATCCGGTCCTGCGGGACGAGATGCTTCTAAAGCTTTATGGCTTGCCTTTGGATGAATTGGGATCTTATCGTAAAATGATCGGCGAGAGGCTTGAATTTTATCGGCTTAAAATCATGCAGGTAGAGAAAAAGCTGGAGAAGTTTCGGGAGTCGGAGGAAGGGGAACCGAAGCCTGGATCGACATTGCTTGGAGTTTACTTGTTGCTTAGAAAGGCCGCTTTCGATCTACAGGCCGGAATCAGCTGGTGCGAATGGGCTCTTACCCAATTGCAGGACAAGAATGAATAAAGTTGAAAGATATCATGTGAAAAAGGTCAGACCCCGTGTGGATAATCTACTGTCGAGCAAAAAAATTGGCTTCTCAATAGGAAGGAAAATTAAAAAACCATATCGAATATTTAAAATAGAAATTTCTGGAATAACCCATTATTGATCTAATCAACTATAGAAACATTACAAAAGTGGGGTGCTTTATTGAATGGATGGAAAGCATTATGGATTTGATCAGAGTAATTTACAAATTGAATCAAAGGGAATATATAAAGGCAAACTTTAGAATAATTTACAGTAATTTTGGAGTTCGGTTCTTAATACAATTTTGGCATTTATCTTGATCATTTGCGTTATTATGATTCCATTTTACGTTTATTTCTTTTCTAAAAAGAAATACGAACAGAATCGATCTGTATATGAAGAAAAAGAATGTATTCTAAGAAAAGAAGGTCTACTTATTAAATCTGACTCAACTTCCACAGATTTAAAATGGAGTGATCTCCATAAATTTAAGCTCACCAAAGAATTTTTGTTATTCTATTTTAGCAAATATCAAGCCATTACAATTCCTACTCGGGTATTTACTCAAGTGCAAATTAGACATGTTTTAAAGCTAGCAAAGGTAAAAGTTAAGAATAAAATCAGCGCCATAGCAGTTATATCAGTTACTTTTGTAATTCTTTTAGCTTTTTTGCTTATCGTCGGAATTATTCATTTCATATCACGTGTCCGGGTTATGACATTACCAACTGCAATTATGACATATTCACAAAACTCGTATTTTGTACATATGTCTTTAAACCGGAAAAATCCACTCATATTACTCTTAGGGAATTAGGCGGCGGATTAGTCTAACGACGAGAACATACCCCGATTAGCGACAAGAAAGTACCCACAAACATCAAAATCATTATATTTCACGACAAGAAAATACCTTGAATATGAACAGCCACCAATTGTGCGACAAGAACATACCTCGAATATGTACAGAAAGACAAGAAAACACCTTCATTATTGGGTTATCAACACAAAATTTTTGGTTGACATGAAAATCCCATAATATTGCTCTGTTTTATAATATATAGGAATGTCGTTCTTCTCCGTATTTAATATTGTGTTTTCTTAAAATTTCTGTAATATGAAATGTCATTTTTATTTAAAGCGCAAATAAAAAACGGCTAACCCTAAAAGGTGATAGCCGTCATACATATTTAGGAAACCCTTTTTCTTTTATGCAGTCTGTAACTCAAGTATTTTACTTCTTTGGACTATTATTGTGTAAGTCCGGCATCTGTACCCCGGCATAGCCGATCAATGTTTGGAGCCTATTGCCGGACAATTAGTGAATGGCTTCGCCATTCGGGACCCTAAAGGTAGCGCCCATGCCGGGCGCACATAAAGAACCCGCGAACGCGGGTTTGATTATTTTTCTGGACCTAACTTTAAAATACATCATTCCTCGAACTGGCGGTTCGCAAAATCCATAAAACGGCTCCAGTCGTAATCGGTTAGATCATGGACTCCTGTTCTAACGTGATATCCCGTTCTTTCGCTAAAAACAGGGGTGTCGGCTTGCGGAAATTGTTGAGTTGTAAATCCGTCCAGTCCATATAACCGATATACAGGAGAGGCGTGCATGAGAGACAAAAACTCGGACACCGGATCAGCCCATTCATCTTCCGAAGCGCTCGTTACATACAGTGGGCGCGGCGCGATCAGAGATAGCAGCATATGTTGATCTATCGGCAACTCGAATTCACGGTCATTGAACAATTTATAGTTGTCGTTAAACCAATGGGGAAATCTTACATTTATTTGTTTGATTGTTTCACCAGTTTTGCCCCGGGAAAGCGCGGCTCCCGTACATCCGGAATTATTACTGATGACCATCGCAAAACGTTCGTCGACAGCTCCTGCCCACAACGCGGCTTTCCCCCCACGGGAGTGACCCACCACAGCTACCTTCTTGGAATCGATGTAAGGATCTGTTTCCAAGTAATCCATTACCCGGCAAGCCCCCCAAGCCCATGCTGCGATGGTTCCCCAAGCATTCGCCGGTCGTTTATCGTTAAAAGAATCAAAGATCCCGTGCACGCCATTAAGGAACCCGTCATGGTGATCCGGATCAACATCCGCATTATCGAACACCGCAGCTGCGTACCCGTGATCGACGATCGACTCTGCAGGCCAAAATGGCGACTTGGTTATCCTTTCCGGGTCCATATGCTCGGCACCCCGGTTATTGATGAGTAAGAATACCGGCACCGGCTTGCGCTCATCACCAGGTACAAATAAAAGCAGACGGATTGTCCCTTTCCCTCCAGCACCTTCGTACGAAATTTCAATCTGCTTGCGAATTGCCTTCCCTGCCATCATGCCCGGCGTTATCACCGTTCGAAATGATAAAGATGTCGGTCGCCCGATCGATTCCCGTCCGTATACGTTATCCTTGAATAAATCCAATATTTCTGGACGGCGATGTTGTTCCCACTGTTCCCAGGTAGATACTTGCTGATCATCATTTGTAATAAGCGTATCCGGCAGCAACCGATTTCCAATTTCCGCAATGGTTTGCTTTGTGGAATAGTTATCTTTCATATTGATCCTCCTCGGTTTTGTGGTCTGCCGCTCTTGTCCATATCCGTCTATGGTTCCAATCGTTAGCTCGTTCCTCTTCCCACAGTTTCACCGCGGAGACATCTCGTGTTCGAGATGGTAATCTGCCCATCAGGCTGTATAATTCTTCTTTTCTGCTGCGTTCTGTATTCATGCTATCGTCCCTTTCTTCCATTATTAAGATATGACACAAGAGGCTTGGCGCGCGCAGTTATATTTGAATAACGCCGACATCACGACGAACTGAAAAATGTGTCCAATACATCATTCCTCTCGGCTGTTTGATGTCCTCCAATGGTGTAATATCGGGGAACTCTCTTCCCCACGTTACAAACCACTTCATAATTGATCGTTTTTATCAGGTGAGCCACCTCATCCACAGAAATAAAATGATTTGCCGAGCCTCCGAGCAAAATCACCTCATCGCCAACTGATACATTGGGGACCTGGGTAACGTCCAATATCGTTTGATCCATGCAGATCCTACCAGCAATCGGTACATATTGATCATGAATCAATGCGGTTCCCACATTGGAGAGCGCCCGGGAATAACCATCCGCATAGCCTACCGGGATAACGGCCATCACCTTTTCTTCAGCCGCCTTAAATGTGCAGCCGTAACCGACTGGATGGTTAGGGCGAATCGTCTTGAGCGAAGAAATCTTCGTTTTCCACTGCAATGCCTGCCGGAGAAAGAAGCTGTATTGTGTCTGCAAGTCGAGTGAAAGCAAACCATAGAGACCGATTCCGATACGAACCATGTCCAGATGCATTTTGGAAAAGCGGACGGCCGCTGCACTGTTGCAGCAATGTGTTAGAGGAATAGTTAGCCTTTCTTTTTTCAGAAGCAGTAGCACATCCGAAAATCGCTGAAATTGAAGTTGAGTGTAAGAATCATCTTCATTATCCGAGTCGGCAAAATGAGTGAAAATTCCTTCTATATAAACCCGATCCAAAAGCAAGGCTTTCCGAACCAATTCCACTGTTTGTTCCACGGATGCCGTGCCTAAACGACCAAGACCCGTATCCATTTTGATGTGTACGATTGCTTGCTGTTGGAGTGCTTCTGCCTTGAGAAGAATGTCATTTAATACCTCTTCTGAAAAAACAGTCAGAGTGATGCGATGACGAATCGCCGCTGCGATCGACTGTACTGGTGTATATCCGAGAATAAGAATCGGATGTTGGATCCCGGCGAATCTTAGCTCCAATGCCTCGTCCAGAAAAGCAACGCCCAAATAATCGGCTCCCGCCTGAATCGCTGTTTGGGCCACCTTGATAGCCCCATGCCCATACGCATCGGCTTTGACTACAGTCATCAAACGGCTCTTGTTACAATGAGATTTGAAGGCGTATACATTAAAAGCCAAATCATCCAAGGATATTTCCGCCCATGCATCCCGATAGCTGTACATTGTTCCTTCTCCTATCGGTTAAACGTGGACAACAATTGCTCAACAGGCACATATTCGAGCGCGAGATCGTTAGCTACTGCTTGATGCGTCACATGGCCGCCGGCTATGTTTATTCCGCAGAGAAGAGCATCACTCCTTTCAATGGAACCACCTACACCATTGTTAGCAATTAACATTACATATGGAAAAGTGGCCTGGCATAATGCGATGGTAGATGTTCTGGGAACTGCTCCCGGTATGTTCGGAACGGCATAATGCAGAACACCGTGCTTAATATAAACCGGATCATCATGTGTTGTCAGGCGATTGCCCGTTTCAAATATTCCTCCCTGATCAATGGCCACATCCAAAATAACAGAGCCCACACTCATTTGACGAACCATGTCTTCCGTTACCAACTTCGGGGCTTTAGCTCCGGGAACTAGAACCGCTCCAATCATCAAATCTGCTTCAGCTACCGCATCCTCAATAACGGAAGGACTAGAGGCTAAAGTTTGAATTCGTGAGCCGTGAATATCCTCCAAAATGCGCAGCCTTTCCTGATTCATATCAATGACAGTCACATCGGCTCCAAGACCAATTGCGATCTTCGCCGCATTACTTCCGACAACGCCACCTCCAATAATGGTTACCTTACCGCGTTTCACTCCAGGCACACCTCCCAGTAGTACCCCTTTTCCCCCTTCGGTCATTTCCAACAAATGGGTGCCAATTTGAATGGACATTCGGCCGGCAATTTCGCTCATTGGAGTCAGCAGAGGGAACATCCTGTTCAATTCAACGGTTTCATACACTATGGCAGTTACTTTTGCAGCGGTTAAAGCTTGGACAAGTTTCGGTTCCGCAGCCAAATGCAGATAACAAATCAAGATGAGTCCTTCCCTAAAATATCGATACTCTGCAGGCAGCGGCTCCTTAACCTTTAACAGCAATTCCGCAAACGACCAAATATCTGACGATTGCTCCATCAAGGTTGCTCCTGCCGCCGAATATTCCTCATCTGCGAAACCGGCACCAAGACCGGCATTATACTGCACGGCTACTTCGTGGTCGCAATGCACTAATTCTTTTACGCCATACGGGGTAAGCGCCACCCGGTTTTCTCTGTTTTTCATTTCCTTTGGAACACCGATTCTCATTTTGATTCCTCCTCCCATCTATCTATAAGTATAAAATGAAAAGACGGTCGGCATTGTTCAAATACGACAAAGTTATGCCTTGTTTTCGTGTATTCCAACAAATCTATGATCTCTTCATTTTTTCGATTTTCATTTCGAGCAGGATTGTTATTTTTTGATCCGTATTTCTTAAATCGATCCCGCCAATCTCCGAAATTCGTTTCAATCGGTAATTTAAAGTGTTCGTATGGATGTGCAAAACGTCAGCGGTATCCTTCACATTGCTGTCATGAAATAAAAACTGCTCTAGCGTTTCCAGCAATCCACTGTTATGCTCCCTATCGTAAGATCTGATTTTTTCTAAACACACGCTCTCGGATCGGGTGGGCATTTGCTCCAACAACAGCGGTAAGTACCGATAATAGCCTAAAGATTGAAAATCGTATACGTGATACAAATCTTGTGGAAATTGCTTTTTCAGATTTAACACGGCGCGCGCTTCTCGGCCGCTTTGTTCGACCATCGTGTAATCACTGTATAAAAGTCCGCTTGCTCCCTCGACCTTTCCCAAACGGTCCTTCATTCGGATTAAGAAAGAACGCACGAATGCCGCCGAACTTTCGTTTGTGAACGTTAACGAGGCGGGCGTCGCCAGTATAATAAATTGTCGTTCATCCCGCACATGAAAAATGACCTTTATGTCCTTAGCCGTTGCCACCATGTATTGCAATTGTAAGTATGTATTCAAGTTGATGTCATCGTCGAATTGAAACAACATCACCTGATATTTTGCGGGGAGAGTGATGCCCAACTGGGCCGCCTTTTCCTGTATGTCCTCATCCGAGTTCAGATACCCTGTCAACAACTGCCAGAAAAAATTTTGCTGCCCTTCCTCCTCCTTGCGCCTATGATTTTGCAACTGCAGCATTAACTTTTTGGAGGCATCAGTTGCCAACTTAAATTTGTTCAGCTTAATTTCGTCGAATTGTATTCCCTCATCCACCGCCCATATATAACCCAGTATGTCCTTGTCATGACGAATGGTCACCGCAACTCTTGCTCCGAGCCCAACCTCGGGAATCGCCGCAACTTGCAACGGACCTTCGCTATCCATCAACTGACGGATGACTCCATGTTTCCATAAGGCACCGATGACATGCTCCGGAACTCTGCGCCCGATGATGGTTGCGGTTCGAACTGAATCGGTGGCAAGGCTGTGCGAGCTGTGTGCGATCAGTTGATGATTGGCGTTTTCAATGGTAACGGGACATTGTAGCATCTCACTGATTGCATCCGCCAAAGCAATAAAACTATCAAACTCAAGATCGAAATGTGCCTTCTCTTTCATTGCTTTCCGGTCTCCTCACGCACGTCCCATCGATCCACGGTTAATTTGCAAGCTGTATAGGTTAAGCAGGAAAAATGAAAGTCAACTTGTACCTTAGTGCCGCGATGCCTTATATTGTTCAGTTGAAAGTACTCCTTTAGGTACGCATTAACGCGTTCAACTGAATATTTTAATGCGAGAGAGCCATCGAGCCAACATGGCTCTCATGCATTAACTAACGGCACCTTTGCACTGCAATAATCAGTTTTTAAAAATGCGCTAAAGAAACCTATTTCGGAGGAAGAAGTATTTACAGATCATAGCAAGTAAGGCTCTTCATATGCTGATGCAAGTTCTAAATGCTAATCAAAATTAAGTTGATAATATGTATAATTTGGGGAGAAATATAAAACTTCATCTATTCTCATATAAATTTTGATTCCTTTCTATTAATAATTTTTTGACTAAAATAGATAAATTGCAATTGCTCTTCATTTAAAACAGTTAAATTAACGGTTGTGGTGCAAATATTAAAAATGCCAAGAGTCTCTCACTATTTTAATTTAATTAGACTGCCAATCCGAATAATTTATTAATCTGATCAACCGTTGAAAGAGCAGTCGAATTATTTTCGGTCTGCCCTTTCCTGATCATATGCATTGCCTCGATTCCCTTTAACGTCCGTTCAGCAGTCAGAAACGATTTGAACCCTAACATTGGATTTGTAATTTTCTTTATGAATCGATGATCTTGTTCCACAATGTTGTTTAAATACTTCGTTTGTCGAATCACGGTTTCTTTCGATAGGGCTTTTTCATTCATTAATTGTTGAATTGCTGGAGGATAAGCTGCATTTTTATCGACTGTAATAACGCGAGGCAACTGGTTATGGGGTGAGGATAACGCCTTCTTGAAAAAGCGTTTGGCCGCTTTCGCATCACGGTTAGCAGCCAGCATAAAATCAATCGTGTTGCCTTTTGAATCCACTGCCCTGTAAAGATATTTCCACTGGCCTTTGACATTGATATAAGTTTCATCGACTCTATAAGAGTCGTTAGTAGGATTTAAAAAGGGACGAATTCGCTTGTCAATTTCGGGTCCGAACTCATGGACCCATCTCATGATCGTCGTATGGGAAATCTTTAGTCCCCGTTCACTCATTATTTCTGCCATATCACGATAGCTTAAACTATATTTCAAATACTATCTAACTGTTAATAAGATGATTTCCGCTTCGTAATGTTTCCATTTGAAAATATTCGATGCTTTTTCCAATTAATTTGCCCCATCCCATATGCTTTTCTAAGTCAATATTAGCATGGATGAATTTCTTGCACCAGAACCTAGCCGCACACCCCCATGTTATATTGTTAAAGTGTATGTGGGCTTAGGCGCGGCTGTGCCTGTACGGAAGTAAAAAAATAAGCAGAATAACTAATAGCTCAACTTTCCTTTAATACTAACAGAGGAAAGACAACTTATCCCTGAGATAAAAGAATATATTGTCTCTCCACCATCATTAGATTTGTTTGGATAATAATCTTTCCAGAAAAAAATCGATAAAAGCTTCGCTTTTCACTTCTTTGGCCACCTGAATGACCGAACGGCTAGCCAACTCTTCAGCGCCCCGCACCAATTGATCCTCGCGGTTTCTGTCCGTACGGTTGAAAGTCAAGCCTCGTGTAACCGTTCCGGTCAATTCAACGTATACAGCCTCCCGCTCGAATCGCAAAAGATCTCCGCCGAAAATCCCATACACTGCCAAAGCATCGTGCAAAATCGGCAGAATGCGATCTTTGGTTTCGATTTGCCATTGCCTGATCAATTGCCAGAGCAAGCGGACAAGCGGGGATGCTTTTTCCGATTCCAAACGTTTTAACTGATCCGCATTCATAAGACATTGCTTTGTAACATCCAGCCCTATTGCCTTAACCGGAATGTTGGATTGAAATACAATATGAGCCGCCTCCGGATCGCACTGTATATTCCATTCCACATAGTGAAAGTAATAAGAGCCGCCCATCATCACGATTTTATTTAATTTTTGCTTCAATTGCGGCTCCTTCAACAAGGCTACCGCAACATTGGTCAACGGACCGATGGTGACCAAGGTCAAAGAATCATCGGAATGCATCACACTATCAATAATAAAATCTACCGCGTTAACTGGATTGAGATCTATCTCCCCCATCGTTTCTTTGATATATTGACAGGGTAACTTTGTTTCATCGATGGGCTGGTTCAGCGGCTGACCGCATCCCGCATAAACCGGAATCTGCTTGAATCCTGCTGTATCAAGCAGATTAGTAGCGATCTTTGCTTTCGCTTTCGTATTCCCAAATACGGTTGTTACACCGAGGATATTCACCTCAGGACAGTTAAGAGCAAAGGCCAACGCCAATGCATCGTCAATGTCATCACCAATGTCTGTATCGATAATTATGTTCTCGCGATTCATCATATACTGCCTCCTATAGTTTGGCTTGCCATTAAGCTTATTTCTTAGCTATAATACCCCCATGGTTTTAAGCCACATTTGCGCTATTAAAGCATGCCCTGCTTGTGAAGGGTGTACACCATCATTAGACCAGAATGCAGGATCTCTTTTTGTGCAACCTTGTGCAAATAAACCATCACATGGAACAAATAGTGCGTTAAACTCCATAGCTAGGTTACGTACCACTTGTATTTTAGGATCCAAATCTTCTCTCCACTTTTTCCTCTCTTCGGGATACGGCAGTACAAAGGGTTCACACAATATAATTTTTGCATTTAAATTTTCCTTTATCTGAGTTAGGATATCCCGGTATATATTCTCGAATTTGTCTGCAGAGGTTGGGTTATTGCTATCATATCTTCGCCAGCAATCATTGATTCCAATCAGTATTGAAACCCAGGAAGGCTTTAACTCCAAACAATCAGTCTTCCAGCGAGCCTGTAAATGTTCAACTGTATTCCCGCCTATACCACGGTTAATAAAGCTGACCTTTTTTTCAGGATATAAAGCGGAAAACCATGCAGCGATTATATTCGCATAACCTAATCCAAGATCATCGTTATTATCATGGCTGCGACCCGCATCTGTAATACTATCTCCTTGAAAAAGTACCAGCTCTCCCTCATTAATCAACAAACTCATAATTAAATCTCCTCTATATTAATGTTTTCGTTTTTCGACAAACTACGACTTACTCAAACCTAGCTTGCTTAACTGCATCGGGCTCCATTGATCTCTTGAAAAAGGTCTCATTCGTACCGTAAATTCGGCTCTAACTGGCAGAAGCTGATACTTTAACATCGTATCACAACCGCAGCTGTTGCTGCCTAACCCGCCCAGAGCATAATCCAGATGAAGTATCGTTTCATCTCTGCGTTTGAGGTCATAAGTATGTTTGGCATTGGTAAAATCCTGCGGTGTAAAATGATGCGCACTCACATTGAACAAAGGCACCCCTGTGATCAACAGTCCCATACCGCCGCTATTGGATATCGCTGCCCAACGGACATCACCTTTGTTTCCGTTTTCCTGAGGATTGATATAGGGTACATACTGATCTTGAACTTTACCACTGTAAACGCCGATTCTGGCACTCTCTTTCATATCTGGATAGCTTTCATGAGGCCCTCTGCCATACCATTCCATCCGATCGAATTCTCCGGGCAAGCTCATTTCTAATCCGAGCCTCGGCAGATGCGGAAGGTCTTCGCGGGGGTTAAATTGTGCCCTAATCTCGATATCTCCGGAGCTATAGATCGTATATGTAAAGATATTATGGAAGCAAGGCGGTTGACTTCTCGGCGAATACACAGCGGCTACGTCTATTCGTACCGTCTGAGGATTCAGCAGGTTAATCACGACGCTTTCCACTCGTTTAATCAATCGATCCAGCCCTGCATTGCACCAATTCACTTTTTGAAACATGTCATTGTCTGTCGGTGCCCGCCAGCCATTAAATTCCGGTCCGCTCTTCAGCAAAGAAACACTCTGATAAGTCCAATCAATAATCTGTCCTTTGATTTTGTCAAACGTAACTGTGAACTCTTCACCTTCAATCACCATATATCTGCCTATTTCATTTATGTTCAGCTTTGGCAAAGCGGATAGTTCCATTGCGCTATCTTTTTGCGACGTTACAGGAAGGTCCATCTGCGCCCACGCCAATTCAAACCCTTGAGGAGCCCACAACGTAGATTTACGGAGGACAAACCGTACATTGAGCCTGTATTCTCCGGCGGATAGAAGTTTCGGAAGTTGATACGGAATCTTAATTATCGCCTCTGAACCAGCAGGTATATCAAGTTCTCCCAGAATTCCCTGTTCAAGTGTTTCGTCATCTCTTTCCATAGACCACACACAAACAAATAATGAAAGTGAAGCGAAACTATATAGATTCACAATTTTAACTTTACCTGTATTCAGATCTATGGGTACAACTTTAATCGGCTCCAAAACTTTTTTATATTCGATGAGACCGGTGTGAGGGATTCTATCGGGAAAGTTCAACCCGTCAATGCAGAAATTTCCATCATTCGGGAAATCATTGAAGTCACCACCGTAGGCAAAATACTCCGTACCGTTTTCCGTTTGCTGTCTAATCCCATGATCCACCCATTCCCACACGCAACCTCCTATTAAAGCAGGGTATTCATAGATTGCATCCCAGTATTCCTTAAGATTGCCGGGGCCAAGTCCCATGGCATGCGCATATTCACAGAGGAACAACGGGCGTTGATCGTTGCCTTTGGCATATTCTGTAATGAACTCTACAGTTTGATACATCACACTGACGACATCAGAAGAATCATTGCCGGAACCGTATACCCCGCCAGCATGTCCTTCGTAATGAATCGGTCGGGTCGGGTCGCATTTTCTCATCCATTCAGCCATTGCAGCAAAATTTTCGCCGTAACCGGATTCATTGCCTAATGACCACATGATAATGCTCGGATGATTTTTATCCCTCTCTACTGTACGTATCCCTCTATCAATGTAAGCCTCTTTCCAAGCAGGGTCACTCGATAGCCGATTTAAGTCTCCAGTGAGTTGAAAGCCATGGCATTCGAGATCAGCTTCATCAATCACATAGAGACCGTAACGATCACATAAGTCAAGCCATCTCGGATCATTGGGATAATGAGCTGTCCTGACAGCATTGATATTGTGCTGCTTCATCAAGGTTATATCCTTCAGCATCGTTTCGTAAGGAACCGTATGTCCCAAATCGGGATGCGTATCATGACGGTTAACGCCTTTGATTTTGATCGGAACACCATTGACAAGCAGCATCCTGTCCTTTATCTCTACACTGCGAAATCCGATGTGGAGACACACAACCTCTGTGATAGTCTTCTGATCATTACTGAGCATTAGAAGCAAGGTGTACAGAAATGGCTCTTCCGCTGACCACTTGCGGGGATTTTCCACAGATAGACGCATTTGAAATGCAGCTTCTTCTCCAGGCAAAACAATGATTTTTCCGTCATAATTTGCTTCGCTTAGAGTCTTTCCAGCAGTGTCTATGAGTTGAAAGCTTAGTTGATGGCCTTTACTTTCATTTTCACTATCGTTTTTAATCTTTACTTTGATATCAAGAAACGCGTTGCAGTAAGCATCACCCAAGCTCGTTGTTGTATACACGTCTCGGATATGAAGTTTAGGCACAGCTAAAAGGTACACATCGCGAAAAATACCGCTCAACCGCCACATATCCTGGTCTTCCAGGTAACTTGCATAGGACCATTGATAAACTCGGACTGCGATTAAATTCTCGCCTACTTTTATGTAAGCAGAAATATCAAATTCGGCTGGTAGATGGCTTCCTTGGCTAAAGCCGACGAAATGTCCATTGATCCAAAGCTGGAATGCCGAGTCTACCCCTTCAAAAACGATAAAGATCTCTTTTTCGTCCCATCCTTCAGGTACATAAAAGCTTCTTCTGTAGGATCCTGTCGGGTTAAGGTCAGGAATATGGGGAGGATCCACAGGATATGGGTAGGCAACATTCGTATAATGAGGCTTTCCATAGCCGCACATCTGCCAGTTGCTAGGTACTTTGATGCTATCCCAACTGCTGTCGTCATAAGATTCCTCATAAAATTGTTCAGGAGCCTCTTCGGTCGATTCCGCATAATTGAATTTCCAAAGTCCATTGATCAATTTGAAGCAGGATGAAGCTCCTCTTTCTCCGGATAGGGCAGAAACCGTATCGGTGTAAGGAATAATTGTTGCACGCGGCAGCTCTCTTCCACGATGCAAAATGTTAAGGTTTTTCCAATCTGGGATCTCTGTGTTATGGTTTGTCATATAGTTCCCCTTTCTACACTTAATAAGGTTCTGGTGCAAAAATATTTTCACATACCATATGAAGTATTGAAAATAGAAATAAACCTCCAGTCGACTACTATATATTGTGGGTCTGAATTTTTTTGCACCAAAACCATATTTAAGCCAATTATAATTTTATTTTGTTAAAACGATTCGGACTGAACAATTCGATCGGAAGCGAGGTTGTTCCTGTTGTGGCCAGATCAGCCAATATTTCGCCGACAACACTGACGAATTTGAAGCCATGCCCCGAAAAACCTGCCCCAATCGCAACCTGTTTATATTCCGGATGAAGGGAAATGACAAAATGTTCATCCGGGGTATTCGAATACAGGCAAGTTTTGGCCTGCAAAAACTTGCCCTTCAACTGCGGAATGCGGTTGCCGATATATTCCCTCATCTTAGCTACCTCGAAGTCATAAACATTTCGGTCAATTGTATCTGCCGTGCATGTCTGACCCATCCGGAAAAAAGCAACTTTGACGCCTTCTCCTCTTAGGCCTAAAGAAGGAATTCCATAGAACTGCACTCCGTCTTCCGCTTCCCAAACGTAAATCGGTAATTGGCCCAACCGAAACGGCTCGATCCCGTCCGTCGGGGCAAACCACATCATAACCTGCCGTTCGATCTTTAAACTCAACCCCATATCTTCCAGCAAGCTCGGCGCCCACGCTCCGGGAGAAATCACCAAGCGGCCGGCTTCATACACCCCGTCCGCGGTTGTAACGGTCACTCCTTCTCCGGAAGGATGGGCTTCCCAACAGATTACAGGTTCGTAAAATCTTAGTTCCGCACCATGTTTCTCCGCTTGAATCAAATGCGCTAATACACTATTTTCTGGTCTTACAAAACCGGCCTTTTGTTTGATCATGGGGCGAGCCAAAGCGTTCAAGCCCGAGTACGCGCTGTCCCCGTTTGGCCAGATGATACGCTGCCGCGCTGCCCATGCTTCCAAGTCCAATTACAATCACATCATATTGCTGTTTCACTGGAATCACTTCCTTATCGAATCGATTCTTTTACTTTGCGATAAGTAAATAATGAGTGGTAACCATAACCGGGTAACAGCGTCCAAAATATTCAACTAGCAGTATTTTTGGATCTTGTTCCTTCAGCGCCGGTTTGGCTTCTCGCATCACCATAATCCGCTAATTACTAAGTTTTTTTACCAATTTCAAAACAATGTTAATAGTGAAAACATATGGCTCTGGTGCACCTTAGCCCTATTTGAAAATACGGGAGTTTTTTGAAAATCGTCCGTTCCGATATCGCGATGGTATACGCAATATCGGAACGGACGATTCTTTCACGCAGCAAGTAAGCGCCTTCTTATGTTTCGCGATCCGCCATCTTATAGCCGCCTGTCAACCTCCCTTTATAAATAAACTTTATTTCTTAGCTGCTAAGAAAGCATCAAATTGTTTTTGCTTTTCAGTAATAATTTTATCCACACCAGCTGCTTTTTGTTTTGCCAAGAACTCAGCGATTTTAGCTTCCGGCTCCACTGATCCCGTTCTGATTGCGGATTGGTATTGTTTACCAACATTAGCTACAGCTGCGATTTCACTTTTAACGGGTTCAGCATCAAATGAGAAGCCTAGACCCGGAGATTTAACGCCTTTAGCGTTGAATGCCTTAAACAACTCCCATTTCTGCGGATTTTCATTAGACATCAGGTAGTTTAAGAATTGGTTGCCAAGCTCCCATTGTGCGCCTGGGTTATAAGGATGATTTTTAGGGTCAATTCCAGGAGCTACATCAATGATATTATCCGATTTTTTCACATAATGCTTTCCTTCAATACCATAGTTAATTAAGTTATTTAAAAATTTATCACTATGCAGCAATCCAATCACTTGCATGGCTTTATCTGGATTTTTCGATGATTTCGAAATGGCCAACATTGCTCCTGAAGCATCCCCCGTTGTAATAGCAGGCACTGTCAAATCAATTTGTCCTAGCTTAAAACCAACATAACCTTCCAATTCAGCTGCCTTACCTGGTTTTAGACCGTCTACCCACATAAATACTTTTCCTGCTTTTGCTTGATCGGCTACGGTCACAGTGCTGGTTGCTGCATCTTGATTGATGTAACCTGCCTTGAACCATGAACGAGTAAGTTTCATTATGTCTAAAAATTCAGGAGATTCCAATTTATTAAAAATTTTCGTGGATGTACCTATTTTACTAATAACGCCCGGAATATTATTATCGCCTAAAGCATCCCATGCTAGATCGATACTATTACCAGTCGAAGTCAAAAAGAAAGGCGTAATATTAGATTCCTTTTCTTTTATCACTTTTAACAATGGCTCTAAATCAGCCCATGTTTTGACCTTGGATACATCCAATTGGTATTTATCAACTAAATCTTGACGATAGATAACGCCGTATGTTGCAGCCAGTTCTTTGTTAGTTGGAATTCCGTAGTTTTTTCCATTAATTTTGGATCCTTCCAAGAAAGCTGGATCTAGCTCTTTCCGTATTTCTGGAGCATTTTTGTCAATCAAAGCCCCAAGCTCTAAAAAAGCACCTTTTGCTACATTAATCGAATATCTCTGCCATGCGGCTGTGAAAATAATATCAGCAGGCTCACCAGAAGCGATCAATAGGTTCAGTTTATTATCCCATTGGCCCCAATCGACTGCATTTAATTTAAGCGTAACATTAATCTTGTCTTTTAAATATTTATTTGCTTCTGCTTCGACTAAGGCAACATCCTTTTGTACTGTACCTGGATACATGATGGATATTTCCACTGCAGGTTCACTTGGCTTAGCTGTCACTGTTGACGGAGCTGCAGTTGCAGCACCTGCTGCCTCAGTAGCTTTCGGCGTTTCATTTGTTGTGTCTGCTGCGTTCTTCGCACACCCTGCTGCCACAATACTAAGTGATAATAGTAAAACCAAGCTAATCAAACCAAATCTTTTTTTCATTCGTAAACCCTCCCAAGTATTATTATATACTAAACCGAACAAAATTCGGGATTAGCCTTTCACAGCGCCAATGGTAAGCCCTTTGACAAAATATTTCTGAAAAAAAGGATACGCTAACACAATTGGTCCAATACCAACCACTGCCATCGCCATCTGCAATGTCCTTGATGGGAGATTAATGACCCCGCCCACTTTGGACAATTGACTGGCTGCATTATCATTCGTTGTCAAATACTGAATGTTAAGTAGTGTTTTATACATTAGATACTGCAGGCTAATTCCATTGCTTTTGGTAATATAGAGTAAGCTGAGGAACCAATCATTCCAGTAATTCAATGTATTAAACAGTCCAATTGTAGCGAGCACCGGAAGCGATAACGGCAGGATGATTTTATAGAATATTTTCCATTCACTTGCACCGTCAATGGTTGCAGATTCAACGATCGAATCTGGAATAGTCGTTTGAAAAAAGGTTCGCATTATGATTACAAAAAACGGTTGGAGCAATAAAGGTATAATCAGGGACCAAACCGAATCTTTGAGATGCAAGAAATTCACATAGACCAAGTACCAAGGAACCAATCCACCATTAAAGATCATCGTCAAAAATATAAAAAGCGCAAATTTATTACGATGCTTCAATTCTTTTCTGGATAAAGGATAAGCATAAAGGGCAATTAATAGTAAACTAAGTAATGTACCTACCACTGTAACAAAGATAGAAACCCCATAAGCTGTAATAATTTGCGGTGCTTGATTAAGCAGAAAATTATAGGCTTCTAGGCTGAATTTCTGCGGAATAAACTTAAAGCCATTTGCAACAATTGTGTTTTCATCCGAAAAGGAAACCCCAACAACCAAGACAACGGGAAGTAAACAAGCTAACGAGGCACAGATAAAAAATAGATGAAGCAGCCATTGGGATAATGTATATTTTGCCATTCATACCTCTCCTTCCCCTTAAAAAAGTGCATTCTCTTTGCTGTATTTTCTAACAAGTGCATTGGTTATGAATACCAGGATCATCCCAACCACGGCCTGGTATAGCCCTGCTGCAGAAGACATTCCAATATCCCCATTGGTTTGAAAGGTGCGGTATACATATGTATCAATAACATTGGTAGTGGGGAAAAGCGTTCCTGAATTCAATGGAACTTGAAAGAATAATCCAAAGTCGGAATAGAATATTCTGCCGATCCCAAGCAATGTCGTGATAATCATCAACGGATATAATAAGGGAACCGTTAAATAACGAATTTGCTGCCACCTTGATGCCCCATCGATCGTAGCTGCTTCATAATAATCGGTATCAAAACCAATAATAGCTGCTAGGTAAATCAGTGAAAAATAGCCAATCCCTTTCCAAGTGTTTACGATGGGTAATATATAAGGCCAGTATTTGTTTTCGGAGTACCAATCTATCCCCTCTATACCCAAGGGCTTCAATATAGAGTTGTTAATAAAACCATTTTCAACGCCTAAAAAAGCGAAAACAATATAACCCACGATTATCATGGATAGGAAGTACGGCAGAAAGATGATGGATTGATAAAGCTTACCCATAATACGGCTTTTCACTTCGTTAAACAAAATAGCTATTCCGACCCCGCATACTAGATTCAAAAATATAAATATTGCATTATAAACCAATGTATTTCGCGTAATCACCCATGCATCGGATGTGCTGAATAAAAATTTGAAATTTGTCCAGCCTATCCACGGACTTCCAAAAATGCCATCGGTATAATTCACATTTTTAAAAGCGATAATAATACCAAACATCGGCAAGTAATTGTTAATTAGAAGAAAGGCGACTCCAGGTAAAAACATCAGATAAAGTGCTTTGAACTGCATAATATGGCGTAACCCAGCATTTTTTTTTCGTTCATTTTGTTTAACCATTTCTACTGGTCTATTTAAACTAGCCTCCTGGTTCAAGTAAAACCCTCCTCTTATGCGGCAAGCCTTATGCTTTTTTGCTTCTTCTGATTATTAGTATAAATGGATTCGAAATCTTGCTCGACGGGTAAATATGACTAATCCACTTATACTATTGTGACTTTTAAATATACTAAAAACCCCTTAGATTGAAGCTAAGGGGTTTAACGAGTTTATAAATGGGTATTATTATGAATGGGACTTGCGATAATCCTGAGGTGTTGTGCCCACGAAACGTTTGAACATTTTGGTAAAGTACGGAATGTTGCAATAACCGACTAATGAGGAAATATCACTAATTTTTACATTTGTAGAAGCCAATAATGACTTCGCTTTTTCCATGCGTTTTTGCAATATGCAATCTGTCAGCGAATGTTTCGTTTCCTTACGAAATAATCGTGACAGATAAGCCGGATTGAAATGGACATGCTCCGCTATTTGCTCTCTGCTCATATCCTCTTGTAAATGCTCATCTATATAATCGTATATTTTTTGAATGACTGATGCCTGTTCATTATCCTCTGTATTCATAACATCTGTTCCTAATGATACAATTCGCTGTGACCACAAATTAAATTGGGCTAAGACTTTATTAGATTGGGTGACATTGCTTCTTTCCATCTCTAAAAGTGAAACATAGGTTCTTAGCAAATTAGGAAAAGTTGAAACACCCCCAACATAACAAGATAAGTGACAATAAAAATAGTGGTTGCATGCTTTGAGATACTTTTCACATCGAAGTGTGATTTCTTCTAGATTTAGAGATTCCACAGGCTTAATATAGAGTAAAATAAGATTATGCCCGCTTCGATCTTGGATAACACTGCCTAAGTCGCTTTGGACAATCAGTTCACCAGCTGCGTTTCGCAAGGCGTACTCCATGACCTCTTCCTCACGGACAGTCAATTCCTTCTGCCATAATTCAACACTAATGAGTATAGGCAATACCGAAATATCGGGTGATAGACTTAATTGATATTTGGTAATCAACTGTTCTAATTCATACTTTGAAGGAGAAATTCTCTGTCCAAAAAAATCCTGCCAAAATCTTTCCTCCATTCGCGGCTTTTGTGATTCGTATAACAAAGAATATTTTTGGTTGGTCCGATCATCAACAATCATCTGCAAGACACGGCTCACCACCGCTTTCAATTCATCGTAATTGACAGGCTTCAGTAAATAATCAAAGCTGCCCAGATGAAGCGCAGTTCGTGCATAACTAAAGTCAGCATGTACTGTCACAAAAATCATTTCAGTTTGCGGATAATTTAGCTTCATCCACTCTAATAGATCTAATCCACTATTTAAAGGCATTTCTATATCACAAATCACTAAGTCTATTGGAAAAAGAGCAAACTTTTGTTTAGCCTCTTCTACGTTATACGCCTCGAAAACCTGTGTAATATTAAACTCAGACCAATCAATTCCTTGTGTGATTCCCTTGACCGCATATAATTCATCATCCACAACCAACATATTATACATCGTCTTCCTCCTCTTTATCTTCATAACTTAAAGGAATCCCTATTTTTATTTCTGCACCTTTATTAGACCCATTGTTAAATAATAATTTGGCTTTGGCTTCGTATTGTATTCGCTGCCTTTGCATCACATTTTGAATACCCAAATGCCCGTCATCAAAAACTTCATTCTCGTACGTCCCATCTTGTAATTTGCGTAGTATCGGCTCGGGAAATCCGATCCCATTATCACTGACTTCAATCCACAATAGATCATCAGCTGCTTGATCATTCTCATCAATAAGGATGCGAATAACAAATAATTCTTTGAGGGAAGCAAACCCATGGATGATGCTGTTCTCAACAAAGGTTTGAATGGTTAAGGGAAGGATTATACAATTCAGAAAACGGTCCGGGAGCACAATCTCATAATTGAGTTGATTAGGAAAACGCAGCTTCTGAATCTCTAAGTAATTTTGGATATGACGGATTTCAGATTCAAGTGAAACAGTGCCATTCTTTGTTTGAATAATAAATCGAAAATACTCTGCAAGAAGCTGTGTCATTTTCTGAATCAAGGCATATTCTTTAATTGCCGCTAGGCTGTGTATAATATTTAGCGAGTTCAAATAAAAGTGCGGTCTTATTTGTACTTGCAAAAGCCCGAATTCAGCATCCTGTGTTCGAATTTTTTCCTCATAAACGTCGATCTTTAATTTAGATATTTGGGTAACCATATTATTGAAGGTACCCATTAAAAAGGCAAACTCACTGGAATGGTTTTCATTCAAGCGAGTGTTCAAATCTCCACGCATTATCCGATTCATCCCCTGAATCAAGGTTTTCATTGGCTTCAACAGCACTTGGCGCAATAGAATAAAATAAAATAATAAAAACAAAAATCCGCCCAAAGGTACAATATAGACAGCTAATCGAAAAAATGGCAGATTCCGAAGAATCGTCTCCTCGGGGATCATCACTCGGTACTTAATATTAGCAACATCAGAAAGCACGCCAATCAGCAAATATTTCTTCCCGCCTGCTGGATCGGTAACGGTTTGAAAAAGATCATCTGGCTTTAATAGCGTATTCATCGCTACTTTTAGTTTGGAGTCAGATAAGGTAGTAGAGGACGCAACTTCACTTTGCTTGGAGAGAATAACGGCCCCTCCCGTTGAGCCAATTTCCAAAAAACCCAAGGAATCGACCAGCCGGTCTGTATTAACAAGCGCTCCGGCCAGTAAATTATTACTAAGACGCACAATTTTAATCAGTGCCATCCCAGTTCCAGATGGAATCAACTGCCATTCTTCGATTACTTGAGCGGGTGGCGCTTCAAGGTCGACTGTCAATTTATTCAGTATGGTATCTCTTTCGGTATAGTAATCTCTTTTCGAAGCAAAAATTAAATCATGCGCTCTGATATTATATAGAAAAAAAGAATCCATTAGCGGGTAATAATTCAGAGTCGTACGGAAGCGTTGAAACAGCTTTACTTTGTTGATCACATAATCATCACTATCGAATGGAATAAAATCAACGGAATTCACTTCCGTTTCGTTTTCGTTCAATAAATTCAGATAATTCGTGGCTTCTGTAAACATCTGATCCAGCTGTTTAACATACTGATTCAATGCATTACTATTGGTTTTCGAAACTTGTTCACGTACAACATTACTTGCATATATGTTATTAAATAACAGAAAACAAACCAATGGAACAATAATGATCAAAAAGCCAACAACGAACTTAAACCGTAAGGAATGTCTCATTGCGAACGCCCTTCCAAGGTGTCATATAGAAATAGTCAAAGCATGTATATATTCTACTTCGGTTTTACTGCAGAACTCACATTAATCCATCCAAAAAGGTAGTTTTTTCCTCCAATATTAACACATGAAATTTCCACTTCAAGAAAAAATTTTATATTATCCTGCCCGATAACATTGCAAAGTTGCCGAAGACCTGGCAGTCTTTATTTGAATTTTGAGCTAGCGATTTCCATTAGCATTCCTGTAGAGCGTTAAATTTGAGCTTTGCAAAAAAACGAGCGCCTCGGTACGATGGGAGTAGGTAACGGGTCAAAGCCCTTTTAAATCCCATCATCCAGGAGGACGCTCTACTATGAAGTTTAAATCGCAAGCCAGACAAAATCAACTCATTGAAAAAATTACCTCTTCGCATCTTGTTGTCGGGATCGACATCGCTCAGCAGACACATGTTGCCCGCGCTGTAAACTTTCGCGGCATCATCATTGGAGAAGCGTTGTCGTTTACGAATGACGAAGATGGATTTAACAGCCTACTTCAATGGATCCAGAAGCTGCAAACAGCTCATCATTTAAGTGCGACCGTTGTCGGCATGGAACCCACGGGACACTATTGGCTTAACGTGTCTCGATGGTTGGCTGCACGCCAATTTGAAGTCGTTTTGGTGAACCCGCATCTTGTGAAAAAGAACAAAGAGAACCGAGATAATACGCCTTCGAAGAGCGACAAAAAGGATGCCCTTGTCATCGCCGACATGGTGAAGAACGGGTACTACTCGTTTAGACGCAACACCCCGGAAGCGTTCGTGGAACTCCGTGTTCTTCTTTCGAACCGGGACTCTGTGGTGAAACGTCTCGTCAGCGCAAAAAACCAAATCCACCGTTGGGTGGACATTGTTTTCCCGGAATTGCGGCATGTATTCAAGCACATCACGTGTATCGGTGCCTTGGTCACGTTACGCCTCTTCCCTACACCAGCAGAATTAAGCCAACTACAACCGCAAGACGTGATTAAAGGGTGGAAATCAATCATGAAGCGGCACAGTGGATCACGAAAAGCCCAGGAACTCGTTACACTGGCCAGCCGCTCTGTCGGATCTCGCCAAGCTACGCATGCATACCAACTGCATTTGAAGCAACTGCTTGCAGAGTATGACCTGGCCTGCGAGCAGCTGCAGGTCGTAGAGCAGGAGATCGTCGCTGTGTTAGAGCGCATCCCCTTTGCAAAATCCATGCTTGCGATCAAGGGATTGAGTGCAATTTCACTGGCCGGTATTCTGGGTGAGGCTGGGGATTTAAGCGGATTTGTTCACGGGAATGCCTTGCTGCGCCATGCCGGCCTCAATCTTGCGGAATCGAGCTCCGGTAAATGGACGGGAAAGATGGTCATTAGTAAGCGCGGTCGCTCCCGGCTCCGCCGCTTCCTCTATATAGCGACCATGTGTTTAGTGATGAATAATCCAGAGTTTCAAGCGATGCATAAATACAATGTGAATGTGAAGAAGATGAAGAAAATGAAGTCCATTATGAAGCTCTGCGGTAAATTGGCTCGCATCTTGGTGGGGATGGCTCGCAGTGGTCAAGCCTACACACCTATGAAAACATGGCCACTTGAGCAAGCAGCTTAAACCTCAATACCGTTTTGTAAGACGTAGATTGGCTTATTCGCAGGATTTCAAAGAAAGCACGGAGTACCGGATACATTAAACCAAAGGGCACTGACCCGTACCGTTAGCAAAACCGGCCTCCACCCCTTGGATAGGTGTAACGAAGGAATGAGAGGGCTATGACCCGTTGAGACATGGGAGTGAAAACCTCCGAGGGTGGCGTGGAGAATGCGTGCAGTATATGGAAACAACTGGAGATATTACTCCTCTCCTCTATTCCCGCAGACCTTCATGTTGCCCAAGTATAGTACGGTCACCCCCCACTCATCCTAAACTCTTAACCAAAGAGGTGAAATCCTGCGAATAAGCGAGCATGCGTGAGAAAAATGAATCATACCGAGGGAGCTTTAACGCCCGAATATATGTAATGGTTCTAATTAATCCTTGCAAGCTCGTGCTACTTCTGATGCATAATGCTGTTTAACAAGACCGTAATCACCAATAAACTCGTTAGTGTCCTTTAAACAAACAGCCCATAGTCCAAAACCATCATTCTGGTATCTCTCTATATTTCGTTAGTCTTGTGTTTGCTGAATACTAAATGGAGTTGGATAAAACTCCATTGTTTCAGGGTCTGAAAAATGTTATGAAGAGCGTTGATATCTTCATCTTTATAGTGTCTTAAAAGCAACCTGGAAGTTTCAAGTACAATCACTTTTTTCCCCTTCCCTACATATTGCCATTGCTTGTTGCTAGTTTTCTGAATACCTAACAGTCATCTATAACAACCATAAATCAGTTGAGGTTGTTCAGCTATCCTGCAGTTTAATAAAACGGCTGTGTTGCAAAAGTTAAAAATCGATAGTTTTATTCTTGGTTTATCAGGAATTTATGCTGACAATCCAAATAATTTATTAATCCATTCAACATCGGAAACAACAGGTATTATTTCAACATGTTGCTTCCTTAGCATATGAAAAGCTTCAATTCCTGTTATTGTTTTCTTGGCAGTCTGAAATGTTTTAAATCCCAACATGTGATTCGTAATCCTTTTTATAAACCGATGATCCTGTTATATTATGTTGTTAAAATACTTCACCTGTCTTATTATGGTTTCTTTTGATAGACTCTTTTCATCTATTAATTGCTCTATTGCCGGTGGGTAAGCAGGGTTCATATCCACCGTTATTACACGCAGTGATTCGTCAATGTCGTCACCAATGTCTGTATCGATAATTATGTTCTCGCGATTCATCAGATACTGCCTCTTTTAGTTTGGTTTGCCTGCTTCTTATTCTCATTTTCAGCAAATGAACCGATTTGATTCCAAGTTGGACCGTAAGTTATTTAAAGTGCCCTCGCGGCTTTTTGCCGCTCCACCTTTCGTCTACCTTCTCGTTTACCGATTGGTATCTCGCGTCTACACTGATCCGATACTGGTTAGTCGTATTCTCGAGTGAACAGTGAAGCAAAAACATACCGAAAATGAGAACATCTCCAGCTTGAAAAGTTGTTGTCGCCCACTTTCCGCCAAATTTCTCAGTAATTTCGAGCGGATCATCGGTATAGTGTCCAATACCGTCCCTATCCGAATCCTTTCTGCCGTACGACCGTTTCAATTCTTCGAAACGATGCGAGCCGAGACAAATAGCCAGTCCACCCATTTCATAGGATATATCTCCCAATGGGGACCATACTGTGTAGACGTTTTGCGTTCCTCTACCCATATAGACAATATCATAATGAGCTCCGGTGAAATCTCCCTTGCCTACTGCACGGAGCCATTTGTAATGATAAGTAAGCGTCTGTTCACCAAGGAGTTCATCAAAAAAGCGTATGACATGATCTCCATTTAATACATTAAGCAGAGCTGGCAGGTCCTCATTTGTACCACCCATGAAAATGGTTTTGCTACCGTCGGCCATGATGCCTTCCTCCAACAGTGTGTCCCGGTCCAACTTCCCCATCTGGTCCATTTTTTTCAAAATACATGTTCGGGCATATAACACCTTTTCTCGATCATGAAATCCGCGGATCAGCAAGAACCCGTCTTCTTTCATCCGTTCGCGTAGTGCTTGCACATCGTACAAAATATCATTCGAACTTCTGAGCTCCGTTAAATGAGGACCACCCATCTCTAGTTCGCGACTGCCTACTTTAACCATCATTTGCACATACACTCCTCTACTCATTCGTGATCAAGTCATTTAGTTTATGACTTATAATTTAAGTGTAGGGGAAATCAACGAATTCATCCATGGATATCTGTTTTTATTTCATGTACAATAGTACAAATAATGAATTAATTTCAGTTAATAACTAACAAATTCAATGTATAATAGAACTTATACGAGGTGGTGGAATACAGTGTCTTACATGAATATCCCTTATGGATTAGGGAAAAAATCAGCGATTCCCCTTTGCAAATTTATATCCATTTGGAAAGTGCAAGCAAACGACGCATACCAAGTCTGCAAAGGAGAGGGATTCAATGTCCCCGGCCTGTTTATCACCTATGAAGGAAAGGGAACCTTTTCTCGATCAACAGACCGACATGAACTACACGCAGGTACATATTTTTTCGTTCAAGAGGCTGTTTCATCTACCTATAGATGTCAAAATGATGATTGGAAGTTTTATTTTCTTGACTTTAACAGTTTGGACATGACACGCTTTCTCCAACTTCCCGTCTGTGAGGTCGTTTCAACGGGTAAACTGGCTGAGGCCATTCAAATATGCGAGCGAATGATCGACAACCTGATCGCACAGCCGACCGGATACGCTTACTCCGCCAACATACTGCTACAGGAAGTACTACTCCTCTTCGCCCGAGAACAAACGGTTGCGGACACGTTCCGTCATACGGAGTTGAATAAGATACTTATCTTTATGCATAAAAATATTGACAAGCCGTTCCGAATCGAAGAACTAGTACAAAAAAGCGGCTTGTCCCGCACGTCCTTCTTTACCCGTTTTCGCTCCATAACTGGGCTGTCCCCAAGCAACTATATGTTAAACCTAAAGCTAGAGTCGGCAAAAGCATCTCTCGAGACGACAAACTTGTCGGTCAAGGAAATCGCATCTACCTTACATTTTTATGACGAATTTCACTTTTCTAAGTTGTTTAAGAGAAACTGCGGTCTGTCCCCAAGCGCATTTCGTCGTCTGAAAAATTCCGGACAGAATCCACCGGTGTTGCTTTCTTAGAAACAATTGACTTAGAGATAAAGCGTCATTCAACTGCGTATTCCGGCTTATCCGGACGGTGATTCCGGAAGTATCCGGACACTTTGTCAAGTGATTTGATCTTACGATAATGCCGTATTGTTTTCAATAGATTTTATTGTTTTTTCGGCCATCACTTCCAGCATGGATTTCTTTGAATCCAACAATAAGACATAAGAGTTGTGGATAATTCGATCGGTTCTGGTGCAAGAAATAATAAACACCAACAACAGGTATCGTGAAATTATTTTTTAAGCTATCCTACCGAATAACTGATTGAAGAGTTGAACGTTATTAAGAGCAGCCAAATTCTTCAATTGACCTGCCCCATTTTGATCATGTGCATTGTTTCAATTCCTTCTATTGTTTTCTTGGCTGTTTCAAATGATTTAAAACCAAACATCGGATTCGTTCTTTTCTTAATGAAACGATGATCTATATGACTACTAATTGAATTGTTGCAAAATAGTTCCTTTCCCGTCATCTATTTTTACTTCAGCATAAGCCCCATTTATAAATGTGATTTGTGGAGGGAGATGACCACAATCAATGTCATAAATAACTGGTATTTGAAGCTCATCAGAAAGGTCTTTATAAACGTCTTCAACTGTGTAGTGTTCAACAGGAAGATTTGCGGGACTTCGACCAAACATAATACCTGAACATTGTTTAAACCATCCTGCAAACTTCATTTGAACTAATGACCTACGTAAATCCACAGTTGTTAACTCACAATTTTCTAAATACCATATTACAGATTCCCCATTGAGAAATTGTTTTCTAAAGCCTTGTACATCACCGAATGGTGTACCAATCAAATGTCTTATCACGTCTATACACCCACCAAGTAAACGACCTTGTATTTTCTCATTGGAATTTGAAACGGTTTTCCAATAGGTTTGTTCTGTTAAATTAAAAATACATAGTGAAGGGTTAGTGGGCCAATCTCTCTGATATTTTGCTGAGGATTGTTGAAGTATTGATCCTCCAGTTTTAGTTGATAACACATTCTGCCACATTGCAGTCGTATCATCCGAATATTCTCCTCTTAAATCAATTAAATTAGTTCCATGAGCAGTCGCTATTCCTGTCTTTAAAGTGGTTGCTAATAACAATACACTTATATCTGAATACCCTAATATCCATTTTTCACTTATATTTTCAAAATCAACAAATTCTAGCATCTCAATCAAAAGTTCTCCACCCCAAGGAGGAATGATGATGTCGATATCTTTGTTTTGCATCATTTCATTAAATTCAACAGCACGCTTTTTGGCAGAAGATGATTTTGCTTTGTTTTGAGTCAAAACGGTATCTCCGCAAATAATATTAAATCCTTTCATCTCCAAACGACTACAAGCAAGTTTAAACATTTCATGAAATTCGACTTGTACTCCAGATGAGGGTGCTGTTATTCCTATCATTGCCCCTTCATCTAAATATGGATACTTAATCATACTGATCCCTCCAAAACATTTTACATTATTTTATCAAATTGAAATCGTTCTTCAACTAGACTGTCCGTTATCGGAGCATAGAGCTACGCTTGCAACAGATGGTATTTAACTCCGTTAATAATTGCATAGTAATAAACATAGTAATTTAAAAACTTCTTTTCCAAAGCCCACTTGGACAGGAGCTGAACCCACCTTTTTTATAAAACTCCACATGCTCAGGGACAAAAGTTATAGTTACAATGCCCAGAAGTTACAGCGTTCTAATAATGTAGGGAAATCTTTATTTCGTCTTTCCCAATCAATTGGCTCTCGTAAATCTGGTACTTCGTGGTCTCTAATTAGAAGATTGATTAAAAATCGTAATAAACAACTAATAAAGCAAAACGGACATTAAATTGCCCGTCGTTTATGCTATATTTGTCAAGACGCCTATTATAAGGGGGATTGAAGTTTTTGGACAAACAGTATTACATTCAACGATTAGGGCAAAATCCGGAACCGATTGAAAAACGTGAATTAATCAAGCTATTCCTTAACATTCACCATGAATTTTTTAATAAAGGCCAGCAATACGATATATATTGTTGTACCGATAATCGGTATACAATACAAACTCTTGTCCAGTAATTCGGCATGTAATATATGTGTCCGATAGATCCAAAAGCATCTACTGACAAAGCTTCCGTTGAAATAACCACTAAATTAAAGCGACAAATACAGGCAATCAAGAAGTTTATGCAGCGAGGAAAACTCAAGTTGGAAAACACTATATCTTCATGTCGCTTTTCGGAAAACCATATAACTTCTTGTCCTGCGCAAAAGACAAGAAGTTATATCTATAAAACAAAAAAACCGCGCTGGGCGCGGGCCACTATGGATATATGTTCTTGTCCTCCTTCAAATTATTTGCTGCGATGAAAGTCTAACGACATGTTTGCTTGTGAAGCTTTGCTTACCCCCGTTTATACTCAATTAGCCAGCAATCTTTATTTTCCCCTTCGTGCCACTCGTGTTGCGGCAGGATTTTCACACGAACAAAGCCGCATTTCTCATAAACTCTCAGTGCCCTTGTATTCCAGGTTTGCGGGTCCATGACGATCCGGTCAGCATGTTCATGCGTGATTACAAAATCAGCCATCGACGAGACAAGTTCAGTTCCAATGCCTTTGTTCCAGCAGTCGGTTTCCCCGATAAATTGGTCCATGCCATAAATCCGTTCCTTTGCCTCAGCATACCCATACTCCAACCGTTCTTCCTCACTAATCGGATAATACTGGATATAACCGATAGGCCGCCCTTCCTTTTCGACGATGCATTGAGTAATTCGTTCCCGCTTTTCATAAAAATGCCGCCTAACCAACTCTTCGTCATGCGGACGGTCTCGTCCCTCATAATATAGTAGTACGGCCGGGTCGTTCAGCCATTGCACCAGCAACACGGCGTCGCTTTCAGTCAGAGTTCTTACTTTGATACCTATGTGCTCGTATAAAATCATTGGGGAGTCCTCACTTCCGTGCCAAAAATGATTTTCATGTTAGGGCCAATGGGGCTGCCCTATCGGTATTGAACTATCGTACCCGTCAATATTAGACTTAGTGGAACAAACTACCTTCCCCTTATTTAATAAGTTCAATTGAAGAGTGGAGATCGTTGCTGGTTTTCTTCATATAGGTTACAAAATCATTAAATTTCTCACCTTTCCAGCTCCATTGGGGATTCCCCTTACTGGAATAAACATTATAATCGATAGTGTTACCCAAGCTTTGTTTAAATTCGTTTGTGATCATCAGACCGTCTTCATTGGCTTTAATCTGGTTGTTAATTATCTGATTGCTTCTGGTATCGAACGCTAAATTGAGCTCACCGTAGCCGAGATGGTTGGCGTTGTTATATATTAATTCATTCTCCTGTATGACGCAGTTTAAGGTCGATCCCCGGTGTTCGTCGTATCCGCCAAGTGAAATTCCCGAAGCGCGGTTTTGATATATTCGGTTATGCAATGCCTCCACTTCCGACGTTTTCCCGCCGGCATGCTCGCTGGCAAGTTCAATGCCATAATCGTTGTCATGGATATCGTTATCCTCAATAGACACTTTCGTACCGCCGTCAACATAAATCCCCGCAGCAGCATATTGGTTGCCGTATGCCGGGTTGCGATAAGAAGAGATGTTGTATACGTGATTTTGGAGAATTACGCCGTTTCTCGCCCTGTCATTCGCCGGATCCGGTGAAACACCTTCAAATCCGATAATCACGATGCCTATATTATTGTTATCGTGAATAGAGTTTCTAACCACCCGAAACCCATCCACATTGCCATTGATAGCAAGAGCTTCGCTGGAACCCAACTTCAGGTTATACAACTCGTTGAAATCGATGAAAATATCATGCTGCGGGGAGTCCGATGTTCCGTATACTGCGATTCCATGTGCGTCACCACCATTATGGCCTTGGAAGTCAGTCCCCATATCATGAATGATGTTTCCGGAAATTCCAATATGATGGCTTGCACCTTTGACAAAAATTCCGATTGGAGTTGTACCGGCTTGTTCCGTTCTATAGTTGCGCAGCTCAATATCTTGTACCTGAACGTAGCTCGCATCTATAATAAAACATATACCCTCGGTATCCACCTTCACGCCTGTTCCATCCAAAATCGCATGTTCTCCTTCGGCGCTTCTAAGTGTGATAAAGCCTTCAGATTCGGAGCCTGATTTTTGGATTTTCACAGTTTGATGATAAACACCACCCTTCAGTCCCGCCCGGCAGTACGGCGTCGATGGCGGTTTGAATGTTGGCTAAAGGTGCGTCGACGGTGCCGGGGTTGTTATTGTTACCAGATGGTGAGACATAAATATCTTTTGTCAAGATGACTGCGGAAGTATTAGGAGCTACAGATTCCAGAACATCGGAATACGCAGATTTTTGAAAAGCTGAAATCATTCCCCCTGTGACTATGGTAACGAAACTGATTCCAATGACTACCCACTTTTTTTTCATGGTTGCTCCCAATCATTTTATTTTATTTCAAATTCATCCCAATCCACGAGATTCCATATTCACGAAGTCAGAACAAAGAAATGATGTTCGAAAATAGTTCAGCGTTCTTCTTCGTTATCCTTACCCTTACTATAATTTATCGACAAATGTTCGGTGAAAATAAAGTTTAGACTGCCGCTGACATTATTGCAAATGGCATGACCATGGGTACATTACTGCGTTATCCTGCCGTTAGCGGAGCAATAAAAAAGCGGTTGCCGAAGCAACCGCCATTTCACTATCGTTTCCGTTAGCTGAATGACCAGCACTTCTACCTGTGGTAGGTTCACCTAGAAAGCAAACAAAAGCAACACTCCTAATGTTTGGAAATGTTTACTTAATTATAAGTTTAACCACCAGACTACTGCACATTCTGGTAATTTAGCCAGTTTTTCTTTAACCACCTTCTCCGCTAATATATCACCAAAGAAAAAACGTGTAAGCCTTTCTGCTTCTCCTAGGTTTTCAAAGGTATAATCAGTTCTTATCCATTTATGAGAACAACCATATACGGTTTCAAGAAGAGAATAGTATTCGCTTAAGAAATTTGGAGGATTGGGCGTTTCTGACCCGGTTCCAAAATTTTCAATAATAATTGCGGTACCGCCAGGACGAAGAACACGTTTGATTTCCATCATAACTTGGTGAATATTTTCTTTCCAATTTTCAACATTGGAACTTCCTAGATAGCAAATACTCCAACCTGATACAATTAAATCAGCACTGTTATCTTCCACAGGTAGTTTTCTATGGTCAGCAACTTGAGTTCTCCAATTATGTAATCCTGCTTTTTGAAGTTTATTTGCAGTAACTTGTAACATTGCTTCTGATTGATCTAAAGCCAAGATTGATTTAACCTTTGGGGCTAGAACACATGTTAGTCTTCCAGAGCCAGCCCCTATGTCTAAAATGTCTAAACCTTCAACTCGCTTAATTGTATTGATTGTTTCATAAAGACTTTCTTGCTTCGAAATGAGAAGATCATAAGTTTCAGCTTGATTTGAATAAATTTCTTCATGATTTGGCATTTCCGGTGTTCCCCCTTAAGATAAATGTTTACAAAGTTATCATAAGGATTGACGTTAGGAGAAGGTCAAGTCATTTATTTGTATTATCTGATTGGAACGGCATAAACGATATAAAGTAAATCGTTTAATTGTCTATGTTTAGTGATATAGCCATTTTCGTCAAACCAATTCAGTAATGAGGAACATATTGAATAATACTCATTTTGAATAGTTTTGATTAAGTCCGTTTTCCCTTGCTCGTTCAAATCTTTAATATATAGTTCTTTTTTTGTTTCATTTTCGAACATTAAATCAGTAATACAAATTCTTCCATGAGGTTTTAATACTCGACGCATTTCATCTAATGCCAAAAGTTTTTGTTCGTCTGATATATGGTGTAGTGCGAAGGTTGTTACTATAAAATCGAATTGCCCATCCAAGTATGGAATAGCAAGAAAATTCCCAAGTTTAATTTCCATTTGTGGATGCTTACTTCGGCATTGTTTCATCATTTCTTTTGACTGGTCAATTCCTGCCATTTGTACTCCCTTGTCAAGAAACTTTCCTGCTAAATTACCAGTTCCTGTTCCAATATCTAACCCTCTTTCTCCAACCCTTGGAGAAACCCATTGGATAGTTATTTTAAGAGCTTCCTCGTAACCTTTATATTCGTTGTCATTATTTAAAACCCGTTCGTCATGAGTTTTTGCTTGATGGTCAAAGTCCCATTTATCCCTCCAATTTTTTCGCATTTCTCTAAGTCTTTTCGACCCCTCAGCGAGTAAGAAAATATCATTTAATGGAAGTGAATTTTTATATTTTAAAAGTTCAATCATGGTATCAGTTGTTTCAATAATTTGTTTTAACTCAAGCCATTGGGAAAAAATAATAGAACGTTGCATTTCCAGATAATATTGCAGTTGTTCCTTATCTTTTTCATCAACTTCTGGTAATGCTTTTTTTATATCTGCAATTGTCATTCCTGCTTCTCTAAGGGATATAATAGTTTGTAAACGCCATACTTCCTTTTCGTTAAAAGTTCTATATAGATTGTTTTCCTGCTTATAGGGTGAAATTAGCCCTTTATCTTCGTAAAAGCGAATTGCTCTCGGAGAAATATTCAATTTTGTTGCTACATCTTTGATTTTCATTGTGTTTGATCAATCCTCCCTCTTTAAATAAACCTTAACGTAAGGTAAAAGTAAAGAGGTTTAAATAAAAGAGCAAGTTCTATCAAAGAAACCACTCCAGCATACGGAGTGGTTTCTTTAAAGCAAGCTCTCACTATCGTTATCCGTTAGCGTAACAATGGATTCGTAGTGCCATTCGGCTGTTTCCATAAATATTTCACTTTGGGATAAACTTTATAAATCGTTCGATTGCGCCATCAAAAGGAAACTTGTTGTTCTTTACACGATCTTGTAAGTTATTTAGCTCTTTCCTGCTTCTCCTAATTAATTCTTCTGGATAATTAAATCTAACAGAATTGATTTCAAATTCATCTTCATCAACAACCTTCCAATCACCGTTTCGTTGGATTAGATCTAGGTCTAAATCTACAAATGAAACTGTATTTCCCTTGATCTTCGCAGGTTCGTTAATATTGCAATAGTACTGCTTTATCTTCCCGTCAACTACGTCAGCGCTGACAGTAAACCACAAATCAAATGAAAAAAATTCAATTGTCCAATTATCTACTGTAAATATTTTTTGCTTAGTGTGATGGTTTAATTTTCTTCCGTATTCACCTAACACAAAAATATGAGTTTCGGTTTTTTCTAAAAGCTTTGTTGTCCACTCATAATGTAGGTGATCACCAAATTTCAAAACCTGGATAGTGATTTCATCATCCATGTCGTCATCCCTTCATTTCCACCAGTAATGATGACCTATGTATTAATTGCACGATCCTGTTGCTCAACTATCGTTCTCCGTTAGCTTAATGCCTCAATGTCAGTCTACAACTTTATTTTTTAGTCTAATACTATATTTTTCAATCTAATGGTTTATTTTCTTTTTACAAAAGGAATTTGAAACAAATGCTATTCGGAATTTGTGGTGGAATAGCCGACCATGTAAATTGTATCGTTAAATCGGATTATTTGGTGGAAAAACCTACGTCGAAAAATAGTCGTTGGTACTTATTATTGGAGCTTAGTTGAGTCGTATCGTGATGGTGGCAAAGTTAAGCAGCGTATTTTGTCAGCAACTTAGGAAATACTTAACCAAATGCCTGAACATAAGACTATAAGACTTATCTGGATCCGTTGTATTTGTTAACTGAAAATCCGGCCACATAATCATTTAATTTTCGGCCACTCGGCATAATGGCCAGATTCTTCTAGTAAGAGCCTGGTCATCATCGATCCATGTCATTTGGAGCTGTTTGCGGGTTTTTAAGGGCAGGCAGCAGAATGCCGTCGATTAGCGCAGTGTAGAAACGCTTGTCGAAC